>DIUG01000010.1 GCA_002422305.1 Patescibacteria group bacterium UBA6164 | reverse complement strand
GAATGATTAGAAAAATTATGACTTACTCCAGATGATTTTAAAAAAATGTCTGAAAAACAATTTGATGTAACTTCAAAAGAATCATATAAAGAATTAGGTATTTTATTGACAAAAGAATTATGAGAGTGAGCAGAATGAATGTTAAAATTTATATGAAATATTCCAGCTTGATTAATTTTACTTCCTCGCTATACAGCTTATAGATTAGAAAGTAATTCTAATAATCCAACTGAAGCAAAGGAATGAGAAAGAAAATTGAATGATTTAATTAAGGAAAATCCTTCTTTAGTAATTATAAATCTACTTTGAGAGCAATGAATAGAAATGATAAAACAATTATGAGAAATGATGAAATCATGAAAACAATGAGATATTGCAATGTTACTTGTAAGTATAGCTTGATTAGTTGCTTGATGAGCTTGAATTACAAAATTATGAGCTAATTTTGCTAGAAAGGAAGCTGTAATGAGTGCGAAAAATACATGAAGAAAATTAAGAACAGAATCTTGAAGAGAATTTAGAAATTGATTAAGAGATATATCTAAAAATATTGAAAAAGTTGAAGATAAAGCAAATATTATAGATAATACAATTTCAACTCTATGAGCCAATAAATTAGTATGAAAAATACTTAAAACAAATAATGTAGTTGAAAATACAAATAATAAGTCAAAAAAAGATATAGAAACTAAAAAAGAAGAAAAATCAAAAGAAGTTATAAAAAAAGAAGAAAAGATAATTATAAATTGAAAAGATTTTATTTGATTAGAAACTAAAGATCTTAATGAAAAGCTTATTGATATAATAAAAAATAATCCTGATAAAAAAGAATTTATTTTTGAGTGAGTAGATGATATTACAAAACATGAATTACAAACAAAATTATATGAAATAATATGAAAAAATCATCCTTTACTTGAAGTGTCTAGATTAATTCCATGACAAAAAGTAGTTGATATTAATTTTATTTGAGTAAAATATATAAATGATAATGTTTCCAAAGAATTTGTAGATTTGTTTGTACTTGAATTTAAAAAAGTACTAAAAAATAATTTTGAGAAAACTAAAATTGATTGAGAAAATTCTAGAATAGTAAGAGAAGATTATAAACATATAAGTTTTTCAGTAAAAGAAGATTTAGATATAAGTAAAATATTTTGAAATGAAACTAATAAAACTGTATTATTTGAAAATGTTTTTAATAATTTAATTGAAAATAAATTTAAGCAACTTGAACAATCTTTGATATGATCAAAAAAACAATGAGCAACTAAAACAAAAAAAGATATTGATGATTTAAAATCTATATTACTTGATAATTTTGATATATGAGTTTGAAGTTCAAAAGTAAGAAAATTACGATATGAAAAAGATATAGTTAGTGTTGAAGATAAATTAGAGACCTTTTATAAAGCTGAGATTTGATCTAAGACACCAGTAGAATTAACGAAATTATGAGATGAAATTATTTATAGTTTTGATAAAATTAAAACTATTTCAAATGATATATTAAGAATAGAAAATGATATACTAAAAAAATATAAATGAGAAAAATTTGAAACTGCTTGAACTAGTTATGATATAATTGTTGATTGAAAAATAAGTCCTTTATTACTTAGATATACTAGAAAATGAGAAATAATAATTACTAAAAAAGATTGATTTGTAAAAAAAGATGAAATTTGAGAATTATCATCAAAAGTAAATGAATATATCTCTAATTTAAATAAATGATTTGATTATATTTCTCCTGTTTGAAATAGAGAAGATTATTTAAAAATAAATATTTTAAATAATGAAATAAGAGAATTAAAAATAAATCCTGATGCAATAATGAATAATTATAAATGAACTCTTACTAGAAATGCATTAGATAATTTAAGTACTTGAAAAAATTGAATAAGAGTTTTTATAGATATAGTTGATATGTGAATAATGAATTTAATTGATTTTAGAGAATTAGCTTGAAGAGTTGTTGGTTGAAAAGAAATAAAATGAAAATTAGATAAAAAATGAAAACCTATAACTGCTATAAATTCGAACAATTTTATAGATTTATTAGAAGCTTGAGATACGGCAACACAAAAATTTAAAACATTAGTTAAAAATATAAAAAAAGATTATCCTGAAGTACAATTATCACTTTGATGAGATGAGATTTTTCTTTTTATTCCTTGAAAAACTCCAAATGAAACAGATTTTATAATAAATAATATATCATTAAAATTGCAAGAACAAGATTTAAAATGAAGGATTACTCATAATTTTGAAACAAATAAATGAAATTTCGATTATTTAGATTGATTAACTGATATAAATAAAATATTTGAAAAAAGTATAGAAGCAATAGTTTATAAAAATAATACTAATAAACATGAAAATAGTAATATAACTAGTATAAGTTTAGAAATAAAACCAGAAATAAAAGAGAAATATTTAAAAAAACAAAACAATGAAAAAATAGATAATTTAGATTTATCCCCAAAAGAAATTTTATTAGATAAAATAAAGAAAATAGATAAGTCTAAACTTGAAAAATTATTAAATAAAGAAGTAGATAAAATAATTTTAGATTGAAATTGATTAAAAATAAGTATAACTAGAGAAGATTGAAATATTAAAATAATTATTAAATAAATTTAAATAAATGGAAAATATAAAAAATTCAGAAAATATTATAAAAAATAAAGACTATATAGAAAGTTTTTTTAAAATACGGATATGAAAAATTATACTTAATAATAATAAGTATAAAATATTTTATACTACTTTTTTAGATGAAAAAAATGAAATAAACAAAGATAAAATTAAAATTTTATTAGATATTGTATATCAAAAAATATCTAATAATGATATAACAAATATTAGACCAAATAATATAAAAGATTTAGATAAAAATAGTATAAAAAAAATTATCTCTTCATTTTATAAAGATGATTGGAATACCAGATTTTCAGATGATTTATTTACTTTTTTAGAATGAAGATATAGTGATTTAGGATTAAAAATAGATTATGATATTTTTAGTAATAAAGAAATTATAGATAAAGTTTCATTTTGATTTAGAAATTATGTAAAAAATATTTATATAGATTTAAATGAATGAATAGATTTTTTTGAAGTTAATGAAATTGAAAAAATTATTCAAGATATAGAAGAAAAAATTTTAAAATTAATTAATACTTAAAAAGATTTATAAATAAAATCTTGCTTTTTTTCAAATTATGATATTATATTGTAATATAAAAATTACAATTCCATTATTCTAAAAATTTTAATATAAATATTACTATTTCTAAGAGTTATTATATAATTTAATAAACTTGAATATGAAAATATCTATTATTATTCCTGCATATAATGAAGAAGAAACAATCAAATCGTGCATTTTAGCTTGTTTAAAACAGACAAGAAAACCAGATCATATAATAGTTGTTAATGATTGAAGTACAGATAATACTTGAAAAATAATAGATTCATTTTGAAAACAAATTAAATGAATCCATTTAAAAAAGAATACATGAAATAAAAGTCATGCACAAGAAAAAGCTATAAGTTATGTAACTGATGATGTATTTATTGCAACAGATGCAGATACTATTCTTGATAAAGATTTTGTAAAAGAAATAGAAAAATCTTTTAAACAAAGTAAAAAAATAGTATCCGTATGTGGGTATGTAATAAGTATGAAATGAAACTGGATAACTTGATGTAGAGAATTAGAATATATGATATGACAAGATGTACATAAAAGAGCACAATCATATATAAATTCTATTTTAGTATTACCTTGATGTGCTAGTTGATTTAAAACTAAATTTTTTAAAAAACATATTATTTTTGAGCATGATACAATAGCAGAAGATTTAGATTTTTCATACAAAATTAATAATTATGAAAAAAGTAGATATATTATTTTTAATAATAAAGCTATAGTTTATACTCAAGATCCAAATACTATTTGAGCATATACTCATCAATTAAAAAGATGGCAATGATGAGGTTGGCAAAACCTTAAAAAACATTTTCCAAAAGTTAATAAATTATTCTTTATATTTGAGATATCTATGTCATATATTGAATGATTAATTTTTTCACTTATAATTATTTTATTACCTATAATAAATATAAAACTTTATATAAATTGATTAATATTATTTTTTACTTTTACTACTTTATTAGGAATATATGGTGCAATAAAAAGAAAAAGAATAGATTTATTTTTTTATTCATTTTGTTTAATTTTTTTATCATATATTAATTCTTATGTATTTCTAACTGAATTTTATAAACAAATAATTAAAAATAATAAATCTTTAGTTTGGTTTAAACCAAAAAGGAGAAATATTAATTTATAACAAATATATTATGAATACAGGTTGATGATTAACATTTTTAGTACATATTTTTATTATAATAATTCATTGGATAATAAAAAAACCAATACATTTTTTTATTACATTGATTGTAGTTTTGTTTTTTTTAAGTCAATTTTTTCTTTTATATAAAACAAGTATAAAGAATGGAAATTTTACATTTTTTAATAATTATCATTTTTGTTATAATAATGAAATTAAACCAGAAAAAAAATATATAATATTTAGGTTGGATGATATACAATCTTCATATTTAAATGATTTATCAATAAAAATGTTAAATGAAGGTTTAAAAAGAAAAATACCATTTACTCTTGCTGTTATACCATTAAATCTTAGTGAAGACTCTAGAATAACAACTTATTTGAAACAAAATAAATGTAATATAGAAATTGCTCAACATTGATTTAATAATAGAGATGATGTACCAGAATTTCAAAGTCTATCTGAAAAAGCAGCTAATCAAAAATTAGAAGATTGATTAAAAATACTAAAAAAATATACAAATAAGGAAATTATAACTTTTATACCTCCTAATAATGTATATTCTACGGGAACTGTTATATCTGCACAAAAAAATAAATTTAAAATAATTTCTTCAGAGTGAGCTTGATTTTTTGACTATAGTACATCAACTTATGATTATGAATTTAAAAAAATGAATACAGTAAGTTCTATAGTTAAAAAAAGTATAGAAGATTCAAATAATAAATGATTTTCTATAATAATGTTACATCCACAAGATTATATTGATGAAGTTTGAAATATTGATCCTATTAAGTATAACGAATACATAAAATTATTAGATAGTCTACAAGAGCAATGATTTTCTTTTACAACTATGAGTGATTATTATAATTACTTAAGAAAACAATGATTAAAAACTACTTTTTTTGATAGTAGTATTAAAATACCAGAATTTAATAATAATATTATTATATCAGAAAATTATTATAAAGGATAAAAAGATATAATAATATTATTTCCAATTAATATTGTTTTTAGTTATAATATTTTTCCATTTTCAGTCAGGTACACAATTTTCTTCTATAAAACTCCAATTTACATTTCAACTTCCTTTAAATCAAACATAATCAGCTAGTTTAGGTGATAAATCTATTCATGCTTTAAGGATATATGTATTTTTAGGTTTTTTTGTTCAAAATACATAATCAAAATCATCTTCATAAAAAGGTCATACATCTTCCCATTGACCATAAGCTATTTTTCAATTATACTCTACTTTTATCCATCTGTTTTTTACTACAGATTCATTATCTTTTATATTATTATTATACCAAGGAATATTTTTTACATCATTTTTTCTTTTTCAATTTTCAAAATCATTATATGGTAATGCTATATAAAAATGATTTTCTGTTCAATTTTTAAAATTTTTATACCAATCTCCATCCCAAGCACTTTTCATATTTGAAATATATCAATTAGAATCATTAGCTCATTCTCATACCCAAAAAATAGAAGCACTTATATCATTGTGAATATGATAATTATTACAATTTTTTAAAGCTAGATTTTTTTTATTTAACTCTTGTTTTATAATTATTTGTAAATAATTGAAAAGTTCAAGTTTTGAAAGATTAGATTTATTTTTTATTTTAAGGTAACTTATTTTTTTATTTAATTTTATTAAAATATCTTTTTGCTGAAAGATAGAATAATCTTTTTCTATTTTTAAAAATAAATCTTTAGTTAATTTATCTATTTTATCTTTATTTTCTTTTTCTAAATAAGAGCTAGTAGGAAAAAAATTCATTATAAAAATAATAATAAGTATAAATATTTTTTTAAACATATTTTTATATTAAATAAATAAAATCTTTATTTTACAATACTTTATAATAATATTTATATGTAAGAAATAATTAAGAGAAATTATTTTAATATTTTAAAAATTCAACTTTTTAATTTTAAGTTGAATTTTTATTAATATTATTTATAATTATGAATAATTAATTTTATATATTAAATTGTATTTATATGAATGTTAGAAGGAGAAATCATATACAAAAATGATTAAGGGATTATATGGTGCCTATAATTTGATTTTTTTTATTTTTAATAGTAATTTTTTCAGTGTTTTTATGAGATAGTAAACCTAAACAAATTGATATTGAAAATAAAATATGATTAGAAATTATTTTAAACTGAGTTAATAGTGAAGGGTATATAGTTTATCCTTGAGATTATAAAAAGAAAATTGAATGAGATATTTCTCTTTATAAATGAGAAAAAATAATGGTAAAAGAGGGAAATGTTAGTTTATCTTTAGCTTGATTAAATCTTAGGCTTCATAAACTATGAGACTTAAAATATTTAGAAAATTGAAATTTTTATTTAGATTCTTCTGATTTATGGATAGATTCTATAACTCCAGTAAATTTAGATATGAAATTTGCAAATGTGAAAATAGGTGAAAATTCTCATGTTTCATTTTCTCAAAATGAAATGGGAAGTACGGTTTATTTAGTATCTTGATTTGCAGAAGTTTCTAATTTAGTATGAAAGACTACTGTATTATCTTCATGACAAAAAATAACTATTTCTAGATCTGAAGCTAGTAAAAAAGAATTAGATTTAACTTTAAGCAAAGAAAATATAGATGATTATTATAAACAATCTGATTGGTTTATAATAAATAATTGACCAAGTTTTGTATCTTTAGATAAATCTTTAGATGAAGATGAAAATGAGACTTTAACTTGAGAAATTTTAAAAACAGACGAAATATTAAGCTCTAATTTAATAAACTTTTCTAATTTATTAGATGAATCAAATGTTTCATCTGATTTAATTAATGTTTCTTGAAATTTTACTAATGAGGAAATTATAAAAATAACTCTTAATTGAAAAGAAGCAGTTTTAAATAAAAATTTAAAAACATTTAAATTTGATAATGTACCAGTTCCAAATAAAGAAAATAATTTAGTTTTTAAAGTTTATGATGCTCAAAATATGATTTTATCAAAATTTGTATATACAATATATTATGCACAATGATCAAATCAAACAACAACAGTAGCAAGTAACAATACTTCAACTAATAATAATTCTTGATTTAATGTACAAACATTTGATGTTGATGGTAGTCAATTTACATTTACTGAACCAACAACAAAAAGTACTTTTACTACTAGTACTGATTTTGTAACTATTAAATGAAAAGTTTTAATTGAATGAATATCAAAAGTAACTGTTAATGATTATACATTAAGTTCTTTTAATGGTAGTACTTGGAGATATCATGCTTCATCTAGTAATAATAATATGAGTATTTGAACTAATTTATATGAAATTAAATATTTTGATCCTGCTTGAAAGATGGTTTATAAAAATACTTTTACTATAATTAAAAAAGATTAACAATTATTTTGTGTATAAATAGTGGAAATTAAAATATTTTATTAATAATAAAAATGTCAGAAGAAAATATATATATATTACAAGAACCAAATTATATTGAAATAGTGTCAAGTGAATTATGATTTAAACATTTTCAAGTAGAAGTTGTTTTAGAACTTACATTAGAATGATCTACAGTTCCTTTTATAGCAAGATATAGAAAAGAGAGAACTTGAAATTTAGATGAGGACCAAATTAGAGCAATAATTGAACTTAGAGATAAAACAGAAAAAATATATAAAGCTAAACAAATAGCTATAAATGGTATAACAGAATTATGAAAAATGACTCCTGAACTTTTTGAAAATATATTAAAAGCAAAAACTCTTAAAGAAGTAGAAGAAATATATAAACCATACAAAAGTAAAAAGAAAACAAAAGCAATGATAGCAATTGAAAAATGATTTCAATTTGTTGCTGATATTATAAAGAAAAACATAGATATTAGCTCATCTCAATTTTCTTCTTTGGATCAAAAATGACAAGAGCAATTAGATAATTTATTAAAAGACTATACTTTAGAAGAAATACTAGAATGAAGCATGCATATTATTTCTGCAGAAGTATCTGCAAATTCAGACTTAAGAGCTGATTTAATGGAAACATTACAAAAATATTGAACTATTATTTCAAAGAAAAAAACCGATAAAGCATTAGAAAAATTAAATGAAAAAGATAAATGACAAATTTCAAAATTTGATATTTACTCCGATTTTAGTTTAAAGATATCTTGGTTAAAACCATATCAAATTCTTGCTTTGAATAGGTGAGAAAATATATGAATTTTATGATTAAAAATAGAAAAAACAGATACTACTTTTGATTGAATTAAAAAACATTATTCTAGAATATTGTCTTCTCTACCTTTTCCAAATGGATTGCATGAGGTAAAAGGAATTAGTAAAATAGTTAGATTACCATTTATAGATTTATTAGAACAATCTTTTAAAGAAGGTTATGAAGCTTTATTTATTTCTGTAGAAAATGAGCTTAGGTGAATCTTATCTGAAATTTGAGAAAATGATGCTATAGAAACATTTAAGCAAAATTTAGCTAATTTATTAATGACAAAACCAGAATATGGTCAAAAAATATTAGCAATAGATCCAGGTTATAGAGCAGGTTGTAAAATGGTTATTTTAGATGAATTATGAAATCCTATTTTATTTGATAAAGTGTTTTTACATAATAAAAATGAAACACAAATCAAACTGAAATCCCTTATATATAAAGAAAAACCTTGAGTAATAGTTGTATGAAATGGTACATGAGTAAATGAAACAGTTGAGATATTGCATTGAATTACAGATATTGAAATATTTATAGTAAATGAGTCTTGAGCATCGGTATATTCAGCTAGTAAAACAGCACAAGAAGAATTCCCAGATTTAGATAGTTTGGATAGATGAACTGTTTCTATAGGTAGGAGATATATAGATCCATTATCAGAATTAGTAAAAATTCCAGTTTGAAGTATATGAGTATGAATGTATCAACATGATATATCAGAAAAAAAATTAGAAGAAAAATTATGAAATGTAGTTGAGGATACCGTAAATGAAATAGGTATAAATGTAAATTCAGCTTCTAGTTATGTATTAAATTATATTTCTGGTATAGATAAAAGAACAGCTAAAAAGATATATAATAATAGACCATATAAATCCAGAGAGCATTTAAAAAAACAGCTTTCAGATAAAATATATGAACAAGCAGTTTGATTTTTAAGGGTTCCACAAAGTAAAGAAATATTTGATAATAGTGATATACATCCTGAACAATATGAATTAGCTAGATTTATAATTCAAGCTCATCCTTGATTTTATTCTCCCTTACAAGAGAAAGATGCTACAATTTTTTATTCTAAATTTGAATTAGAACTTAAAAAATTTTATTCAGATGTAAATGTATCTACTATAGAATTTATTATAAATTCTATAAAAAATTCATGAATAGAAAAAAGAGTTAATTCTACACATAAAAGAGCTATAAAATTATGAGAAAAAATTGAAATAAAAATATGAGATATAATAGAATGAGTTATTAGGAATGTTGTTGCTTTTGGAGCTTTTGTTGATATAGGTATGAAAAATGATTGATTGGTACATGTTTCTCAAATTTCGGATAGTTTTGTAAAAGATCCAAAAGAAATAGTAGAGGTATGACAAACAGTAAAAGTAAAAGTTACATCAATGGATGAAAAAACAGGAAAAATACAATTAAGTATGAAATGATTTTAAAAATTAATATAAAAAATATATGTCAGATAAAATAATTATAGAATTGGATTCAAAATATTCTAAACATTTAGAATTACTAAAACAAATGATTCTTAGTGATAATTGAGAAGAAATTATAGATGATTCTAAAATGATAGAAGTGTTAATTGATAATTTTATATCTTTTTTAAAAGATCAAGTATCGCATCATTCACATGAGCATGGAGAATCTTGTTGTTGAAAAGGAGGGCATTAGTTTTCAAAAGATAAATAAAAAAAACAAATTTGATGAGAAAAATAAAAAAGGATTTAATTTAAAATCCTTTTTTGTTATTTATTTTAATAATTATATACATACTGAACATCATCTTTTATAACTAAATATTTAGGATCCTTTATTTTATCCATATTTTG
Organism: Patescibacteria group bacterium UBA6164; assembly: GCA_002422305.1. Lineage (GTDB taxonomy): Bacteria > Patescibacteriota > Gracilibacteria > BD1-5 > UBA6164 > UBA6164. The sequence goes on along the minus strand of DIUG01000010.1, from coordinate 22,751 downwards.
TAAATCATCTTCTTTAAGTATAGTAGATAAACTTTCAAGTTCAGCTATTTTTACATCCAAAAGTTCTTTTTCCATTAGTAGTGTTTTTCTTTGTATTTCTAATTCTCTTATATTATATCAGTTTGTTGCATTTTCATTTAATATCCAAACATAATATAATAATAATAAACTTATTATTGATAAAAGAGCAATATATGTTGAAGTTATTCAAAAATTGTCTTTTTCTTTTTCTTTTTTTCTTTTTGATAAAAAATTTCTTTTTAAATTTTTATAAATAATTGTTGAATTCACTTTTAATAGGTAGATTAGGAAATATTATTATATTAATTTTTCTGCACATCTTGCTTTAGCACTCCTACTTCTAGGGTTATTTTGTATTTCGTTTTCGCTTGGTATTATAGGTTTTTTAGTTAATATTTTAAGTGTTTTTTTGTGTAAACATTTACATAATAAATCACTGCATATACAGTCTTTAGTTTCTTTTTTAAATATATTTTTAGTTATTCTATCTTCTAAAGAATGAAAACTAATTACAAATATTTTTCAACCTTTATCTAATAATTTAATAGCATCTTCTAAACTCATCTCTAAATTTTGTAATTCTTGGTTTACTTCTATTCTAATAGCTTGAAATATTCTAGATTTATTTTTGGGTAATCATTGTATAATGTTGCTTAAATCAGTCGTTGTTTTAAATTTCTTTATTTTTCTAGCTTCTATTATTTTTTTAGCTATTTTATTAGATCCAGGTTCTTCTCAATATTTCAAAAATATTTCTCTTAATTCATTTTGAGTATATCAATTTACTATATCTGCTGCTGTTTTTCATTTAGTTTTATCTAATCTCATATCTAATGGTCATTCTAGCATAAAACTAAATCATCTATCAGCTTCGTCTAAATGAAGAGAAGAAAGTCATAAATCATAATATATTCATGTGATCTTTTCAATTCATATTTTATTTAATTCATTTTTTAAATTTATAAAATTTGAATTAATTAAAATAATATTGATTATATTCTCTTTATTTACTTCATTTAGTCTAATTTTTGCTAATTCTAAATTTTTTATATCAGCATCAAATCAAATAAATATATCTCACTTTTTCATTTTGTTTATAATTTTGCTAGCATGTCATCAAATTCATAATGTGGTGTCTACAATAATATTTTTTTTATCATTATTAATACTTATAAAATCTACTAATTCATTTAAAAGGACAGAAATATGTCTATTTTCAATATTTTTAAAATTAGTTTCCATTTTGTATTAATTATATCAAATGTTAAAAAAATGTTAATTGCTTGTTTTTTATGTTTATTTATAGCAAAATTACACATATAGTTTTAATCTTTTTTTTCTACTTGTCAAAACAAGTTTGAATAAACTGCTAGACAAAATAGTAAAAATAAGTTATGGTATATAAAGCTAAAAAATACGACTTTTTAACATTTTATTAACACTTACTTATTTAAAAACAATGTGTATAAAAAGAGTATACATAAAAACTTGATTTTTTTTAATATATTACTAAATTAGTAATATATTTATATATTAAACAGAAAAATGATAAAAATAAAAAATTTAAAAGTTTCAGTATGAGAAAAAGAAATTTTGAAATGAATAAGTATGAATTTTGAATTATGAAAAAATTATTGTCTATTATGAAAAAATTGAAGTGGTAAATCTACTTTTTCATCATTTTTAATGTGACATCCTAAATATGAATATATTTCATGAACAGTAAATATAGATTGAAATGAGTTATTTAACTTAAGTCCAGAAGAAAGAAGTAAAGCTTGATTATTCCTATCTTTTCAAAGTGTACCAGAAATAAAAGGTATTAAATTAAGTGAATATTTAAGGGTTATATATAATATACATTTAAAAAATAATTTAGAAAAACCTCTTATTGATAAAGATGCTACAGGATTTAAATGATTAAGTCCATTTATATTTAAAAGATTTATAAAAAAATATTTAGAAGAACTTCATATAGATGAAAAATTTTTAGATAGGGAATTAAATGTATGATTTAGTTGATGAGAAAAAAGAAAAATAGAAATATTACAAATGAAATTAATATGACCAAAATATATAATTCTTGATGAAATAGATAGTTGATTGGATTTAGATGCATTTAGAACTATAGCAGAAATGTTAAAAAAAATTAGTAATGAAAATAATACTTTTATAATAATCACACATTATTTTACTATACTGGATTATATAAAAGTTGATAAAGTTTATGTAATAAAAGATTGAATAGTTATTGATGAATGAAACAAAGAATTAATAGAAAAAATAAAGCTAAATTGATATGAATAAAAATTATTAATTATTAAAATAACTATATGACAAATAATCATAAAAATATTACAGTTTCAAATACTTGGAATTTTCAAGATGATAATATAATTTATACAAATGAAATATTAAAATGAATAAATGAAACAGTTGTTAGACAAATAAGTTTATCTAACAGTGAGCCAGAATGGATGTTAAATTTAAGATTAAAGGCACTAAAAATATTTCAAGAAAAAGATATGCCTAAATGGTGACCAGATTTATCTAATTTGAATTTAGATGAGATTTATTATTTTGCAAAACCAGAATGAGCATGATTAAATAAGAGTTGGGATGATGTTCCAGAAAGTATAAAAAATACATTTGATAGATTATGAATACCTGAAGCAGAAAAAAGATCATTGGCTTGAGTGGGAGCTCAATATGACAGTGAGGTTGTATATCATAGCTTAAAACAAGAATTGGTTGAACAATGAGTTATATTTGATGATACAAGTGTTGCTCTTCATAAATATCCTGCTTTGATGAAAAAGTATTTTTCTAAATCTATTCCTATAGGTGATCATAAATTTGTAGCCCTACATTATGCTGTTTGGTCTGGTTGAACATTTTTATATGTTCCTGCTGGTATAAAAATATCAGAACCATTACAATCATATTTTAGAATGAATAAAAAATCATGAGGGCAATTTGAACATACAATAATTATTTTAGAAGAAAATAGTGATGCACATTATATAGAATGATGTAGTGCACCAAAGTATGATGAGAATTCTTTGCATGCAGGTTGAGTTGAAATATATGTCTGAAAGTGAGCTAAAATGAGGTATAGCTCAGTTGAAAATTGGAGTCTTGATACTTATAACCTAAATACAAAAAGAGCAATTGTAGAAGAGAATTGATATATGGAATGGGTGTGATGAAATATGTGATCATGAGTTACAATGCTTTATCCTTGTAGTATATTATTATGAGATAATAGTAAAACCGATATGCTTTGACTTGCATTTGCAAATACAAATCAAAATCAAGATATAGGTTCAAAAGTAATTCATATCTGAAAAAATACTTCCAGTAATATATTGTCTAAATCACTTTCAAAATGATGATGAATCTCGACATATAGATGACTTATAGACATAAAACTTTCAGCCATATGAGCAGTGTCAAAAATAGATTGTGATGCACTTATATTAGATAATTTGTCTATATCTGATACTATTCCTACTATAAATGTCGCAAATAGTGATTCGATAGTTTGACATGAGGCATCAGCATGAAAAATAAGTGAAGAAGAACTATTTTATTTGAGGTCTAGAGGTATAAAAGAAGAAGAAGCAACTGCAATGATAGTAAATTGATTTTTGTCGCCTATAATGAAGGAATTACCACTAGAATATGCAAGTGAGATGAATGTGTTAATAGCTATGGAATTTGAGGGGGGATTTTAGGTAAAATTGATACTATTTTTTTAATCCCTCCCCTTCGTACCTCAGGTACTCCCTTTGGAAAAGGGAGTACTCGTAATGCAGTGTAGAGGGAGGGATTAGAAAAAGTTTACATAACAAATATTTATAATATGAAACTAGATAAAAACACGGTTTTGGATTTAATGAATAGAAAAGTTGAAAAAATACTTATATATTTTTATGATGCTTGATGTAGTGGTACAAAAGTAAATATAAAAGAAGATTTTGATATAACTGATGATTTACAAAAGTTAGAATTAAAAAGTAGTCCTTTTGAGGTATATGTAGAAAAAAAAGAGGCAGATAAATTTGTTTGAGCAGTAATAACTAAAACAGTTACTTCAGATCATACAGGAAAAGAGAAAGTTCGTTTTATATTTTCAAATGAACAGGTAAAAGATAGATGTGGTTGTGGAAGTAGTTTTAGTTTTTGAGAAAAAAAGAAACCAAAATTAGATTTAAGTAAATTAAAAGATTTAAAAAATAATTTTAAAAAATGAGAATAACAAAAAATTGATTTTATAAATTATCTGAACTTGTTCCAAAGTTATGATTTCAAGAGCCTATCTTAAGAGAAGAGATTATTAATATAAATGTAGATGATAATATAATTGTTATGTTTTTTGATGATTTAAATCAAAATATAGATATGAAAATTTGAGAAAATTCTAGAGTAGAGTTTTATTGAGTTATAGAAAATATAGATAACTTCAATATTAATTTTTTACAAAATAAAAAATCATCTAACTTAATTGTTAGATATTTACTTTTATCAAAAAATAATGAAAAAATAAAAACAAAAATATATTCTAAACTATCATCAAACAATACTAAATCGGATATTCATATTATTTCTATAGTTTGAAATGATTGATTTATTGATTTAGATTGAATTATTGAAATAGATAAAAATATAGAAAAAGTAGACTGAAAACTATTAGAAGAAAATATATTTTTATGAACTACTTGAAAAGTAAAATGATTACCAACCTTGTTAGTAAGAAGTAATGATGTAAAAGCTAGTCATGCTTGTAGAATAGAAAGAATAAATGATGAAAAAATATTTTATTTGAGATCAAGATGAATATGAAAAGAGAATTCTATTTTTATGATGATTGAAAGTTATATATTAACTATGTTCAAATGTATTTCTATGGTTGATAAGCTTTTTTATAAAGAATTACTTGAGAATATAATAAAAAAGGTTTAGATTTGTATTATATTCTTAAGTAAATATTATAAATTTTTCCCTACATAATCAGAATTATTAGTCAATTTTAAATAATTTAATATCTCTATTGCCATTGTATGATTTTTTGCAGTAGTTCTTGTTTCAACTGCTTCTTCTATAACAAAAGTATAAAATCATAAATCTATACTTTCAAAAGCTGAAGCCATAATACAATCATTTGTTTCATATCATGTTAAATGAACCTCCTCAATTCATTTATTTTTTAAAATAGAAAATAAATCTAAATCTCATTTCCAAATACTTCTAGTTATTTTTTTTACTTTTATTGTATCCTTTCATACAAGAGCTTTTTTTATTCCATCTATTGTATCATTTTCTTTTATACTTTCATACCATCAAATTTGATTATGCCATAAACTATTTTTTTCATTGTATGAAATAGAATATACAATTAAATCATAATTATAATTTTTTATTATCTCAATTATATTAGGTATTATATATTTATTTCTATCTATTATAAATCAATCTTGTACATCAACTATAAAAAGAGCTTTTTTTCTTTGTGAGTTTGGGATAAACATATATTTTATATATTAACAACTACATCAACTAGCACATCATCAAGGAGCACATCAACCGTCTGCTTCTCAACTTCATATAATACTTATAAACATAGATTTTAATTCTTCATCTTTTGGAATAATTCATTCAAAAATAATATCTTTAAAATCTATTGCTTCTTCTTCAATTATTAAAGCAGGCTCTTTAGTTATATTTAATTCCTTTTTTAATTTTTCATCATAAGTAGTTTCTACTTGTATGAAATCTAATAATCATAAATCTTCTAAAGAAGACATAACTTTATTTAATAACTCAAAAGTATTATCTTTTGTTCAGTAAATCTTTACTTTCATATTTTATATTTAGTTATATATTATTCTTATTTATTAATAAGAGAATGTAATTTTAAAAAAATAACATTTGAATTATACTTCAAATGTTATTTTTTTAAAATCTTTTTATTAAGATTCTTCAACAACTGTAACTTCTTCTATTTCAATTTTAGCTGGTTTACTAGCTGAAATAACTACATCATCTGCTGTTAAAACTTCAAATTTAGAAGAATCAATATTTAAATCAGATAATCTAATAGTATCTCATATTTCTTTTAATATAGAGATATCTACATCAATAGCATCAACTAGATTTTTAGGTAATACCTTTACATCTATTTCTTTTATTTGTTCATTTAAAACAGCTCATTCTTTAACAGCTTGAGATATTCAAATAAAATTCAAAGGAATTTTTGTATGAACTTTTTCTCATCTAGTAATTGCAAAAAAATCTATATGTAAAAATTCTCAAGTAACAGGCTCTCTTTGTACTTGATGTACTAGTACTTCAATATTTTTTTCTCCAGTTTTTAAATTTATGATATGACTTTCACCCGATTTTCTAAAAGTTCTTAAAAAATCTGAATTATCTATTTTAATAGAAATAGGTTCTTGATGTCTACCATAAACTATAGCTGGAACCATTTTAGAAGATCTAACTTCACTTGTTTTTTCCTCTATAGTTCTAATTTCAGCATTTAAATTTAGTTTTTCCATAATCTATAAGTTTGATATATTAAATAAAAAGTGAACAAAGTGTATACATAAATTAAATATTTGCAAATTTTTATTTGACATTTTTTTAAAATTTATTTATTTTATGTTTTAAAACGATTTTTTAAAGTTTTTAGATTTTAAAGGTATATAATTTTTGTATTATAAAAATAAATATGATATTATATGTTATATATTAATATTAACTTATTCTTATGCCTGAAAATATATATAATCTAGAAATTTTTAAATGAATAGAACATGAGGTTATTGAAAATATAATTCTTAATTGTGAAGAAAGAAAATATTTTAAGTGAGAAATGATAATTACAGAATGAGAATTATCAAATGGAGAATGATATATTATAAAATCTTGAAAAGTAAGTGTTTCAATAAAATGAAATAAAATAGCAGAATTGAGTGCTTGAGATATTTTTTGAGAAATAGCTCTTTTAAATGAAGAAGAAAGAACAGCAACTATAAAAGCATTATCAGATATAGAAGTAATAATATTATCATATGACAATATTATAGATATGATAAATAATGATGAAAATAAAATAAATAAAACTATTATGAATAGAATAGAGGAAAACTTAAATAGAATTTAAGTTTTTAATAACCTACATTTTCTCTAATTCTTTCAAGCATACTAATATCTACATCACTAATATTTTTTGGCATAATAGCCTCTATTTTTACTATTAAATTTCATTTATTATTTCATTGTGATTTTCAAAAATCTTTTATTCTAAATTTTGTTCATGGTTTGGTAGATGCTGGAATTTTTAATTTAGCTATTTTTCCATAAACTCATTTTACTTCTATTTTACAACCAAGAATTAAATCAAAAATAGGTACTTCATAAGTTTTTTCAAAATCTAAATTTTCTTCTTCTCTAGTATTTTCATTTTTTGAATAAGTTTGTTTTGAATTATTTCATCTTCAAAACAAATCTTCTATATTAAATTCAAATCAGTTAGCTTGTCATTTACTTCAAAATATATCTTCAAATCATGAAAATCATGAACTAGAATATCATCAAGTTCATGATCAAAAAGGATTTCATCAAGAAGAACCAAACATATCATACTGTTTTTTCTTTTTAGTATCAGATAATGTTTCATATGCTTGATTTATTTCTTTAAATTTTGCTTCTGAACCAGTATCTCATTTATTTCTATCAGGATGATATTTCATAGCCATTTTTCTATAAGCTTTTTTTATTTCATCAGTAGTTGCATCTTTACTAACTCAAAGTACATCATAATAATTATTAGACATTTTTTTATTTAAGTTATATATAAGATATATTAAATTGTATACAATCTTTTAAGCATTTTCTTAAAAAAGATTTATTACTAAGATTAAACATTACTTGTTTCTGTAAGTGTATCTATAACCCAATTAATTATTTGACTTGCTAAAAAAATAATTATTAGTCATAATATAACATAAATCAATATATTTTTTCATTTCTTTACTCTATCATCTTCTCATCCAGAAGTAAGTATAATGAAACCAGCATATATTCATAACATAACTGATATAAAATAAAAAAGACCTATTATATATCAAGCTATATTATCCAATATTTCTATAAAATTATTTTCATCTGATCAACTAGAATTTCATTTTAAAGTATCAGTAACTTTACAAATTCAAAACCTGTCATTCTCAGGATCACAACTAGCTCAAACAAGAGAATAGTTTATTATTAATAATAAACTAATTATTAATAGGTATTTATATTTTTTCATTTTTATATATTAACTATTTTATAACAATATTACTTAATTAAATAATATTGTTATTTATTTTATACCTAAGCACCAATAATTGTTCTATCTGTAAATACATTTATAACCCAGTTAATTATTTGACTAGCTAGAAAAATAACGATTAGACCTATTACTGCATTAATTAATGTAGTTTTACCTTTTTTAACTCTTTCTTCATCTCAAGATGCAGTAAGTATTAAAAAACCTCAATATAATGCAAAAACCACAGCTATAAAGTATAATAAACCTATAATAAATCAAAGAATATTATTTAGTGTAGCTACAAAATCTCACCCAGTACCACCATCTCACTTTGTACCTCATGGAGTACCACTTTTTACATCAAGAGCTAAAGATACATTATTTAAATTAGTTACCAATACTCAAAAAACTATAAAAAAACTATTTTTTACTACATTTTTCATTTTATAAACAATTATTATTAAATTATAATATAATTATTATTAAATTATAATATATTGATTATAATAAAAATATTTTAAAAATGCAAATTTATTTTATAAAATTTTGCGAAATATTTTTTTTAGAATATATTATAATCAATATTATTAATAATTTATTAAATAAGGTGGATAAAAAAGAGTTTATAAAAAAAATAAGACAATATGGAATAGATAATACTATTCCAAATATAAGTGATGTAAATGTTAAATTCTTAATTGATTTGATAAAAATAAGTAAAACTAAAAATATGTTAGAGATTTGAACTGCTAACTGATTTAGTGCAATAAATTTTTGAATAGAGCTAGAATTAATATGATGAAAATTATTAAGTATAGATTTTTCGCAGAAATCTTATGAAGAAGCACTAAAAAATATAAAAGAAGTATGACTTGAGAATACTATTTCTTTAATTTTATGAAATGCACTTGATGAAATACCTAAATTAGAAAATTCTAGTTATGATTTTATTTTTATAGATGGTATGATGAGAAGAAGTAAAGACTTTTTGGAATTATCATTACCTAAATTAAAAAAATGATGAATAATAATTATAGATGATGTTATTAAATTTAAAGAAAAAATGATTTGATTATGGGAATTTTTGGATGAAAATAATATATTATATAATGTATTACCGATTGATATAGATGATTGAGTTATGATGATAGTGAAATAGAGATAATCTATGCTTTAGAAAAATTTAAATACAATTACCAAATAATAATGAAATATATAGTAAAAATATCACCAGAATTAACAATAAAATCTAGACCTGTAAGGAAAAGAAGTATTTTATTGTTAAAAAATAATATAAAAAAACATTTCGAATATGAAAATTTAAAAGCTAATGTTACTTGAAATTGGGATAGAATTAATATAGAATGAACAGACAAAAAGATATTTAGTTTATTGAAAAATATTCCTTGAATTTCTAATTTTTTAGAAGTAGATACTTTTTTATTACCTGAAAATGAAAATGATATTTTTGATTTTATTTTGTCTAAAACAATAGATTATTATTTAGATAAAATAAATAATAAATCATTTGTAGTAAGAGTGAAAAGAAGTTGAGAACATAATTTTAAATCAGTAGATTTAGAAAAATATTTGTGATGATTACTACTTAAAAATTCTAATAATTCAAAGGTTAGTCTAAAAGAACCAGACATAATTGTTAATATAGAGATAAAAAATAAAAAAATGCATATAGTAAAAGAAAGAGGAGAGTGATTATGATGATTTCCTATATGATTTCAAGATAAAGTTTTAAGTCTTATTTCTGGTTGATTTGATTCAGCTGTTAGTACTTTTTCTATGATGAAAAGATGATGCGAAGTGGATTATTTATTTTTTAATTTATGATGAAATGCACATGAATTATGAGTAAAACAAGTATCATATTATTTATGGAAAACTTTTTCAATTCCTCATAAAAGAGCTAGATTTATAACTATAAATTTTGAAGAAATTTTAAAAGAACTTCTAGAAAAAGTAAATCATAAATTTAGATGAATTATTTTAAAAAGATTTATGTTAAGAGTTGCTTCTATTATTTCAGAAGATTTTTATTTTGCATTAGTTAAATGAGATAGTTTATGACAAGTTTCGAGTCAAACTTTAAAAAATATGCATATAATAGATAAAGCAAGTACAAATTTAGTTTTAAGACCATTGATATGAACTAATAAACAAACAATAGTAGATATTTCAAAAGAAATAGGTACTTATAATTTTGCATGTAATATGCCTGAATATTGTTGAATTATTTCAGATAAACCATCTACATGAGCAAATATTGATGATATATTAAATGAAGAGAAGAAAATTTCTAATAATATATTAATTAAATCAGTAGAATGAAGAAAAACAGAATTTGTAAAAGATATGATGGAACAATATAAATGAAAAGAATCTACTGATATAGAGGTGGTTTTTTTACCATGAGATAATGAAATAGTTATTGATATAAGAGAAAAATCAAATATAGAAAAAAAACCTTTAATATTAGAAAATATTGAAATACTTAATATACCATTTTTTGATATTAATAATGTATTTAAAAGTTTAGATCTTACAAAAAATTATTTATTTTATTGTGAAAAATGAATTTTATCAAATCTACATTGATTATATTTAAAAGAAAAAGGCTACAATAATATAAAGGTACTTAGATTTTTAGAAAATGATAAAAATTGTAAAATATAAAAATATGAAAAAAAAAATATTGGAAATACTAGTTGATAAAAATAATGTTAAATGACCTTGAGTATTTGAACATATATTAATAGTTTTACATAAGGTTTTTGATGATTTTGAAAAAAAAGCAATATTTAAAAAACAAAATAACTTTACCCAACCTACATTTTCATTTGAAATTACAAAAGTAGGTAATAGGATTAGGTTTTTTATTATATGTCCACAAAAATATTCTGGTTTTTTATCAAATCAAATATATGCTCATTATAATAATGTAGAAATTTTTGAAGTAGCTGATTATTTAGAAAATATTCCGAATGATAAACTTTATATTTGAAAAATAGAATTAGAAAAACATTATTTATTTCCTATAAAAAGTTTTACGGAATTACAAGAAGAGGCTAGTAAGGATACAGTTGACCCATTTTCTATGATAACATCTGCATTAGGTAGGACATGAAAATATACATTAAATACATTTCAAATAAATTTTACACCAGTTTTAAGTAAAGATTGGAAAAAATGATTATCTTGAACAATAAAAACATTACTTTCAAATTATCCTGATTTTATCAAAAAGATATTATTAAGTTCAAATGTAATTTATCTAAAAATATTATTATTTCCTTTTATTTTATTTTTTAAGTTTATTTGATTATTCTTTAAAAAATCTGATGAATGACAATTAAATACTAGTGAAAATTCTAGCGAAGATAGCTCAAATGAATTATGAGAAATACCTACTTATATAAAAAATAAAATTTCTTTAGAATGATTTAAAACTTCAATAAATGTAATACATGCTTGAGATGATGAAATAGATGCTAAATCGTCTATTAGAGAAATATATTCTACTTTGAATGTATTTTCAAATTTTTGACTTAATTCTTTTGTATTAAGTTGAATAGAAACGGATGTTTATGATATAATAAATGTAAAAAATAGAGAGATAAAATGAAAAATGATTTTGACCACAAATGAATTATCATGATTAGTTCATCTACCTACTAGTTATGTTAAAACTCCTCAAATAAATTGGGTTACTGCTAGAGCTTTTGAACCACCATCAAATTTACCAATAGTCGATCCAGATTTAACTGATGATATACAAGCTGATTCAAATTTAACACCTATATGAAAAACAAATTTTAGGTGAACTAATTTAAGTTTTTGAATATGACCAAGTGATAGAAGGAGGCATATTTATATATTATGAAAAACATGAATGTGAAAATCTACTCTTTTAGAAAATATGATTATTGACGATATTAGAAAGGGAAGATGAGTAGCTGTTATAGATCCTCATGGTGATTTAGCAGAGTGAGTTATATGATTTATTCCAAAATCTAGAACAAATCAAACTATTATATTTGATCCAAGTGATACAAACTGGCCTATTGCTTTTAATATGTTAGATGATGTAAATCCAGAACTTAGACCACTTGTTGCATCATGATTAGTATGAATTTTTAAAAAAATATTTGGTGATTCATGGGGACCTAGATTAGAACATATTTTGAGAAATACTATTTTAGCTTTACTTGAATATCCAAATAGTACTTTAATATCTATACCACTTATGCTTACTTCAGATGTATTTAGATCAAAAGTAGTAAATAAAATATCAGATCCAGTTGTAAAAAAATTCTGGACTTGAGAATATGCTAAAATGGCTCCAAATCAAAAAGTAGAAGCTGCATGACCAATTTTAAATAAAGTGTGACAATTTTTATCTAGTACAATTCTTAGAAATGTATTAGGACAACCTAAAAATAGTTTTTCTATAAGATGGGCTATGGATAATAAAAAAATAATAATAATAAATTTATCAAAAGGTAAAATTTGAGAAGATGCTTCTGCTTTACTTTGAGCTATGATGGTAACTAAATTTCAAATGGATGCCATGAGTAGAGCTGATATTTCTGAAAATAAAAGAGAAGATTTTTATTTATATGTAGATGAATTTCAAAATTTTGCTACAAATTCGTTTGCAACTATTTTGTCAGAAGCTAGAAAATATAAATTAAATTTAGTTATGGCAAATCAATATATTGATCAAATGCAAGAATCTGTAAGGTGAGCTGTTTTTGGTAATGTATGATCATTAATATCATTTCAAGTTTGATATCATGATGCTAGTATTTTAAAAGAGGTGCTTACTTGAGAAATAATAGAAGATGATTTGATGAATTTAAAAAAATATAATATTTATACTAAACAATTAATTGATGGTATGCCATCTCCTGTTTTTTCAGCAAGTACTTTTAGTCCAAATATTAAAAATGAAGAAGTTTTTTCTAGTAGATATGAAAAAATATTATCAGTTTCTCGTGAAAAATATTCTAAATCTAGAAAAAGTGTAGAATCAAGGATTAATAAAAGTTTAGATGATATAGAAAAACAAGAAGAATTATGGGAAAAGAAAAAGATTGAATTTGAAGAGAAAAAGAAGGATGAAAAAGCAAAAAAGCATGCAGAACTACTTTCAAAACAAATATCAAACAAAAAGGATAATTAATTTTTTTACATTTTTTTTTAAAAATTTGCTTTAATAAATTTTTTTTTTAAACTTCTATTTTGTTTTTAGATAAATATTTCATTAGAACATAAATTTATAGTTTTAAAATATATTATGCAAGAATTAACATTTTTAACACAAACCTTATCTGTAATCATTTTACTAATAATTTGTTCTTTTACACAAATTATTAGTAAAAAAATAAATTTTCCATATACAGTATTGCTTGTGATTGTATGATTAATTTTGGTACCTATTTCAAATATATCAATTTTTTCATTTATTGATGATTTTCAATTAACTCCAAATTTATTATTTTTTGTTTTTTTACCAGTTTTACTTTTTGAATGAGCTTATAACATAAATTATAGACATTTATTAACAAATTGGAAAGCAATATCAGCACTAGCTATTTTTTGATTATTAATATCTTCAATAATTATTTCATTAGCTTTATTTTATATTTTTCCTTTTGCTTGACTAAATATTCCATATTTAGTTTGTTTGTTATTTTGAATTTTAATATCATCAACAGACCCCGTAGCAGTTTTATCAATTTTTAAATCATTATGAGCACCTAGAAGACTTACTATATTATTTGAATGAGAAAGTCTTTTTAATGATGGTACAGCTGTTGCTTTCTTTTTAGTTATACTTTGAGTAATATTAGAATGATGACAAATAAGTACTTTTACATATTTTTCTTGAGTAGGTAAATTTTTATCTATGTTATTTTGATGAATATTATTTTGATGATTTACTTGAGTATTATTTAGTAAGATTATTTGAAAAATAAATAATAATGAAGAGGTTGAAATAGTATTAACTATGATGTTAGCACATTTAACCTTTATATTTGCTGAATTAATAAGTATTTATATACCATTTTTACCTATTTCTTGAGTAATATCTACAGTTGTAGCATCAATTGTAATTTGAAATTATTGAAGATATAAAATTTCACCTAGAGTAGAGGTTCATATGCAAAAATTTTGGGAATTTTTTGCTTTTATAGCTAATTCACTTGTTTTTATTTTGATGTGATTGGTTTTATCTACTATAGATATAGATTTTACAAATTTTATATTACCAGTTATTATTGCTATATTAACAGTAATGATATCTAGACTTATTTCAGTTTATATACCTATTTTTACTATAAATTTTTTTAAAATTGAAGAACATATACCATATAGTTGGGCAAAGTTGTTATCATGGTGAAGTCTTAGATGATCATTAGCTTTAATGATGGTATTATTAATTCCATGAGTTGAAGATTCTGATTATGAAAAAATATTAGCTTTTCAGAAACTTGTTTGATGGACTTATGATTTTTCTATAAAGGATTTTTTGACAGTATTAACTATAGGAAGTATAATGTTTACATTATTTGTTAAAGCTCCTTTGACTCCAAAATTGATGAAACAATTACAGTTAGATAAACTTCATAAATTGGAAGAGTTTGAGTATGAAGAATGAAAAATATTAGCAAATTTTAAGATAATTGAAAAACTTAATTTGTCCTATAAAAAAGCATATTTAACACATGTAGAATATGAAGAATTAACTGTTAATTATACTAAAAGATTAAATGAATCTATTAATAATATGAAGAAACTTTTATGAGACAAAAAAGATGATTCTATATCACTCATAAGAAGAGCTATTTCTCTTCATGCACTTTGAATAGAAAAACAATATTTAAAAAATCTTTTTTATTATAATGAAATAGATGAACACAACTTTAAATATATTCTTAGAAAAATAGAGAAACAAATGGAAAGAGTTGAACATGATCATTTGCAACTTAGAAAAATATCTAAAAAAGATAATGATTACGATATATTTTCTAATTTTGTTGTATGAATTTATAAAAAGAGATCTACAGACTTAGATGCATATATTAGAAATAGAACTCGTTTAATTATTACTAGAAAAGTAATAAAAGAACTTAGAATATTAGCAGAAATAGATTTTTGATTTGATAAAAATATTTTTGAAGAAATAATTGAATTGTATGCACTTTTTAATAAAAATGCAGATGAAAAAAGAATTAAGTTATTTTCAGCTCATAAAGTTACAATAAATGCTATAGAATCAAATTTAGTAAATAAATCTCTTTTAAAATTAGAAGAAAAAGTAGTAAAAGATTTATATCATAAAGAAATTATTACTACAAAATTATATATTAGATTTATGAATGATATAGAAAATGAAATGTATATTGATTTAAAAAAATTAGTATAATAAAGTTGTAGGGAAATAATTTCAAAATTAACCCTAACCTGAATCCTTTCCCTTAAATAAGGGCAAGGGGGAACAATTGTAGCCTCTCTCCCTTAAAATAAGGGAGAGAATTAGGCCTTTAGGTCATCCTGTGGACAAGAGTGGGTTGTTTCCCTACAAGTATAATATAAGATTTGAACTTAAATTTGAAAAATTAAGTTCTTTTTATATACTTATATAGTAAAAAGTTAAAAATAAAATCTTTAAAAAAATAATATATGAAAATAGATAATATTACTCTTACATTTTGAAATAAAACTGTTTTAAGAGATGTTGATATAGAAATTAAAAAATGAGAATTTGTATTTTTTATTGGTTATTCGGGTAGCTGAAAAACTAGTTTAATTAGATCTCTTATTTGAGATTTTAAACCTGTTAAATGAGATATTATATTAGATAATAATCTCTCTCTTTACAAGGGGATGACAGAAGATAGTTTATTGAATTATAGAAGATCTATTTGAGTAATTTTCCAAGATTATAAATTATTAGAATCAAAAAAAGTTTATGAAAATGTGGCATTTGCTATGGAAGTTTGTGGTTATAGTGATGCTTTGATTAGAAAAAAAGTACCAGAAGCTTTAGAAAAAGTTTGATTACTTATAAAAAAGGATAAATTTATATATGAACTTAGTTGATGAGAAAAACAAAGAGTTGCAATTGCTAGAGCATTAGTTCATGATCCTCAGATAATTATATGAGATGAACCAACTTGAAATTTGGATCCAGAAACTGCTAAGGAAATAATGGATATATTTTTAGATATAAATTCTGATGGAAAAACTGTTATTATGGCTTCTCATGATTCTAATATAGTAAATAGTTTAAAAAAGAGAGTTATATGATTTAAAAATAAACAAGTAGTAAGTGACAATGAAAATGGTATTTATATATTTAAATAATAAAAATAATAAGTTTTTAAGACCAAAGTATTTTTATTATAGAGTATAATATTTCTTTAAATAAGCTATAATGAATAAAGATTGTTTATTAAATTTTGATTATTTTAAAAAATTGTTATAATTCTATTAATAATTATTTATTTATTATTAATTACTATGTTTCCATTCCTCGAACCAATAAATTGATTTATAATTTATACTTTCGGATTAACTTTATCAATTTGTTTTTTTCTATTTTTATGGATGTTAAAAAAACTATCTATAAAAATAGGATATGACTATCTTATATTTCAAAAAAATATATTGTGGTATTTTTTATCTGTATTTTTCTTTTCTAGATTATTTTATGTAATATGAAAATGGAATGATTTAAAATATATAAAAGATCCTTTTGAATTTTTTATAATGACTGATTATAATTTCTCTCTTTCTTGAGCAATAATATGATTTTTATTAGTTTTATATATTACATTAAAAATAAGAAAAGAAAAATTAAATAATTTTATTGATTGAGTAGTAATATCTTTCTTTTTTATATTATTTATAGCTTATATTTGAGCCTTATTATGATGACAAATATATGGTAAAGAAACTTTTTATGGTATAGAAATATCTTACAATCATCCTTTTACACCTGTGCCTTTTCCAGTTCCTATTTTTCCTCTTCCGATAATTTACTCAATATTATTTTTCATTTTATTTTCAATTTCATATATAAGTTCAATGTATATACATATAAAATGAATTATTTGATATGTATGATTAATTACTATGTCTTCTTTATTTTTAATTTTTGAGTTTTTTAATTGACAAGTTGATATTTTCAAATATTCTATTTGAATAAATTTAATGCAAACATTTAGTATATTTTTAATAATTTTTTCTTGATATAGATTACTAAAAATACTTAAAATAAACGAAAAAGATAAAACTATAATAAAACTATAAAATTATGATTTCAAAAAACATATTATTTATATTTTTATCAATATTTTTTATAATTTGAGTATTTATAAATAACTTATCAAAAGATATTTTTATATCATTAATAGTATTACTTTCTCTAGTAGTACTATTTTTATCATATTTTATAATTACTAAAAAATTTAAAAAAGTACTAATAATAAGTATTATTTGATTTATTATAGGTATACTTATATCTGATTTAAATTTAAAAGAAATTAATTCTATAGAAAAATTAATAAAACCTTATTATAATAATAAAAATCATGAATTAATATTATTGATTCATGATATAAATAAAGTTGAAGAGTTTAAAATAGAATATGTAGCAAAATTGATTAAAGTTTGAGAAATAAAAACAAATAAAAATATAAAAGCTATTTTAATAATAGATAAAAATTATGAATTAGAAAAATGAGATATATTAAAAACTAATACAAAATTATTTGTATTTGATAATTTTAATGGTTTTTCATACAAAAATTATATGATTTCAAAAAATATCTATTTTAAATCTAATATATATAATTTTGAAAGAATAGGAAAAATTAAAATAAATAAAATAGAATCTAATATCATAAAAATTAGAAAATTATTTTTAAATACAATTTATGAAATATATCCAAACGAAGAAGCTATTTTTTTATGATGAATATTACTTTGAGCTAGAGAATCTTTACCAAAGGAATTAAAACAAAATTTTAATAATTCATGACTGACTCATTTTATTGCTGTATCATGATTTAATATTACTATATTAATTATATTTTTATCATATCTAGTAAAATATTTTCCAGTATTTATTAGAGTTATATTTATTACTATATGAATTGCTTTTTTTACAATTCTTGTAGGTGATACTGCTCCCGTAATTAGAGCTTCGATAATGTGACTTATATGATATTATATATTAGTTTCAGGTAGAAAATGAAATTTATTGTCAATTATTTTAATTACAGCTTGAATAATGATATTTATCTCACCTTTAAGTTTAAATTATGATGTATCTCTACATTTAAGTTTTTTAGCAGTTTTATGAATAATATATACACAAAGATTTTTTGAAAAGATATTCTATTTTTTACCAGATTTTTTAGAAATAAAAACTGCTTTTACATTAACTCTATCAGCAATGTCATTTACTTTACCAATAATGCTTTTTAATTTTGGTCAAATATCAATATTGTCTCCAATTGCAAATATAGCTGTTACCTGGACTATTCCTATTGCAATGTTACTAGGTTTTTTATCTACTATTATTTATTTTATCTTTCCTATTGCATGAATATATATATGATATATTACATGGATATTTTTAAAATGGGATATTATAGTTGTACATTTCTTTTGAAAATTGGACTGGTTTATAATTAAAGTAGACATTTGAGTATATAAAAATTACATACAAATAGTTTATTTTATGATTTTAATATTTTTAATTATTTGGTTCAGAAAAAAAGAATAACAATTTTATAATTTGTTATTCTTTTATATTTTACTTATAATTTCAGGTTCAGTTTCTTTTATTTTATCAAGTTCTCAAGCTTCAAAGATATCTCAATTATTTTTTTCTCATTCTAAATCAATTATATTTTGTTTTAATTCTTGAGCCTTTATATTGTCTCACTTATTTTGTAATTCAATTAATTCTTTATTTAATTTTAAAATTTTAAAATCTAGGTAATCTTGTTTTTTTAATTCATGATTTTTTTTGTAATCAATCTTAGAATTTAATCATTTTATTCATTCTAAAGTATTTACTAAAGAATTAATGTATGATAAAGCATTATATCTAGTTTCTAAATCACCATTTTTAATATCTCTCATAGCTAAGTCAAATGATTCATTTCTAGGGAAATTTTTTCATTCTATTATTTTATTCGCTGTAATTTCAAATGTAGTCAAAATATCTTTTTCAAACTTGGGTTCTCAATTATTTGTATTAGGTAATTTTGTATAATTTTTTATCAATAATTGTACTATATCATCTTTTTGATTATTTAAAATATTTATATCTTTAAATTCTTTTGGAAGAGAATATAATTTTTCTCAATCATCTAAAGTTTCTTCTTTCTTTCACTTATTTAAAAGTTTTACTTTATCAATATAGTTTCATAAATAAAAAGCTGTTTTTTTATCTTTAAAATCAATAGTATTTAATTTACTTTTTAAATAATCCAAACTATTTTTTCATCAATTTTCTTGTAAAATCTTTGAAATTTCTAATAAATTATCATTACTTAATTGAGTATTATTAATTTTTTCTCAATTTCTTCATTGTATTTGTGTAAATCTTTCAAGTATTGGATAATTAGGATTTTCTTTAAATTTATTTAAATCAAATTTTTTATTTTCTAATCATTCTTTATTAGTTACTTGTTGTTCAGAATTTATATTAGTTTTTTCTTCGGTATTATCTATTTTTTCATAATTAATATTGCTTTTACTTGGGGTAAATGTTCAATATAAATTTTGTTTAGGAATATTATATGCAATTTCTTTTTTTCATAATTCTTCTTTATTTTTTGATTGTTCAATGGTCTCTGATATCAAAGGTCCTCATTTAAATATATTTTGTGTCATAAATCTTTATAATAAAATAATCACTTATATTTTATTATATAAGTGATTATTTGTCAAAATATAAAGATATGTTTTTACTATCATCTGAGAATATATTTAATTAAGATAATAGCTTAATATAACAAAGGGCTAAAGCCCTCTGTTAACAAACTGATTTTAACTTTTGTGTAATATTTTGTCAACAGAGGGCTTTAGCCCTTTGAATAATTTATTT
Organism: Patescibacteria group bacterium UBA6164; assembly: GCA_002422305.1. Lineage (GTDB taxonomy): Bacteria > Patescibacteriota > Gracilibacteria > BD1-5 > UBA6164 > UBA6164. Next base: position 2,265 of record DIUG01000010.1, on the reverse strand, counting down.
CAGTTGATAGTAACGATATGTTTATGAAAAAATTATAATTTATTTTATTGAATTATTCGCTAAAACTTTTTATATAAACAGTAATAAAAATTAATCTTCATAACCATTAGGTTTTAATTTACCAAAATTAGTTGCTTGCTCATATACATAAGCAATTTCAAATAATTTTTCTTCTTCTAATCTTGGTGTAAGAATTTGTAATCAAACTGGTAATAATTCTTTTTCTAAATCATTTGATTCAGCAAGTCAACAAGGAATAGAAATTCATGGTAATCATGCAAGTGAAGCAGGTATTGTATAAGCATCTGATAAATACATCTTTACAGGATCATTTATTTTTTCTCATATTTTCCATGCAACACTAGGTGCAACAGGGGAAATAATAGCATCAACTTCAGAAAAGGCTTTATTAAAATCTTCTATTATTAAAGTTCTTATTTGTGTAGCTTTTTTAAAATAAGCATCATAATATCATGCTGATAATATATAACTTCAAAGAACTATTCTTCTTTTTGCTTCATTTCAAAATCACTCTTCTCTATTATTCATAAATAATTCATCTGTACTTCAGTAAGATTCCAAAGAATTATGTCAAAATCTTATACCATCATATCTAGATAAATTAGTAGATACTTCTGCAGGCATTATTATGTAATAAGTAGCAATTGCATATTTTGTCATTGGTAAACTAACTTCTTTTATTTCAGCTCATAGTTCTTTCATTTTTTCTATAGCTTCTTCTATTCTAGCTCTTACTCATATATCTAATCATTCTTCAAAATATTCTTTTGGTACACCTATTTTTAATCATTTTAAATCTTTTGTATTCCAAATTTTTGGATTTATTAAATCTTTTCATGATAATGAAGTATTTTCTTTTTCATCTTCTCAATTCATTATATCATATAATAAAGCAGAATCTTTAACTGTTTTTGTAAGAGTTCAAGGACAATCTAAACTAGAAGCCATAGCCATTACTCAATATCTAGAATTTCTTCAATAACTTGGTTTAAATCAAACTATACCACACATAGAAGCAGGTTGTCTAATACTACCTCAAGTATCAGTTCATAGTGCTGCAGGTGCTAATCAAGCTGCAACTGCTGCTGCAGATCATCAACTTGATCATCCAGGAATTCTATTTATTCACCATGGATTTATAGTAGTATTTAATACAGAGCTTTCGCTTGTTGATCACATTGCAAATTCGTCCATATTTACTTTTCAAAGAGAACTCATTCATGCTTTATTTAATCTTTCTATTACGGTTGCATTATAAGGTGGTTTAAAATCTCTTAACATATTTGATGCACAAGTAGTAACAATTCATTTTTCACAAAAAATATCTTTTATTGCAATAGGAGCTCAATATAAATCTCATTCTAATTTAGATAATCAATTTTTATTTATAAAGTTATATGATTTTAATTTTCAATCATACTTCTCTATTCTTTTTAAAAAATAATTAAAAACTTCTTCTTTTGAAGTTTTTCCAGATTTTATATAATCTATTAATTGTTCTAAACTTAAATCTTTATAACTCATAATTTTTTCATTTATAATTAAAAATAATAAAACAAGTATATATAAAAAAAATAAAAATAAAAGAAAAATCCTACAAAAAATGAAGGATTTTTTTTATTTTTAAAAAACTATTTAACTTCTTTAAGTCTAGCTGCTTTACCAGTAAGATCTCTAATAAATTTAATAGATTTTCTTCTAACTTTAAATTGTCTAATAATATCTATTTTTTGTACAGTTGAAGAATGAATAGGAAAAACTTTTTCAACTCAAAAAGCTCAAATTTTTCTTCTAACAGTTATATTTTTTTCTAATTCAGATTTTCAAGAAGTTTTTATAACTAAACCTTTATATTTTTGAATTCTTTCTTTACCAGCTTCTTTAATAATTTGATAAACCTCAACTTCCATACCTGTTCTTATTTGTTCTCTACCTTCTTGTAAAAAAGAAGATTGAACTGTTTTTATTAATTCAGAATTTGTCATATCTTTATATTTAAATAATATTATAAAATTTCGCATATCATATGTATAAAAATAAAAAAATCAAATCTTTTTTACTATTTTCTTTTTATTAGTAAAAAAAACAAAAAAATAAATATGGGTGTAGTAAGTATTTAGATTATGCCCTTTTTTAATTTCTACATCTTTTTTTTTGCAATTACTCAAAAAATATTATAATAAAAATACTTTATTTATTTATTTTATATTAATAATCTATAATTTATGAAAAATACTCATAAAA
>DIUG01000056.1 GCA_002422305.1 Patescibacteria group bacterium UBA6164 | reverse complement strand
ACAGATTTTAGGTAATTACCTGTTTATCTGTAAAATTATTATTTATTGATTTATTTAATTCATCTAAATCTTGATTAGTATATTTTCATTCTCTTATATTATTTAATATATTTACAAATAAATCATCAGTTTGTCTATATATTTTTTCTAAAATAATTGTTTTAAAATTATTTTCTTTACTTAAAAATACATTGGATGAGAAAAAATAAGGAGAATCATATTTTTTAGAAAATTCTGTTTCTTTTGTTTCTACTATTGGTGGTAATTGATACAAATCTCAAACTAAAACAATTTTAACTCATCAAAAAGATGTATCAATTCATCTAATTTTTCTTAAGAAAATATTAATACAATCAAGCATATCAGCTCTCACCATAGATATTTCATCAATTATCAATGTATCTAATCTTTCATACTTTAAGTCTCATTTTTCATGTTTTTTTATTCACAATTCACTTGCTTTTTGTGGAATAATTCAAACAGGGAACTTAAAAAAACTATGTATTGTTTCTCATCATACATTTATTGCTGCAACTCATGTAGGTGCAACAACGACACAATTTAAATTCATTTTTTCCATATAATACCTAATCAAAGTAGTTTTTCAAGTTCAGGCTTTTCATGTAATAAAAAAATTATTTTTACTAGTTATTATTTGATTTATAATCTCATAATTATTGCTATTTGATTCCATATTATTTTACTTATTAAGAATATTTAATATATTATATAGTAAATATAAATAATTCAACATTATGTTCCTATACCTTACAAAAAATGCACTTCAATTAAACAAAGAAGGCTGAACAATAGTTATTACTGACAATGAAACAAGAGTTACCAGGAAAATACCATTTAACACTATAGAGTGAGTGGTAGTTTTTGGTAGAATTCAATTAACTACTGATGTAATAACTAGCTTTTTGAAAGCTAAAACTCCTGTTTTTTTCTTGTCAAAATTTGGATGATATTTTTGAAAACTTGATAGTATAGAAATTAAAAATGTAGAATTATTATATAAACATATAGAAGCATCTACTAATGATGAAATAAGTTTTTCATATGCTAAAACTATTATAAATTCTAAAGTAAGTAATAGTATAGTAATGCTTAAAAGATGGGCTAGATTTGATATGATTATGAAATGAGAATTAGATAAGTTTTCTGAAATAATAGATGAATTAAAATTATATTTAGTTAAAGTAGTAAATTCACAAAGTAAAGAAGAACTAAGATGAATAGAATGAAATGCTAGTAAAATATATTTCAAATGATTTGCAATGTTTTTGAAACCACCTTTTTCATTTTCTATTAGATCTAGAAGACCTCCACTAGATGAAGTAAATGCTATGATGTCACTTTGATACACACTATTAGCACAAACCGTGCAAATGATACTTAATGTACAATGAATTGAATCTCAATTATGATTTTTTCATAAACCAAAAGATTTAAGGACTTTATTATTTTTAGATATGATGGAAATGTATAGATCATGGATAATAGATGATATGATTATAAGAATTACTCAAAGAGAAAAGATGAAAATTGACGAACATTTTTTTATAAATACAAAAAATGAAAAAAGACCTGTACTAATAACTGATGAATGATTACAAATATTTCTTTGAGAATATTATAAAACTGTATTTTCTAAAGCTGATGAAGAAAATTTTGGTAATTTCAAAAAGTTGAGTTTAATAGAAAAAGATTTAGAAAAATTTAAGCAATCTTTAGTAAATAAGACACCTGAAAAATATGAGGGTTTTAAGATTAAGTAGCGAAAAAATTTATTTAGCAATAACATATGATATATCTAATAATAAAGCTAGAAGTAAAATCGTAAAAATACTTACTAGCTATGGTTTTAGAGTGCAAAAATCTGTATTCGAAGTAGAACTTACTAAATCACAATATCAAACATTAAAGAAATCACTCACGCATCGGTTAGAATTTGCAAGAAAAAAGTATTGAGATGATTCAATAAATATAGATAGTGTGAAATTTTACATATTATCAAAAGTATGAGAATGAAATCTTGATGGTAGGATTGACTGATTATGAGATTGATATGAACAGGCTTATTTTGATGATTTCTTGATTTTGTAACAAAAATAGATATTATAATTATAATTATATAAATAAATATAAATTTATGAAACTTGATAAAAATCTTGAATTTGCTGAAAAATATAATTGGTGGTCAACTGATAAATGAAATATTAGTAAAGAAACTAAATTATCATATATTATGACTAAATGAAGTATATATGAAGTTTATTATGTATTTAAAAATTTTGATACAAATGAATTAGAAAAATGATACTCTTTAATTAAAAATGATTCATATTCATTAAAACCCAGAAGAAAATCGTTTATCAATACTTTATTTGAAGAAAAAAAAGTTAATTATTTATAAAAATATATGTTTAAAAAATTAATAAATTTGTTTATCTGAAATAAAAAACAAGAATCTAAACAAATAGTAATAAATGATATAAAAGATATTGTTTATGATGATATTTCTTTAAAGGTATTAGATCATAATCAGATAAAATTTAAAGAATTATTAGCAGATTTATCTACTACACATTTTTTAGCTTGATGAACAGCGATTGCATTATACTTATGACATAGAAAAAGTATAGATTTCGATTTTTTTTCTAATATTTCGCAATGAAAATTTTCAGATTTTGTAATTAGGATATCTAAATATTGATTAGAAGTAAGTGATATTGATAAAAAGAATTTTTCATGAATAGAGTTCCATAATCAAGATGAAATACATGTAAATATTAATTGAGTAAAATTATCATTAATTAATTATTATAGAGTACTTTATGATAATCAACAAATATTAATAAAGTGAAATAATTATATATTATGATGACTTAGAATAGCTACACTAGAAGAACTTGTTTCTATGAAATTATTTGCTATGATTTCAAGAAAAAAATGGAAAGATGCTGTTGATTTATATTTTTTAATCAAATATTTAAATAAAAATTTAGAAGAATTATTAGTATTAGCTGAATCTAAATATTATATAAATATATTTAATAGAGAAGCTATTTTGGAACAATTAATATCAAAAGATTGGGATAAAACTGAAAATGTAGAATATATAATAAATGATTATCCATCAGATCAAGAAATAGAAAATTATTTAGAAAAAGAAGCATTAAAAATAATTTGAAATAATAATTTTGATACATAATTGATTTTATAACAAAAATAGATATAATATTTTTGTTATTTTTTTGAGTAAAAATTAATTATTTTACTCGCATGGCTATATTAACACAAGAATTAAACTATTTTCTATAATATTTTTATGAATTTATTAAGAATTAATAAAACACTCGAAAATACACTTGATTTATCTCTATTTTGAGCCACTAAAAATAATACCTATAAAAGAAAAGACCTTTTTAAAGGTCGTCGAAACTTTGAATGCTTTTTTAGCATTCAAGCCATCTGTTAAGATGGATAAAAGAAAAGACCTTTTTAAAGGTCGTCGAAACATGTTTACTATATTTTAATATAGAAACAAGTAGTTTTGCTCTATAAAAGAAAAGACCTTTTTAAAGGTCGTCGAAACCTTGACTTTCCCAATATATTAATGGTCAAGCTAAAAATCTAAATAAAAGAAAAGACCTTTTTAAAGGTCGTCGAAACTAAAGATTTTGTTTGATTCTATGAAGTCTTTCACTTCATCTTATAAAAGAAAAGACCTTTTTAAAGGTCGTCGAAACGGTTAGGATTTAATCCATTGATTGCTTGAATTGTTTTTATAAAAGAAAAGACCTTTTTAAAGGTCGTCGAAACTTATCTGCCTTCTCTTTATAATATTCAAAATGTTCTCAATAAAAGAAAAGACCTTTTTAAAGGTCGTCGAAACTAACTCAAACTGTAAAGTTAATAAGGTAAATTATTAATATATAAAAGAAAAGACCTTTTTAAAGGTCGTCGAAACCTAAGATAAAGAATTTTTTATTTAAATAATTTTTTATTTTATAAAAGAAAAGACCTTTTTAAAGGTCGTCGAAACTTTAAAAGTGTTATAAGATATAATATATTTTTTTATTATAATAAAAGAAAAGACCTTTTTAAAGGTCGTCGAAACTGAAGCTCAAGATGAGCTTCTTTCTTCTTATCCATTTTCATAAAAGAAAAGACCTTTTTAAAGGTCGTCGAAACTCATAAACTTACTCCGTGTTTATGGCAATACAATTAAGTTAAGCTTTAATTCTATTATATATTTCGTTTGTTCTTCTGTTAATATAGCTATTTTCTTTGTTCTATTTGTATTTTTATATCTTGTTTTATAGTTATTTTTTTCATAATTTTCCCAAAATGAAAATTCCAATGATTTTGGATTATTTTTATCTCATATTTGCATTATTTCTTTGATTGTAGTCTTTCATATTCAAAACTCTTTTAAATACTCACAGAACTTATTTTTTGACTGTTTTTTACACTTCTCATTATATGCTTCATAGATTTTATATTTCAAATCAGTGTTTATATTTTTCTTTTTCACTCGCATATATCATGTTTCTTTTAGATGGCTTCTTAATCTTGTTATTTTCATATCGATCATAGATAAATAATTATTTGTTAAAATATATAGTTTTTATTTAGTTTTTACAACTAATTTTTTCTATTTTTTGATAATTATTTATTTCTATTTAAATAGCATTAACAAGCCATAGTTAATCTCTATGAATTTTAGTAAAAAAAATATTCTGTTTTTTTGACTTGTTTTACTCTTTAGTATGCTGTTTTTTAACCTTTTTAGGTGGTCGGATTTGAGTGGGACGATACAAAATTAAATTAATTTGATTTTGCTAAAGTTTTTTATATTTAAAAGTAGCCATTTTTTTATATTTGTTCTGTTTTTATTATTTTAGTAATAACTCATTCAGCATTTTTCCCTCATCTTTTTATTATTTGAACCTCTACTATATCTCAATTTTTTGCTCAATTTTTTCTAGATCAAGCTATAAATATATCTCAAATTGTCCATTTATTTTCTTTTTGTATTAGTGTATTATTTTGCTCTATTAATTCTTCTTTAATTAGTCATTTTTTTTCTGGTATAACAAATCAAAAATTTTCTTTATCATTATATTTTCAAATAATTAATTCTTCTTTTCATTTAAATATTTTTACTACTACAGCTTCTTTTCTACCATTAAAATCTACTATTTCTGCTTTTACTTTATCTCAATCTTTTGCTCAATTTTTCTTTTTACCATAAACAAAAAATCATTTATCATTTCATTCAACATCTATGAAACCAAAATTTCAATCTCATCAAGAATAAATTCATTCTATAAATTTAGGCTTTTTTTGAACTTCTCTTCAATAAGCTTTTATAATTTTTACTTCAGGTTTTTTTCATTTGGATATTTTAAGCTCTCTAGCATCTACCTTATCTCAATCTTGAGCCAATCAAAAATTTTCTTTACTAACATAAAAATCTCATCCATAATAATCTCTATCAGTTGGTATAAAAAAACCGAAATTTTCACCTCATTGAAATTTTCAAACCATTAATTCATTTTCTTTTATTTTTGTCATTTACCTTAATTTTAAAAATTATTTTCTATACTAGATTTTATTTAAAATATAATAAAAATCAATTTTTATTTTTACTTGCTTTTTTTATTTTTACTATATACTAGTTATATACTTAAAATTAACTAAAAACTTATGTATCTTTGTAGTGATTGTTGAAATGAATCTATTAAATGGCAATGACAATGTCCTTTTTGTAAAAATTGGAATTCTCTAAAAGAATTTAAAGAAACAAAAATATGAAATTTAAATATTTCAATGAATAAATGAGAAATAAAAGAATTATCAAATGTAACTGATATAAAAAAAGATAATAATTTAGAAAAGATTATTTCAAAATCTAGTGAATTAAATAATGTATTAGGTGGTTGAATAGTTCCTTGAAGTGTTATATTACTTTCTTGAGAACCAGGTATATGAAAGTCTACAATAACTATTCAATTATCAAATATGGTTGATGAAAAAATAATATATGTTTCATGAGAAGAAACTCCTTATCAAATATCTAGTAGAGCAGATAGATTAGGTATAAAATGAAATAATATGTTAATTTTATGAGAAAGTTGTATAGAAAATATATTAGAAACTCTATCAAAAAATCCTTGTAAATTATTGATAATAGATTCTATATCAGTAATGCACTCAAATAATATAACCGCAACTTCTTGAAGTGTTTCACAAGTAAGATATATAACAGAATTACTTGTTTCATATGCAAAAACTACAAATACAGCTATTTTTATAATATGACATATAACTAAAGACTGAAATCTAGCTTGACCAAAAACATTAGAACATATGGTTGATGTTGTGTTGTATTTTGAATGAGATAAGTATGATAATATAAGAATACTTAGATGACTTAAAAATAGATTTTGAGCTACTTCAGAAATATGACTTTTTACAATGTGAGAAAAAGGTTTATCAGACTTACAAAATCCATGATTAGAATTTATAAATTCTTCTATTCCTACTATATGATCTAGTTTATCTATAACTATAGAATGAACTAGACCTATAATAATAGAAACGGAAAGTTTGACTACATATACAAAATTCGGCTATCCTAAAAGATCAGCTAGATGAATAAATAGTTCAAAACTAGATTTAATAGTTGCTGTTTTAGGTAAATATTCTAATATAAAATTAGAAAGCCATGATGTTTATACAAATATAGCAAGATGATTAAAAATAGAAGAACCATGAATAGATTTAAGTTTAGCTGCTTCTATAATTTCTAGTAAACTAGAAAAAACATTACCCAAAGACACTATTTATTTATGAGAAATATCTTTAACATGAAATATAAAAAAGCCTATTCATTTAGAAAGGAGAATAAAAGAAGCTGAAAAAATGTGATTTAAATATATTTTTACTCCAATAAATGATTTTAAAAGTAAAAGTTCTATAATTATTAATATTAATACAATTAATGAATTAGTAAAAAAGCTAAGTGAAAAACTTTAATTTAATTTAATTAAATATTTATGAAAATTAAAAATGGTAATTAACATAATTGCCCAAAAAAATTTGCTTTATATAAAAAAGTGATATAATAAAAATTATTAACAATTTATTTTGTTTAAATTTTAAAATATTTATTTTTATTTAAGTTTATTATTATTTGTTTAATTTTATTTATTGAAATTAAACATAATTTATAATTATTTTTATTATGAAAAATATATTTTTAATTTTTATTACTATTATAATATCGATATTTTCTTTATTTAAAGATACTAGTTCAGTATTTGCTGATTGAAATAATCTTATTCAAAATAATGATTTTGAAATATCTAATTTAAATAGTCCTCAAGGTTGGTTTATTGGTTGATGGGGAAAAAATATTTCAAATTTCACATATCCAGTAGAATGATATTTAAGTAATAATGCTGTTAAGGTAGAGATTAAAACTTATTCTGATGGAGATGCAAAATGGTATTTTGAAGATGTTCCAGTTATTCCAGGGTGAGATTATGTATTTTCAGATATGTATAATTCTAATGTTGATACAAGTATAGTAGCTAGATATAAATTATCTAATTGAACATATATATATAAATATTTATGATTAGTACCTACTTCTAGTTCTTGGAAAGAATTCAAAATAGATTTTACTACTCCACAAGATGTAGTTTCATTAACAATTTTTCATATAATAAATAAAGTATGATTTTTAGTTATTGATAATGTAAATCTTTATTCTAAAATAATTGAAAATAATCCTATTATTCCGGATGAACCCATTATTCCAATTGAATCACCTCCAATAGTTATTTCTAATAATTTTATTTTAAATTCTACATTAGAAGTAATAGACTGAAATATTCCTAAAAACTGGTTAAAAAATTCTCGGGGTACAAATATTTCAAATTTCACATATCCAGTAGAATGATATTTAAGTAATAATGCTGTTAA
>DIUG01000011.1 GCA_002422305.1 Patescibacteria group bacterium UBA6164 | reverse complement strand
TCCACAGATTTTAGGTAATTACCAGCAAATTCAACTTGACCATGTGTATGAAAAACTGTATGTCATATTTCTTGAAATCTTACATATAGTAATATTACACTTAAAAATTGAGCTAAATTATCACACAGACAAGGTACATTAACAGTAGTTAATGATTTTATTATATGAGAATGATCTAGTTCTTATTTTGTTTGACAAGATTTGAATATTGGACATTTGTTAAAAATTACTAATGCATCAATATTATCATTAAATTCTAATTTAACTAGTGAACCAGTATCTACTGTAATAGATGATTGGATGTGATCTAGTTATTATGATTTAGCTATAACAAATACAGATGTTTTATTTGATTGATTAGATGTTAATTTGACTAATTGATGATATATAAAAACTAGAAATACAGTTGTAAACTCTAGATTTAAATTTTCTTCAAATAGTACAAATCCTATATGGACAACTTATGCAAATTGATATATTTCTATAGATGGGGATGCAAATATTACAAATGTAAAGATGGATATAGCATGATATATGTATGTATGATGAAATTTATCTACAAATTATTCTTGAGCTGCATGATATTATCTTTATATAAGATGATGAAGTCAAATTGCAACACCTCTTTCAACACTTTTTTCAAATGCTTGAATGAGTGTAGTTTGAAATTTATCTTTTACATGAAATACTACTACACCAACACCTCTTTATTTTTATTCTACAACTTGATCATCTTGAGATAATATTTATGTATGACAAAATATAAATATGCATAAAATGGAGGTATGATCTACTTCTACTACCTCTTCTTGATCATTATGAAATATAGAATCAAAGAACTGATATATAAACTTTAATAATACTAATCATGTTTATATGTCAGCAGATTTAAAAGCAAAAAATAATATAAATATTTTAACTATTCCAACTATTTCTTTACAAGATATCACATCAACTATGGATGATATTTTGATTCAAACAGGTACAACACATATATACAGAGATATAAAGAGTAAATTAAATACAACACTTACAAATATAACAACACTTACAACAAATGATATCACATCAACAGATGGGGCAGTAACAAATACTACTGGTACAACACATATATACAGAGATTTAACGGCTAAACAAAATATAGCAGTATCATCTATATCTACAAAACTAACAGCAAGAAATCTTTCAAATAGTGGTACTACAACTCTACAAACTATTTCAACTTACGATAGACTTTGAAATATCTTTACAACATGAGATATAACAATAAACAATATAACAACATCAAGTTGAAGTACTACCAACATTACTTCAGTTTCTTGAAAAATAAATATTCTTTCCGGAACAGCTCATACTTACAACAATCTACAATCATTTTCAGATAACACTATTACTTCTATATCAGATTTTAAAGTAAATAATATTTCTTCAAATGGGAGATTAACAGTTTCTGGTAGTACTATAGAAACTACCAATACTACTGATATGAACGATGAAACAAAACCAAATCTTGATATCACGACTTGAAATCATTTTGTTATTACAAATTCTATAGCAAATTTAGATAGATCATCTATTCAAGTAAATGGAGGACTTGAAATAAATAATACTTTATGGAAATCTCAAAATCTAAATATTAATGGTTTTCAAACTATATCTTGAGAAAAAGTATGAATTTATTTTAGATGAAACAAAGATAGATACATAAACTGAAATATATTTGCATGAGGAGGTTCTATATGGGTAGGTACTTCTGGTACTCCTGATAACTGAAATATACTTCTATCAAGAAATGCACAAGTAGTTACCAATGGTGGATTAAAAGTATATAGAGATATAGCTACCAATTATGATAGATTTGATTTCAATCCTTGAGAAATCACTTCAAATACTTGACTTTTCTCACAATTATATAATGCAGCTTCAGCATCTAACTGATGAACAGTAACTGCTACTTGAAATACTGTTATATCTCCAGAGTATCTTATAGATGGTGATTGAGATTGAGTAAATAATGATTGAAATCTATTTTGAACGGCTACTTTTTGATCAGCATGATTTTGAGGATTTATTGTATCAACAAGTTGAGATGAATTTATGTCAAAAGCTTGATATAGTTGAAATTTTTGAACTGCAATTTTTTGAACTGCAAAGTTTAATGATACTGCTTCATACATCTCTCCAAAAGCAGAATTTAGCTTTGCTAGAAATATAGTTGTTTCAAAAGTATGTTTTTCTGTTACTGATAGTACAGTTTCATGAGTAAAATTACAATTTAAAAATAACTGAACAGATATTTCAAATACTCAGTATGTTAAATTACACTCACCAGCTATTTGAAGAAAATGTTATGATATCAATACAACCAAAGCTCAAAAAGTAGTTTTGACGAGTTATCCAAGTGATTTGCTTTCATTTAAGGAAGTAGAGTTTTGGTGAACTCCAAGTGATATAGCAAATATATCAGTATCACTAAATGATGATATATTACTTTCAAACGGATCATATGAGTTTGGTTGAAATATCACAGCAAAAAACTTAACTATTACTTCTACATCAAGTAAAAAAGCCAAAGTTACTCAATACTCTCCAAACTGAGTTTTTGATGCAAAATCAACTATTACTTTGTCAAATACAACTAATTGAAATACTCTACTCACTCACTCAGTAGGGAATGAATTATGACTGAGGTTTGTTACTGATAAGATGACTGTTGGTGCTTGAGTACTTATAGATACATCAAATAAATGATATTTATGATGAAATAGTTTTTCTCCCAACTCATCTACTACTGCCTGAACTGGTAATATCATCCCATGAGTACTTGCTATGAAAGCCTGAGATGGTGCTTGATTTGGTTGACTTGGATGATACTGAGTATCATGATGATGATGATGATGATGATGATGATGATGATGATGATGATATGATTTTAGTAGTCATACTTTTACAAACTGTTGACAAACAGGTAGAACTTGACCTACTTTAGCAAGTTGTAGATCTGCTTATTCAAGTGTAGCTTGGGCTCAAGATACTACATATCTAGATATGTGAGCTCAACAAGGTATACAAATATGGACTGTTCCATATGCATGAACATATAGAATTTCTGCAGCTTGAGCATGAAGAAATCCACCTTGATGATCAAATCCAACTGAATGAGGAGCATGAGCTTTAATAGAATGAAATGTAGAATTAGAAGCTTGACAAAAAATTAAAATACTTGTTTGACAACAATGATATCCTTGAAGCTCTAGTACACCTGCATGACATGGTTGAAGTTTTGTAGCTACAATAAATAATGAACCTATTATAGTTGCTGGTTGAGGTTGAGCTTGATATCAAGATAATAATTGATGACAATCATGTTGAAGAACTACAGAAAATTGATGAAATTGATATAATCCATGGTATTGAACTGCTGCATGATGAACTTGATGACAATGATGAGCTTCTCAATCAAGTAATTCTCAATGATGAGCATGATTTTATTGAAATTGAAATGGAGGTTCTACAGTAGCTTTATCTTTTGTAAATGGTTGAGTATGATGAACATGGAATACTTGGTGATGATTTGGTTGATGAGCATGACAAACTTCTTGGTGATGAGCTGGTTGAGGTTGATATAGTGGTTGAGGTTGAGTTTATAATGGTAGTAATTGATGAAATTATTGAGATTGAGGTTGAGGTTGATCTTATAATATTTGAACTAATAAGATAGAGGAATCATGCTTTAATTATTGACATTGATCTGTAAATATAACTTTAATTACAAAAAAAGAATTACAAAAAACTCCAGCTTCTACCTGAGCATGATGATGAAATCTATGATATGGATGATATGGTTGATCTACAACTGGTACTTGAAAAGTTTGAAACAATGAACTATGAAATACGAGATGATGAGATGGTTGATGTGCTTTAGGTTGATCTGGTAGTAACTGGCATGGTTGATGAGGTTGAGTTGGATGTAGTGGATGAGGTTGATGAACTGGTTGAAACTCTGATACTAACCCTTATAGACTTGGTTCTGGTTGATGAGCTGGATGATTTATACTCAATGATTTTAATACTGGTTATGGATGAAACGGTTGAGGTATGATTCGTATATCTACCAATATACTAGAACTAAACGGTAAACTCCTTGCCAACTGACAAGCATGAAAAAATTATAAAGCTTTAAATAGTATTAATTATTGAGCTGGATGATGATGAGCTGGATGATCTATACTTATTAGAGCAAAAGCACTTAATTGTAATACTGGAAATTCTATAGAAGTAAAATGATGAGCTGGTTGAGCTTGAGCTTCTTGAAATAATGGTTGAGGTTGATGATGATGATGAGTAGTTACATACTATTATACAGATAAAGAGTGAACTTGTGCTTGAATACTTACAAAAGGATCTGCTTGAAATTCAGGTTGATGAGAGGCTTGACAAGATTGACTTTCTTATGAATCTGCATGAACTACTTTTGATACACTTAGATCGAGAGTAATAGTTGAAGATAGTCCTGCAGAGGCAAATTGAACAAATGAAATAAAAATAAGAGCATATTTTTTAGATGTTAATTGAGTTCCTCTTGAGTGAGAATATCTTGTAGCAGAAGTACTTTGAGACTTATGAACTGGAAAAATCAATTGATGAAATCCACTTCCGCAAACAGATGCAAATGGTATGATAACATTTCCTATTACATCTACAATAAAATGAATAAAAAAAGTTATATTAAAAAATGCAGTTACATATACAGAATTACAAGAACAACCTACTATTACTTTTTGAATACCTAGTATATCAATAAATAAAATAGCTGATAAATCAACAGTAAATAGTTGAGATGTAGTAACTTATACTATAACCGTTACTAATTCAGGTACTTGAGATGCTGGTTGAGATGTAGAAAATTCTATAATAGTAGAAGATGTTCTTCCTACATGATTTAGGTATTATACTACTTGACCAACAGCTTGATCAAAATGGGATACTTGAACTTGAACAACTAAATATTATATATTTCCTGAAACTAGTTGAGATGGAACTAGTTGAAATGAAGAAAGACTTAGATATACTATAACTGATGGTATAAGTTGACCTTCTAATATACCTTCTAATTGATGACAAGTAAGAATAATATTTGATGTTAAAGTACCTTAAAAATATATTTAAAATTGTTATGATTTTGGTTATAGTTTATCCAAAATCATAACATTTAAATAAAAAAATAATTTAATTCTCTCTCTTTTTAAATATAAATTAACTAAAAAATATATATTTCTCCCTTTTTCAAAGGGGGTACCCGAAGGGGGAGGAATTTTAAAATAATTTACTAAAAAACTATAAAACTTGAATTATAATATTTTTTATTATAATTATACATATAATATTTATTTAATAATTTATATAATTTATGGAAACAAAAAATACTTTTGTTAAAAAGTTTGGTACAAGTTTTTTAACTACACTAGCAATCCTTGCTGGTATGTGAGCAGCTTTTGCTACTTGGACATGATGAAGTACAGATTTTGCTGCATCTCAATTTCATAATTGACAAGCAATTACTCCAAATATGATAGCATCAAGTTTACTTTGATATGTAAGAGATGCATCAGGAAATAACATATATTGGAGGAAATATGATACTACGACTAGGACATTAGGTCAAGCATCAGAATTTTGTGCAAGTAAATGAATGTGGTTACCTAGTTTTGATCAGTCAAACTATTATTCTGCTAATGCAGGTACTTATAGATGAATAGATACCAATGGAACTTCTGTAGTAGGATATAGTTCTATGACCAGTGGTTCTAATTATCATAACACATGACAACAATATAATACAAATATTTCTTGTAGTTCTTGACATTGTGCCTATTATTGGCTATCTTATCCATGATCTTGGACTTCTTATACATATGCATATTGATATAGTGCTTATCAAACAGTATGTGTTTATAAAAGATGGTATTAATATGTAAAAATTATTTAAAAACAATCCTTGTTTAGGATTGTTTTTAAGGTATTTTAGTTTTTAAAATAAAATTATAAATGAAAAAAAATGATATTATGAGATTATGACTTTATTTTTTGGCTTCTTTAGTGTGATTTTATATAGTATTATTTGCATATAATTCATATTTTAAAGTTCCTACTCCTATAAATATAGATTCTGAGACTCAGATGGCTTATATGAAGTCTGATAATAGCTTATATACTTGAGATTATGTTGATTATTATGCTGATACGAAAAGAAAACAAGTAACTTGATATTTTAAAGATGGAAAAAGAGAGTGAGAGTTTATTACTTTTTTTCCAAATGGGGAAAAAGATGTAGTATCTTTTTATAAAGATTGAAAACTAGAAGGAGAGTTTTTTTTATACAATGAAAATTGAGAGGTAAGAGAAAAAGCTTTTTATAAAAATTGAGTGAGAGATGGAGAAACTATACATTATCATGAAAATGGGAAATTGTATTATAAGGAGAACTATAGAGATGGACTAAGAAATGGGGAAGTAGTTATGTATTATGATGATGGAAGTATGATGTCAAAGTTTACTTACAAAGATGATGTAAAAGACTGACAAGAATTATTTTATATGAAAGACTGAATTTTAGTGCAAGACTTTTTTTATGAAAACGGAGTAATGATGCACTGAGAAAATTATTTTGAGGATACTGGAAAAATTTTAAGAAAATATAAGTTTGATATTGAAACTAATCATATGGGTATTATAGAGTACGATAAAGACTGAAAAGTAGTTTCAGATAATTTTACAGTTTCAGATACTGAAAAACCTGATATACCAACTTTAATAAAAGTAGATAATAATGAAATTATTATTAATGAAGATTAAAAAAGAAAAATAATTAAGAAAAAAAACAAAAAAAACAGTATTTTTTTTGTTTTATAGTTTTTTATGTTAATATATTTATATATTAAAAATATAAATACAAATATGTTTAAGCAAATTATATCTATTTTTGTAATATTAATATTATCTTTGAATAATTTACTATCTTATTTATATGATAACTTGGTAATTTTTTATGATATAAATAATATTATAAGTTTAAGAATAGTAGAATTATCACCTGAAGATAAAGAAGTAGTAAATACTCTAGAAAAAGAGTATGTTTTTTCTGATGGTTCAATAACTATTGTATCATTAAAATGATTAAATATAACTAAATCTAAATTAAATTTTATAACAAATAATAAATCAATACTTACCAATATTACATTAAAAGAAAAAAATACTAATTATAAAAACAAAGATTTATCTTTTAAGAGAATATATTTATTAACTGAATTTATTTCAAGTCAAAAAGAAATAAAAGAAAAGCTTTTATCTAGTATTATTTTTTTAGATACTAGTTATACTTTTTCTCTAGTTTCTTTTAATAATACTTATGAATTATTATTAAGTAATAATAATGTTTTAATTAATAATAATAAATGACCACCAAAAATATCTTATATTTTAAATAAAAATATAAGATGTTAAAGATAAAAAAATATTTACTGAGTTTAAAATTTAAGAAAGTTATAGCAAAAATAACTCTCTTTTTTGTGCTTTGTAATATTTTAAATTTTTGATCTATTTTTTTTGTATTAGATGTAAATGCAGGTAGATTAAATGAACATAGAATAGTAGATATAGAAAAATGAATAAATACTCAGTGATTTAGTTCTAATAAATTATATAATTATATTACAAATACATATACTTGATCAGTTTTATGATATGGTGCAAATAGACTTAAAAATCCTATTATTACAACTTCTTCATGAACTTCTTTTAATTTACCTATTACAAATCCATATAATCTGAATATTTATAATTTAGATTTATCAATTAATTCAAGTATTTCTTGATTATCATTTACTACTTGATCTTTATGGTATGATAACTCCATTACTTTATCATGATTTGTTTTAGGTAATGATTATATTGATTTTAAAACAAATTTAACTTCATATTCTACTTGAGAAATATATATAAATTATTTTTTAACAGAAGAATGAGATCCTTTTATTTATACTTGAAGTATCTCTGTACCTTTTGAAAATTTTAATCCAGTAGATTGAAATAATTTTACTTCTCTTTCTATTATTAATTCATTACAAATTTCTAATTATTTAACTACTTGACCTATTCCTACTATTGAAGTATTGGATTATATAACATGAACATGAAGTGAAAGTGGAAGTTGAATTATAGACTTAGAAGAGAAAGGAGAATTAAAAATAGAGATGATATGACTTAAAGAAATATGATTAGATAAAATATCGGAAGAAATATATGTAGAATTAAGAAATAATTCATGATGAATATTAATAGCAGATGAAGATATAGAAGTAAAAATAGAAACAACAAGTGAAGAGGAGAAAATAAGTTTAGATGGTAAGATATGGAGTAGTTCACTAACAACCTATATAAAATGATGAAGTACAAGAGTAGATTGAATATATATGAGATGAAGAAAAACAAAAACAACAGAAATAAAATGAATAAATCCATCATGAGAATATAGAGAATGAATATTAAGTAATATAAAAATAAGAAATAAATTAGATATATCTAGTCAAGATAAAGAAGTAATAAAATGAGATATAAGTTCAAAAATAAGCTTTATATTGACAGATCCAAGATTAAGTAGACAAACAAAAGCAAAATGAAAATTAAATTATACATGAAATCCGTTAGATTGAGAAACTATAAAAATAGATAAAGTAATATATGAGTTTGATAATAATGGTATAATAACAAATGGAAATGTATTAGTATGAATAACAGATACAGCAGATTCAACATTTATAAAATTGAGAGATTTGATAAATAATTGATGAGTAGCAAGTGTTTATACGACATTATTGACGGATACAAAAACAATGTATATAGAGTCAAGAGAATCGTGATATAAATGAAATACAATAGAGACAACAGAAACAAGTAGTGTTATAGAATTAGATGGTACGACACTATGAACAGAAGAGGAATGAAGATGAGAAATATCATATACAAATGAAGAAACAATAATAAGATTAGAAGTAGAATGATGAATAGTAAGTTTAAGTAAAACAGAAATAGAGTCAGTGACATGAATAACATTACAAAGATGAGAAACACTATGAGAGATGTATTTTATAGCAGATAATGTAAGTTGAACATGAAGGGTATTATTTAAATATGAAGAAAATGGAACAGAATGGATAGAAAGTGAACAAATAATAAAAATATTAGAACCAAGAATAAAAATAGAATGAGAGAGTAATATTCAAAAAATAAATATAGAAAAAGAATTAGAAATAAGTTTAAAAGATATAACAAAAGTAAATAAATATATATCTAAATGATGAAATACAGTTAAAATGACAAGTAATAGTATATGATGAAAATTTAGTTTAACAAAGACGGGAGTTTATACAGAAGAATTATTATTAAACTATGAATTTTGAGATAGTACTAAAACAATATGGTATAAAGATAGCGAAGAAAGTGTATTAATAAATGGTTTATCACAAACGGAAATAAGAGCAGAATTATTTTTAGAATCAAATAATTTTGGTATTAAAAAGATCAATGTTTATAATGATATTATTTGAGATTATTATTACAATAATGTTTGAGTTAAATCAAATCAATTTAATAAGTGAAATATATTAGATTGGATTATGTTAGATATTAGTCCTTATGTTGATTTTTCTAATCTAGAGGCATATAAATATAGAAAAAATGTATGTGAAAATAAAAATATATTTTTAAAATCAGTGTGTGCATATGAATATAATTTTGATTATAATAATTTAGGAGTAAAAGTTTATAAGTTAAATACTACTAGTGATATAAATAATACAATGAATCCAGAAAATATAAAAAATATTTGAAATGAATTAAATTCTTATGAATATAATTTAATTAAAAGTATAGATTCTGAAATTGTAGAAATTACAACTCAAACTTGATCTGAAAACTCGTTATTTTTATATGAATATACATTATCTTGAGTATTAAATGATATAGTAAAAATAAGTAATTATAATTATTGATTTTCTACTTCATCATGAAATATATTTGCTATATGGAATTGAAATGATTGGATAAATTTATGAGAAAGTAATAATGAATCATTAACTTGAATTCCAAAAATTACATCTATTTTAAGTAATTTTAATAATTATATTAATTCAAATAAAATTTATATTATTTCTAGCTCTAAAGATAAATCTACTTTTGAAAATAATGTAAGCTTATATGTTGATTATATTAAATTAAGAGTAGTTGATAATTCAGCCCCAGAATTAACTATTAATTCTGTAGAAAATTGATTATATCACTGAGATAAAAAAATTACATATTCTGCTAAAGATTATGATTGAAATGATTTAAGTTTATCTGTGGAATATTCTATAGATGATTGAAATAATCGGTCTGTAGCTACACTAGAAAATACAACTTCGGATTATATTATAAATAATTATAATTCTATTTATAGACAATTGGAGGTAAAATCTACAAATATTTGAAAAACTTGAGTTGTAGTATGGAGAAGTATAACTGACCTACCTTACATAAATTTACAAGATGTTAAAATTAGAATAATTGTTAATGATTCATATCTAACTACTACAAGTAATGATTTTACTATATTTAATATGAATAATATTCAACAATGGAGTTATAATTCATCTCCTGTTATTGTTCAAGCAGGTGATCCTTATAAAGTTAATTTTGTAGATACTATAAAATATAATGATGAGAATACATTTGTTACTATTAAGGCAGAGATTGTAGATATGTATGAAAATAGAATAATTTGAGAATCATTAAATTTAGAATTTAGAAATGAAGAATGAATTATTTTGACTTGAATTGTAGATAATAATGATTGAACTTATAGTATTGAATATCCTGTTACGACTATAGTATCTCAAATTGATTTATTTAATTTAAATAAGACTGATGAAAATAAATTAAATTCAAAAAAAATATTATTGTCTTGAAATACTATTTCTAATTGATATATTGATATTTTTATTAACTGAACAAAAACTAATAAAGATGAAATTATTTATACATGAGAGGATTGAAATTTTTTATTAACTTTAAATGATATTTTGCCTTATTGAAAACATAAGATGAAATTAAAAGTTACTCCTATGTGATGATCTTTAGAAAATACTACTACTGATATTTTTGTTATACATAATGGTATATCTGATGAATTTTGACTAAATACTGATGTCTTTAAATTGACTACACAATGAACTATATGAGAAACTGATTATGATTTATCAATTACAAATTTATTACAAGATATTAATATTGCTGATTTTAATAATGATAGAATATATTCTACAAATTATCCTGTTATAATATGAAGTTCTAAACCAAACACACTTATTAAAATATTTAATGGAGATAATATTGTATGAAAAGTTTATACTGATAAATATTGAATTTTTGAATATAATTCAAGACATAAATTATCTAATGGAATTTATACTTATACTTTTGAAATAGATGAATTTAATAGGAAAAATTATACTTTTGAGGTAAATGATAGTTCTAGTATTAATTCTATTAATGTAATAAATATTATTTCAAATAAAAGTATATATTCTGATAATATAATTATTTTATGATTTGGTAAATCAAAAAGTGTTATAGAAGTAAGTTTATATTCTTGATGAATATATGAAAAAATATGAAATTGAATAATTGATGATTATTGAAAATTTGAGTATGAATTAAAATCCAATTATTTAGTTAATTGAGTAAATAAAATAAAACTAAAAAATAAAGAAACTTGAATAAGTAAATATATTTGATTTGATTATAATGAAATAAGTGATTGTAATAAAGTGGAGTGTTTTTGAATAAGTAATATATGATTATCAAAAAATAATTATTTATCAATAAATTGATTTTCTAAAAAAACAAATTTAAATAAATCTGTAATATATATATATGCTAGAAGAGAAAATGAAGAAATTATTGATAATAAAATAATATGAGTAGTAAGTACTAATAGTAATTGATTATTTAATTTTAATTCACTTGAAAAATTTGAATATTGAAATTATATATTCACTATAAAATCTTCATTGTGAGATTATAAAAAAACTATATATATTGATACAAGTATATTATGAAGACCTTATATACATAATATTAAAAATATTGATAATTGAGTATTAATACATTGATATAATTCAAGTACATGAATTACACTTAAATATAAAAATTTGGATCTTAATAATATTAATTTTATTAATTATGATTTATTTGAAAATCTTATTATTAAACAAAATAATAATTGATATTTTACTGAAAATATTTATACTAATAATAGTTGAAGTTTAATAATAAAAAGTATTAATAATGAAAATATTACTAATACAAGTGTAATTAATAATTAATTATTTGAGATGAAAAAAAAGCAAATATGATTTTCTCTTGCAGAAGTAATTATTTCTATTTTAATAATATCTTTATTCTTGTTAGGTTCTTATCAAGCATTAGGAAATTTTTATAATATAATATCACATATTGATTCAAATATAAATTGATTAAATATGTCAAAAACAGCAATTGATGAAATTATAAATATAAGGAATAGATACTTTGTATCTTTTCCTTTTAATTGATGGGAAAAATTTGTAAATGATTATTGAACGGGAACATTTAAGTTTTCAAATAATAAATGTAGTATAATGGATGATTTAAGTGATATTTATTTATGTAATATTAATGATATAAAAAATGAGTATGAATGACCTTTAGATAATCTATGAGAAATAACTAATAATACTAATGGTATTCATTTTTATAGAAAAATAGATATAGATATAGAAAATAATTTTTATTTAAAAAATATAGATAGAATAAAGACATTAAGTGGAGAGTATTTAATTTTTAAATTTACGGATGAAATTTATAATCATAATAGCATGGTACTATTATGAGATTTTGAAAATAATAATTTAACTTTATTATCTAATTGATTGGATGTAAATTATTTTAATATAAATTGAGTTTCAAGTGATTGAATTTTAGATAATTTATCTAATAAAAATTTAAGATATTCAAAAATATTAGAATATAATTCAGGTTCAATTATTACTGATGGTGATAGTCTACTCGTAAATAATAATTGAAATAATTATATATTTGAATTTGTAGATGAATTACCATCTTTAACTTGAACTTGAATAATTCCTATTCAAATAAGTGATGATATTAATAAAAATTATTTAAATTTATGTAATGAAATTAATAAAATTAGTATATTAAATTGTGATTTTAATTATATATTTCAGGATAACTTTTATACTAAATTAATATGAATAGAGAAAGAATTATCTTGAATCGATTTTTGAAATAATTATTCCTTTAGTTTTTCTTGAAGTAATAATAATGAAATATGGATAAATATTATTTGAAATCCTATTCCATATGAAAATACAGATATTTTTATAAATCCTTTTTGAGATATAAAAAATATAAAAAATAAATCTAATAAAAATGATTTATTAAGTATAATTTCAGATTCTACTTCTTGATTATGAGTAGAAATACCAAATATACCAAATCTTGTTTGAGAAATTAACACAAATACATGATTTTCATCATTATTAAAAATAAAATCTACAACATTATCATATGAATGAGATTATTTTATAGATAGTTTTTCTATAGAAAGTAAAATTTGAGATATTAATCGTTATCAAAATTATAATGAATAAAAATAAAAATTGATTTACACTTGTTGAATTAATAGTAACAATAACTATTATTACTATTGTTTTTATGATATTATTAAATATAGCTCCAAGTTTTATTAATCATTTTTTGGAACAAAAAAATAAATTAAAATTTCAGCAATCTTTTATGTTAGATAATTTTTATTTAAATAATAAAATCACAAATTCTTTTAAATTGCTTTCAAATTATTCTTCTTGAACTTATAAAAGAACAAATTCATATTTAACTTTAGCAAATAAAAATTGAGATTTTCCATACAGTTTTATTTATCTTTGAGATAATGAATGAAAAATATTAGAAAATTGAGAAAAAAAATGAAAAATAATAGTTAAAAACACATTTTTATATTCAGATTATGTAAAAGTAGGAAATAATATTTATTATACTAATCCTTGAGAACATACTATATATAAATATGATATAATGTTAAATGATAGTATTTTAGTTTACTGAACAAAAGGGCAGTATTGATATAATAATTTAGATAAATGATTATTTAATACTCCTACTTGAATTACATATGATTGAGAAAATACTCTTTATATTTCTGATAGTTGAAATAATTTAATAAGAACTATAAATATTATAAATTGAAATATATGAAAAATTGCATGAAATGAATTTAAAAGTGGTTATAATAAATGAGAAACTAAAATTATTTGAACAGACTTATCTGAAAGTTTATTTGATTATCCTACTTGAATAGTTTTTTATGATAATAATATTTATTTATCAGATACACATAATAATATAATAAGAAAAATAGATCTATTAAATAATAAGATTTATACTTTATTATGAAGTGAAAATAGATGATTTAATTTAGATAATTGATTTTCTTATGATTTATTAATAAATTGACCTTTAGCATTAATAAAAGTATCAAATTGATTGATTTTTTGAGATGTTTTAAATTGAAAAATAAGATATTATAATGAAAATGACGATACTTTAACAACTATTTTATGAATAGAGAAATTAAATAATAATATAATAGATAATAAGTTTTCTAAATATTCAAAAAATTTTTTTAATTCTTATATCTTATCTCATTCTAATTGATTTTATTTTAATGATTCAAAAAATGGTATAATATATGATTATAATTTTTGAAATAATAATATTATTTGAGATTTTGATGATAGTATAGTAAATCTTTTATGAAATTTAGATAAAAATATATTATTGAATTGAGATATAGAAAATGATATTTTTTCTGTATGAGATAATAATGATTTATTTATTCCTGATTCAGAATTATTTTATAAAACTAGTGATGAATATTTTTATCCAATTTCTTGAAATGCATATTTATCTGTAAATACTAAGTGAAAATATGCTTCTTGATATATAAATTTTATATCAAATATGAATGATTGAGATACTTTGCATATATGAGATAAAATTTTTGAATTTGATAATGGATTTTTAAATTATAATTTATCAAATGTAGTGGTACCTATATGAACTAATTTATCTGAAACTATAGATAATCTTAAAGATTTATTAATTAATTATGATATAAGTTATTCTTGAACTTGAAATACTATTAAAATATTATCAAATATTATAGGACCTTCATGAAATAATATAACACTTAGTTGATCTTCTATTAATTATCATTTGGAAAATTTTAATAATAAATTATCTTGATGAATTGAATATACAAATTGATTTTTTAATTTTGGTTTTATAAAAGATTTTTTATTTTGAGAAAAATACAAACTAAGTTTTTATATATCTTCAGATAATATTATTTATTCAGATGTAATTAATCCATTATTAAAAATACAAACTTGAACTTGAAATATAGAAGAGAAATTATTATATGTTAATGATAAATGGAGTAAAAAAGAATTTATAATTGATTGAATTTGAAACAATCAATTAATTAACTTTTTTGTAAAATATTGAGAAAGATTATATTTTGATTGAATTAAAATAGAGCCTATTTGAGAATTACAATCTTTTAATATTGGTGATAAAAATAAATTTAAAATATGAATTCTAAATAGTTTTTTTGTAATAGATGAAAATAATATTATTCTAGATAATACACTTGATAAAAAATTAATGTTACTTAGTCCATCAGATTTATTTATAATTAATGATGATTTTAGTTTTTTTGATTTTAAATCATTATCATTAAATTTAAAAAATGATTATTTATGAAATTCAGAAATAGAAAATTTTAAATTTATTTATAAAAAAAATAATATAGTTTATAATATATGAGTAAATAATTATAATTTAAAAATTTCAAATAATATAAAGTAATATAATTAAAATGAAAAATATAAATAAAAAATGAGTAATATATATTTATGTAATACTTTTGGTTGGTGTATTAATTACTAATATTTTATTCATTTCAGAATATATATATTCAAATATAGAAAACTATAATTCTATAAAAAATTATTATACTATATATTGATATAATAAATGATTAGATGAGGAAATAATTGTAAATTATTTTGATAATTCTAAAAATATTCATTATATTGATACTAAATATTTTGATAAAAATAATTTTGTATCTAGGTACAAAGATTTTATTGAATATTTTTTAGATGAATGAGAGTTCTATGAATTATCATTAACAACACAAGATGAAGAATATAATAATAATTTAAATAATTTAAAATATATAGATTTGTATTGGAATAATTCTATAAATAAATGTGATTTTAATATTTCTTTTTTAAAATGGGAAAAAAAAGATATCAATACTATTATAAATAATAAAAATTTATTAAAATATATTGATAATAGATCTTTATTATATGCAGTAAAGCAAAAATGATTTGAAAATATAATAAATGTTTATTTTTCTACTTGAGTATATTATAATAATTCTAATTTAATAAAGCAGAATTTTTTATTAAATAATAATACAATTTCTACATTATCTTGATCTATTTGATCAAAAGAATATAATTTAGTATTAAATAAAAATATAGATAATAGTGTAATTAATATTTTAAATATAAATGGAGATGATGTAAAAGATATTAATTGAAATAAATTTGTATCAGATGATATTGTATTAAAAAATGAAAAAAAAATATACACTAATAGATATAGAATAAAAGACTGATTTTGAGAAATTGATAAATTAAATTATGAATATAAGATTTTGTTTATAGCATCTAATAGTTGTACTTTTTTATTACAATGATTGGATAAGTATGGTAATATTGTTAAGTTACCTAGTAATAAATTAGAGTGAAATTTTAATATTTGAAAATCTAATACTAAATTAAGTATAAATAAAGATTTTAAAATTTGAAATATAAAATTATCAAATTATTTATATAAATTATATTAATTCATGTATAAAATTAAAAAATGATTTACAATAGTTGAATTAATTGTTGTAATAACAATAATAGTTTTTTTGATATGATTTTGATTTATGAAAATTTCAGATTTTTTTTCATATAATGATACTTTAACAAATATTGATAAAATAAATAAAACAATAATAGACAATAAAATAAGTTCGAATTTCTATAATATTCAAAATATAATATATTTTGATAAACAATTCAATTGATTTTATTATTTATATAATGATAGTTTTGAAAATAATAATAGTTTTTTTATTAATTCTATGTATTTAGAGAATAATAGTGTTTATTTTAATTTATCTAGTGATAATATATTTTCCTCAAATAAAAATATTGTATTGGATAATTGAGATGAAATAAAAATAGAAAATGTTTTATTTAATTGATCTTGATCTACAGATAAAATTTTATCTATAAATAAAGAAAAAATAGATTCGACATTTATTTATATAAAAGATTTAAATGGTTCTATAATAACTTGAAATATAAAAATAGTATCAAATTCATATAAAAATGATTTGATACTATCTAATATTATTTGAATAAATTTTGCAAATTTAGAAGAAAAATATGATAAATTAGAAATAATCAATTGAAAAAATTGAAAAAGTTTAATTTATTGATTTAATAGTAATATAAAAAATCAAGTTAAAAAAGCAAAATTATCTTTTATAGATAAAAAAGATAATTTTTGATATTTAGATATTAATTAAATTTATAAGGAATAAGTCATCTATTTAATTTTTCTATTGGACATTTATTTTCTCAAACATTTGTAGTTATTATACAATCAGTTCAAGTTCAATCTCAATTAGATACATTTCATATTAAAGAAGTATCATCTTTAAATAATCTTATTATATCTATATTGCTAAATCATGCTATATTTGATAAATATATTTTATCTCATATTATGTCTATAATTTCAGTTGAATTTGTACCTCAAGTTCATATTAAATCTCATATTCTATATTTTACACCATCTTCTCTATTTAAAAGAGTTATTGAATTATTTATTGTATCAATTAATCAAGTTAGGTTAGATAATGTTCAGTTTGATGTTCTTAATTTATTATTTCTTAATATATAACTTGTATTTGTTTCTTCTAAAGTAGTTGCTAATTCATAAGTATTTCAATATGCTCAAATAATATAGCTTTGAAAATTTTTCGGATCCGTTAATTCTTCACTTATATCAATTAAATAATTATAATTAATTCATCAAGCTTTATATCAAGAATTTCATGTTAAATTTTTTCATGCATTATAAAATTCTCACTCTCAAGTCCTATTGATTTTACTATCATCTACTAACATAACTAAATTAAATCATTTAATGGATAATTGTTTTATAGAAGTATTTATAGTAGAAATATCTGATTGTCTTTGTCAATCCCTAGCTCATTCTAAATATCCAGTATAACTAATAAATCATATTGTAGAAAGAACAGTTACTATTGTCATTACTACAATTAATTCTACAAGAGTAAATCATTTATTTATTATTTTTATATTTTTCATTATTTATATTTTATATATTAAATTATAAGGTTAAATATTTTTATATTTTTAGATGGATTTAGATTTTTAAAGAATAAAAAACTAAATTATTTAATTTTCAAAATACTTTTAGTATAAACATATTAATTTTATTTATTTAAAAATCAAATTTTAATAAATATTTTTATTATTTACTAGACTTTTTTTAAAACTTGTATATTATCTGTATATAATAAAAATTATAATAAAATTTATGTTAGATGCACCATTAACAAAATCTCTTTTACAAACTACGGATAATTATATAAAAGCACTTGAAAAAGGTGGTTTTTCTAGTGCTTTAGATTTATTAAATCATTTTCCTCGTGAATATGAGGATAGAACTAATGTATTAGACAATTTTTCACTTATTAATATAAAAGAAAAAAATACTATTTTAGTAACTCTTATTTCTATAAATACTACAAAAACTTGATGATGAAAATTACTTTCCAAGGCTGTTTTAGAAGATAAAAATGGCTTTTTATCTGAAGCAGTTTGGTTTAATAGAAAATATTTAGCTACAACACTTACTGCTTTTCATTCAAAAAAAATCATTGTATCTTGAAAGGTAAAATACACTTTTTGAAAAGTTGTATTTCAATCACCAGAAGTAGAAACTGATTTATCAAAAGTATTATGATCAATAGTTCCTATCTATTCTGATATAAATTATATTCCTACAAAATGGATAGTTTGAAAAATAGAATTATTAAAAAAGTATGTATCTGAAATAGTAGAAGATTTACCCGAATCTATAATAAAAAAATATAGTTTTATAGCAAAAAAAGAAGCAATTTATAAAATACATTTTCCTAAAAATAAACATGATATAGAATTAGCAAAACATAGACTTGCATATTGAGAATTATTTGAAATAAATTATAAAGCTATTTCTACTAAATATGAAAAATTTAAAAATACAGAAGGTAAATCAATGTCTATAAAAATGAATCCTGAATTAATAAAAGATATTATTTCAAATCTACCATTTGATTTAACAGATCATCAAAAAATAGTTCTTTTTCAAATATTAAAAGATATGGAAAAAACTCATAGTATGCAAAGATTATTAGAGTGAGATGTATGAACTGGAAAAACTGCAGTTGCATTGATTGCTAGTATACATGCTATTATTGAGAGTGGAAAAGTTTCTCTCTCAATTAATAATATAGAAAATCCCCCTATCCCTAACCCTTTCCCCCCAAGGGAGAAAGGGGATAGTTCATTTGTAGAATATACAAAAGATTATATTACAAAGTTGAGTCAGGATTTAAGAAAACGTTCTACACAAGTTGAAAATATATTGTGGGAATTATTGAGAAATAAACGATTAGAATGAGTTAAATTTAGAAGACAACATCCATTTGGTAGATATATTGCTGATTTTTATAGTGATGAGGCAAAAATAGTAATAGAATTAGATTGAAAAATACATGAAAATCAAAAGGAATATGATGAAATAAGAGATGAACTAATTTCTAAATATTGAGTTAAAATACTTAGATTTAAAAATGATGAAATATTGAACGATTTAGAAAATGTAATTAATAAAATTGTTCTACTCCTTTCTCCCTTGGGGGGAAAGGTTGAGATAGGGGGATTACATAATTTTAGAAGCAGTTCTCGTATTCAAGTAGCAATAATGGCTCCTACAGAAATTTTAGCAAGACAACATTTTGAATGAATGCAAGATTTATTTATTAAATATAATATTAGTTCACATTTACTTGTTGGTAGTTTGACTAAAAAACAAAAAGAAGCAGTAAAAATAGATATTAAAAATGGTAATATAGATTTAGTTATATGAACACATGCTTTAGTTCAAGAAGATGTATTTTTTCATAGATTATGATTTGTAATTGTTGATGAGCAACATAGATTTTGAGTTAAACAAAGAGAAGTTTTAGAAAAATATGTTAGCTGAATAAATTCAGATATATTAATTTCACCACATGTATTAAATATGACTGCTACACCTATACCTCGTACTTTAGCTTTGACATTATATTGAGATCAAGACTTATCAGTTATTTCACAATATCCAAAATGAAGAAAAAATATTTATACAAAAGTAGCTAAAAATGAAACTCAAAGAAAAGAAATAGAGCTTTTTGTAAGATCTCAATTGGAACAATGAAGACAAGTTTTTTGGATATCTCCTTTAGTAGAAGAATCAGAAAAAATGGATTTAGCAAATGCTGTAAATACATATGAAACATTAATAGAAATATTTCATCCTTTTAAAGTATGATTATTGCATGGTAAAATGAAACCAAAAGAAAAAGATGAAACAATGAGAGAATTTTCTGATAATAAAATTCAAATATTATCAAGTACTTCAGTAGTAGAAGTATGAGTTAATATTCCAAATGCAACAATAATGTGTATAGAATGAGCAGAAAGATTTTGACTTTCACAATTACATCAATTTAGATGAAGAGTTGGTAGATGAGCATATCAATCGTATTGTTATTTATTTCCTACAAATTGAAATCAAACAGATAGATTAAAAGCAATGGAGTCTACTAATAATGGTTTTGAATTAGCAGAAATAGATTTAGAACTTAGATGACCTGGAGAAGTTTATGGTTTAAAACAATCTTGAGTACCAGATTTAAAGGTTGCAGATTTGAAAGATTTAGGCCTTATTTCACAAATAAGAGAAGATATTGAAGAATTATTTGAAAAAAATGAGAAATCTATATAATCAAATAATAATCTTTTTCCCAATACATTAAGTACCCCATCCTTGAATTCCTTCCCTTAAGCCTAATGGAAGGAGGAACATTTTTAATATATTTTGTAGCCTCTTGCCCTTATCTAAGGGAAAGGATTCAGGTTAGGGTTAATTATTTAATTAACTCCATAAATCCATGACTTTACTAGATTTTTTCTTTACAATTTCTTGAATTATTATATTAATTCTTGCTATAGATATAGCTAAAAAACAGAAGTTTAATGCACTTCATTTTTTAATTTTTATTTGAATGTGAGGGGGGTTATTGACTTTTACATTTTTTCCTAATATTTTAAATTCTTTATGAAAGTTTTTTTGAATAGCTAGATGAGCAGATGTACTAGTTTATGGTTCTATAATATTTTTATTTTATTTTGTACTTTTACTTTTATCTAAACATGTTGAAAATAAAGAAGATTTAACTGAATTAGTTAGATGAATAGCTATAGAACTTTCTCCTAAAAAAGAATTTAATTGAAAAGAAGTTTTTATAATTCCTTCATATAATGAATGAAAGGTTGTTTATGAAACTGTAAAAAATATTTTAGATAATTGATATAAAAATATCTTAGTAGTAAATGATTGATCAAAGGATAAAACCAGAGAATATTTAGATAAATTATGAGATAAAATAATTGTTTTGAATCATTATAAAAATAGATGACAATGAGCAGCTCTTGAAACTGGTTTCGAATATGTTAGAAGATACTGAAAAGTAGATTATGTTATTACTTATGATGCTGATTGACAACATAGTTTAGATGATTTGAAAAGTTTTGAAAAAATATTAAAGGATCATCATAGTATAGAAGTACTTTTAGGGAGTAGATTTTTATGAAAAAAACAAGTTTGAATTCCTTTAATGAGGAGGATTATTTTAAAATTATGAATATTGTTCACTTTTTTTATTAGTAATATAAATCTTACAGATACTCATAATTGATATAGAGTTATTAGAGTAAAAACTTTGGATAAAATTAGAATTACTCAAGATTGAATGACTCATGCTTCTGAAATATTAGATATAATTTCTATAAAAAAAATACCATATAAAGAAGTGCCAGTTACAATTAAATATACAGAATATTCACTAAAAAAATGACAATCTTCAAGTAATGCTATAAATATAGCTCTTAGAATTTTATGGACAAAATTTTTTAGATAATTTAATATTATATTAATATTAAACAAATAGTATAAGTTTTTATATCATTTATTTAATTTATGAAATTTAGAAAAATTTATATTTTTATAGTATTATTTATTACATTTTTTATAATTGTTTTAAAACAAGTTTTTTGAAATTTATTTTTTTCTGAAATTTTTCCAAATACTTCAGATGATTCAACTTTAGAGTACATAGAATTATTCAATTCAACACCTGAAGTAATGTTTTTAAGTTGATATATATTAAAAGATAAAGGTAATAAAGAATTTATTTTTGATTGAACATATTTTTTAAATGCTTTTGAAAAGAAAAAATATTATAGACCAGAAACAAAAATACTTTTAAATAATACAGATGAAGAACTATTTCTTTATGATAATTTTTGAAATTTAATAGATAGTTTTAGTTATTTAACAAGTGAAAAAGGAAAAATAATAGTTATTTATAATCAATTAGAAGAATGAAATAATGCAGAAGAAACAGAACAAGAAACAGAACAAGAAACAGAACAAGAAACAGAACAAGAAACAGAACAAGAAACAGAACAAGAAATAGAACAAGAAATAGAACAAGAAATAGAACAAGAAATATGAAATACTAATTCATCTTCTGGAGTGTTATTTCCAGAAATAGAATATACTTTTCAATCACCAACTTATTTATTAGAAAAAGACGATATTGTTTCAGTTTATAATTGTGATACAAGTAAAGAAGAGTGTAAGATAAATATAGATTTAAGAAATAGTTTTGTGTGAAGTTTTAAAGAATCAAATTACTTATGTGAATTAGATTTTTGATTTATTACATGAGAAGAAAAAAAATGTAATCCAACAACAATTATTTTACCTAAATGAACTTATTATTTTAAATTCAAAATAATAAGTAAAACAGATACTACACTTTTTTCAGAAAAAACATTTAAAGTAATAAATGATTGATATATAAAACCTGTAGTAGTTTCATCAAATACTTATATAAGTAATGTTTATACTGATAATACTAGTTCCATAAATAATACTGATTTAATAAAAATAAATAAACCTGAAATAATAATTCAAAGTTGATTAAATGATAAAAATGAATGTACTAATAAAAAAAATTGTAGTATAAATTTAAATTATCAAACAAAAAATTCAAAAGAAAGATGTTTATGGGATTTTTGAGAAGGGACTTATGCTACTTGAACTGAACAAAAATGTAATCCTTGATATGTTAAATATACTAATTGAGAATTTTTAATAAAATTAAAAGTTTATGAAGATTCAAATATTTCAAATTTTAATAGTAATGAATTAAAAATTACAAATTTTCTTGTTGAGAAAGATATAGAAAAAAAAGATATAGAAAAAAATGAAGAAAAATCAAAAAATAATACAAAAATAGATAAAAATATTTCAAGTACCACAGAAAATAATAATGATCCTCAATATGTTCCAAAGAAAAAGTGAATAAAACTTCTTATTCATAAAGTAATGCCAAATCCTGTTTGAAGTGATGATATGGAATATATTGAAATAATAAATAAAACAAAAGAAACTATAGAATTATATGGTTGTAGTTTGGATGATAAAATAGATTGATGAAGTAAGCCTTATAGTTTTGAAAAAGGTGACAAAATAAAAAAATGAGAAATAAAAAGATATTATAAAGAAAAAACTAAATTAAATTTAAATAATGATATTGATTCTGTAAATTTATTTTGTGATAATATATTGTTAGATACTTTGAGTCGGGATTTTAAAGTAAAAGAATGATATTACTTAGATCATTCTAGATTGGATATTTTTTCTTGAATGGCTAAAGTTATTGAAGTAATAGATTGAGATACAATAAAAATACAATTTTTAAATTCAAAAAAAATAGAAAAACTTAGACTTATTTGAATAGATAGTCCCGAAACAAAACATCCAAATTTGGAAGTACAAAATTTCTGACAAGAAGCACATGATTATGTAAATGATAATATTAATGGAGAAGAAGTAGAAATTCAAATAGATCCGAATAATTTTAGAGATTCATATGCTAGATTACTTTGATTTGTTTATGTTAATTGAGAAAGTTTTAATAAAAAGTTAATAGAATTAGGTTATGCAAAAGCTTATTTAGATTATGATTTTAAATATAAAGATGAATATAAAAAAGCACAAGAAATAGCTAAAAAAAATAATGTATGAATATGGGCTACAAATATTGAGTTATGAAATAAAATTGATGAAAAAAATGTAGTAAATAATAGTAATAATAAAAATAATTTAAAAGCTATTATAACTATTCAATGACAGATATGAAAAAATAAAACAATTACTTGAAATTCTATTACTTGTATGGATACTTGTAGTATAAATTTTGATTGAAGTGAAAGTATTTGAAAAATAAAAAAATATAGTTGGGATTTTTGAAATTGAAAAAAATTTGATTGAAAAAATCCTAAGAGTATCAAATATGAAAAATTTTGAAATTATAAAGTATATTTAGCAATATCTTGAGAAAATTGAGAACTAAATATTTGAGAATATAATGTTAATTTTTATCAAACACCAAAAAAAGAAAAAGCATCTACTGTTAATAAAAAAGTAGATACAAAAATAAATGATAATGATAAAGAATTAATAAATAAAGCCTTAGAAAAAGATATAATTGAAGATGAAAATAAAAATGTAATATATTATATTTTTATTGCTATTTTTTGAATTTCATTAATAATAATGTTATTATGGAAAGAAAAAATGTTATAAATAAAAATATTTAACTTTAAATTTATGAAAATACTTACATTATGATTTTGAGCTTTTTGATTTGCTATAAATAAAATGCTTTGAGAAAATAATCCTGAACAAATTTTATATGTTTATGAACTAAACAAAGAATTAATAGATTTTGTACAAAAGAGTAGACAACATTTATATTTTTTCCCTTGACATGAACTTCCAAAAAATGTAATTATAATAGATGATTATAATGATATAATAAAAGAAATTGATTTACTAATAATAGCAATACCTACACAATTTATTTCATCTAGTATGAATTCAATAAAAGATAAATTAAAAACAGGAGTTACTATTTTAAATTTAGCAAAATGAATTGATATAAAATATAATAAGCCAATTAGTGAAATGATTGATGAAATATTGAAATGAAAAGAATATAATTATTCTATTTTATCATGATGAATGATAGCTTCTGAAGTCGTTGAGTGAAAAATGCTTTGAGCAGATTTATGAATAAAAAATATTGTTATTTGAAATAAAATAAAATTGTTATTACAAAGTAATTTTTTAAAAATAAAAATACAAACAAATATTGTGAACATAGAATTATATGGAAGTTTAAAAAATATTATGGCTATAATGGTATGATATTATGAATGAAAATGATTAGAAAAATCTAGTATAGGATATTATTTAGTAGATTTTTATGATGAAATGAAGGAAATAATTAAATTATATTGATGAAGTAAAGATTTAGATTTTTCTTATTATTCTCTTGGTTGAGATATTGTCGCTACATGTTTTGGTAATTCTAGAAATAGATATTTTTGACAATTATTATGATCTTGAAAAGATATCATGGAAGTATTAAATATTTTAAAATCAGAAAAAAAGCATGCTGAATGATATGAAACACTAAAGGCAGTATATGAAAAAGTTAAAGATAAAAAATGATTTTATAATATAAAATTTCTGTATTGATTAGTTGAGATTTAAAATCATAAAAAAACACTTAATATTAAGTGTTTTTTTATGATTTTAAATCATTTATAATTTCTTTATGTAATGATCTTAAAAGAAAATATTGTTTTATATATTTATTTTTAAGTTTTTTAAGTTTTTCATTTTGTGTATCAATTTCGTATTTTGACAACAAAAATTCATTTAATCTTTTTACATAATTTTCTTTTTTCTCAAAACTTATCTTATTATTGTCTATTATCTTTTTAGCAACAATAGCAGTTTTTTTAGATATTGCATATCAATCAATAACTAATATATCAATTCATTTATATGTAAGTTTTATTTTTTTTCAGTTAATTATAGAACCAGTATTATTTATAATAGGTGTTTCATCAGTATAAACTAAAGAACCAGTTTTAGTAGAATCTTTATCTACATAAACTACTGGAGTAGCTCAACATTTTCTATCATAATAACTTGGTGAAAAATCTCAATTTGGACAATTATCTCTACTTAATAAAGATCAACCTCCTCATCCACCACCAGAACTTCAACCTCAAGTAGAAACAATCACTACATTTTTATCTGTAACAGCTACAAAGCTAGAAGCTGAACAAGTATATATAGTTGCTATTCAATTTACTACATTAGCAGTATTTGCAGTTGGGCTAGCATATCAATTATTACAACTAGAACCTAATGTATCAGTTAAAGCAAATGTTTGATATCAATCTATTCAAAAATGTTTAGCTTTTATTTTAACTGTTGATTTTGTTGTATTTACAGGTATTTGTAACTTTACAGGTTTTGAAAAATTCAATTTTAATCAATTAATTCAAAAATATATTTTTCAAATTTCTTCTTCATTTGAAGCTATAGCAATAGGTAAACTAGTTAAAACACTAGTTGATATTTCTGTAATATTAAATCAAGTTCAAGTAGAATTTGTTATTTCAGTACCATTTGGTATTATAACATTAATAGA
The DNA here is from genome assembly GCA_002422305.1 of Patescibacteria group bacterium UBA6164. Taxonomy (GTDB): domain Bacteria; phylum Patescibacteriota; class Gracilibacteria; order BD1-5; family UBA6164; genus UBA6164. The sequence continues at coordinate 41,083 of DIUG01000011.1, read as the reverse complement.
ACCATTTAAAAAATTAATTGCTTGTGTAGTATTAAAAGCAACCGCTCAAGTTAAAGTTTCTCATGTTCAAACTTGAATAGATCAAGAAAGGCTAATACTTGGATTATTGTAATCACCATCACTTCAATATCACATTATTCAAATTCATACGATTCAAGCTATTGCAGGAAGATTTGTAACAAGAAATAATAATAATATTATAACAGTTCAAAACATAAATCAACTATTTTTAGTTAATTTTGATATATAAGTATCTTTCATATAATTTAGCATTATAAAGGTAAAAATTTTATATTTAATAATATCTTTTTTGATAAAAATATTATTAATATATAAGTGTTATATATATATATAAATAAAAGTCAAGTTTATTTAACATATTTTTGTCAAAAAATCAATATTTATAATAAAAACTTATCTACACTTCCAAATTCATATAAAATTGCTACTTTCACCATTTCATATATCTTTATAAATCATATTACAATTATTTTTTATATCGGTTAAAAGTTTTTTATCTATAATATTTTTTATAGTTAAATCATCTATTACAAAAAAATAATTATTCAGATTATCTATATTTTTAAAATTATCTAAATATTTTATATTTGTATAATTTTCATTTTTATTTTTCTCTATATTTTTCTCTAAATTTTTATTTCATACTAGATTTAATCTTAGTGAATAACTACATATCTCAGGATTATCTAAATTATACCAATAACATAATTGAGGAAATCAAGAGATTATAGAATATTTTTCATAATTTTCTTCTAAATACTTATAAGTTGTCTTAAAATTTGGTTTTGGTGATGTAAAATCTATATAATAATATTTTTGAGGTATTAAATTTATACTATATGTTTGGTATAAACTAAATATAGATATTATAAATGAAGCTATAATTAGAGTTTTTTTAAATTTATAATTATAATTATTTATTAAATAATTAAAAAAAATAACTAAACTATATCATCAAATAAGGGTTATTATAGAATAAATATGAAACATATATCTAGTATGTGCCATATATCAATAAGATATAAATCAGATATTTATAATTACAATTAGTCAAAAAATTATAAATTCAAAGATCTTTTTATTATAAATAAAATAAATAATTCAAAAAATATATGATATAAATATTATTCAAAGTTGAGAGTAAATACTTTTTATATAAAAAAATAAATAATTTATATAATTATAATCTCATATATTATTTAGGCGAGGTATAGAACTAGAAATATTAATACTTCATATATTTATATATTTAAAACTTAAATCAATAATTATATAAATAATTAATACAATAAAAATAAGTGAAATATCTCTATACTTTTTAAATTTTTTATATAAAGCACATAAAAATCATATAAAAATTAATCAAAAGCAAAAAGGATGAAATATTATTCAAATGAAAGATATTATTAAAAACCATAGAAAATAAAATGAATTATTATTATCTATATAATATTTCCATAGTAAATATATATTAATTAAATATATAAATGATAATAATTCATAAAATCTAGCTTCTCTAGACCATATTATTTGCCATGTAGAAAAAGTGAATAAAAACATAATAAATATTATTCATAAACTTTTATATTTATTATTTTTTAATAATTCTTTTGAAAATATATAAACAATAATTATATTTAATACTCAAAAAATAAAACTAGGGATTCTTGCAGAAAAATCACTAACTCATAAAAAATTAAAACTTAGAGTTTGAAAAAATGTAAAAATATAATATTGAAAATCATATCTTTCAGTATTTAAATAAGGAGCAAAACCATTTAAATAAGAAAAATATGAAATAATAGAGCTATATCATTCATCTATCCAAAATGATCAAGTTCATAGCTCATAATATCTCAAATAAATTCAATAAATGAATATAAGAGAAAGTAGTATATAGAATATTATTTTTTTCATAAAGCTTTATATTTCTAAGTTAATCATTTTCAATATATTTAAGAAGTAAATTAATTTTATCAATTATATTTTTGCTATTTAATATATATCAATATTTTTTTAATAGTCATTTATCCAGTTTTTCATTTAGAGTTATTTTATTAAATCTAAGAAATTCGAAATCATCTATACTTTTTATATTACTATCTAAATAAAAATAATCTATCAATGCTTTTTCTAAACTAGCTAATAATATTTTATTTTCTCACATTTTTATAATATTATATCACCAAAATAAATCCGTTTTAATTTTTTTATAATCAAATACTCAAATATCTGTATTAAAACAACTAGTTTTTTTTGTAGAAACAGCAGTTGTAATAAAAGTTTGTTCAGGAATTAAATTATAGTATGAAAAAGCACTCTCTAGTGAAATATAACTAGGAGAATATATTTTATTTGAGATTTTAAAAAGTATATTTTGGTTTATATTTATTTTTTCTAAAATATAATATCATCTTATTATTTGCTTTATATGTCAAGCTTTTTTCCATTTCATAACCTTTGATTTATCATACTTATCATCAAGTATTTTTAAATCTTCTACTCAAAATACTTTTAATTTTTCAAGTTTTTTTTGAATATCTATATATTTCATTTCTATAGGTAGTAAAAAAGTACAACTAAAAGAATTATAATATAAATTATTAATAAATCAAAATATTATTTTTTTCATAAATATTTGCATTATATAAAAAATAAGTATAATATATTATATAATAATTTATTAAAAAGTCAATTTATGAAAGAACTTTTATTATTTTTTGTATTAATATTGATTTTTATCATATTAATGTTTATTGGAAATATACAGCTAAATTTTGATAATTTGTTTCTTTGAAAAATATTATCAAATAAAATTTCACTTTTAATAATATTGTGAATTGCTATATTTATTTTTTGAAAAATGATAATTGATAGTTTTGAAAAAGAGGAGAAATAGTTTAAATATATATTTCAAAATCTCATTACTTAATATTAGACTTGTAGGAAAATAACCAACTCTTGTCCATAGGATGACCTAAAGGCCTAATTCTCTCCCTTAGATCTTATAAAAGAATTTTGAGAGAATTCGTGATATTGAGAAAGAAATTTGAAATATATGCTAAAATTCTATTGAAAATCCTTCTGTATGAATAATTCTTTGTAAAAGAAAAAATAAACTTGTAGTAGAATATTCTCTTAGAACAGCTACAAAACCTATAGCAATTGCTACTTATGAAATAATAAAAAAATTAAATGAAAATATTAAAAAACTTAATTCATAACAATAACTTTTAAAAATGCAAAATAATTTTACCAAAGAACAATTTGTTAATAATCTTTCCATTATATTTATTACATGTTTATGTATTCTTGTTTTCGCTCAAATATTTAGTACTTCTATTTTTTGATTTGATATACAAAATTATGAACTTTGAGCTAAAATATTAAATAATATTTTAGCTATTCAATATGGAATAATAGTTTTTGCTATTGTGAGTGGGAGTTTGCTTTTTTATGCAAATAAAGATAAAATTGAGAGTATAGAGGAAGAGCAAGAGAAAGAATTGTTTGAAGAGGAAGAGAGGAAAAAAGAGTTTGGGAGTAAGTTTCCGAGAGTAAATAAAATTCCTGTGGTGAGGGGGGTGGTTAAGTGGATGTATGGAGAGGGGGTAAAAGGTGGATTACTTTTAATTTGATTATGATGTTTTTTTATATCTACAATACCTGATTTATGAAAAGATTATTATAATGATGAATTTCGTTGGATAGGATATCCATGACATATAGATTATACTGTTGTCCCAGATTATTTATGACAATATAATTCTTCATATTTATATTCTGATACAATTGTATACTTTAATTCATTATTAAGTTTAAATTTAGAATGAACCACTATAGTTTTATCAAGTTGATTAACTAAAATATATACTCAATTATTAGCTTATCCTTATTTTAATTTAGTATATTGAACAAATACTTTTTCATGGAATATTTACTTTTTTTTATCAAGACTATGAGTTATAATATTTAATTTAATTTCTCTTTTTTTTATATTTTGAATTATAAAAAAAATTTTTAATAAAAATATTGCATATTATACTTCATTTATTATATTAATTTTTCCTCTTTTTCAAGCTTATTCTAGAGTTGTAAATCATGATAGTATAAATGGATTATTAATAGTAATACCTATTTTATGAATAATACATTTATTATATAAATGATTTAATTATAAAATAGCAATAATTTCATGAATATTTTATTCTTTAGCCTCATTTACATCTTTTAAGTCTTATTGGCTAATTTCATTAATACTATTAACTCCTATTATTTATTTTATTATAGATAATAAAATAACTTTAAACAATATATCATTATACAAAAATAAATTAAAATATTTTTTCTTTTATTTTACGATTAGTTTTATTATAAGTTCTTTTGTTATATCTCCTTTATTATTAATATATCCGGAATATATTTTCATAACATCAGTAGATAAATTTTTACTAATAAATATTATATTAATATTTTGATTATATTATATTGATAAAATTATTAAATATAAAGTATATTGAAAATATTTTTTTATGATATGTTTAAAGTTATTATCTTTATTATTATTTTTATACTGTATATATATATTAATAAATAAAGAATATATATATCTAAATTTTGTAATGAATATTGAGTCTTATAAAGAACTTTTGATCATTGATTTCATTAATCTCTCAATGTTAAATTTCATTATTTTTATGCCTCTCACTTTATTTTTAATATTTTTTATATCCTTATTATATATAATATTTAAAGAAAATTCAATAATTGATTTTTTATTAATTTTAAGTATATATTTATTTTTAATGGCAATTTTTTATATTTGATATGTAAGATCATGAACAGATATTTGAATATATCCTCATCTATTCGCAAATTGAAAATATTTAATGGTATTTTATCCATTAATAATAATATTATTACTTTTATTATTTAAAAATAAATATATTATATGATTAATTTTATTTGTAAGTACACTTAATTTTGTTTATGATAAATTTGAAAGTTGAGAAATAAAAAGTACTATAATTTACCAAAATCAATTATTTAATAAAAATATTTTACATTATTCGGAATGGTTTTCCTATACAAAAAATGCAATTGATTATATAAATAAAAATGAAGATATATTTAGTAATAGTAATATAGCTTATTATTGATGGATAAGTTCAGCAATAAAAGAAGATTTAAAAAATAATACTATTAATATTACATCAAGATATTGATACGATGATGCAGATTATTTAATAATACCATATCATTTTACACTTAAATATAATACTGAACATTTACAACGATATTTAAATAATACTCCACCTATATGGGAGGTTAAAAAATATTGAGATACAGTTATTTGAATACGGAAGAAATAGTTCTTTTAACCTCAATACTATTTAATAAAAAATATATTGAATATGATATACTAGTTCATATTGATGCTCAAACAGCTCAATATTTTGGAATAAGAATATAATTCAAAATAATACTTAATACAAGAATTAAGAGCATATAATATGCTCTTTTTTTATTTTTTCATGTATAATCTAAAAAATCATTTAATATAACTGAATTAGCATACAAAAATAAATAAATACTAAGTATTTGTAAAGGTAGAACAGCTCAAATATACTCAATTCAAAAAATAAAAGGGATTAAATAAGGAGACAAAAAAACTATTCATAAAACTATAAAAGTAAATAATAAACTATTAAACTTTATTAACTTTATAAGTTTTTTCTTTAATTCTTTTTTGTTTTCATCATTCATTTTTGCAAAAATAGGCATAATTCACATTGCAATAGCAGTTGTAATATGTGGAGCATAAAGTATTATTGATTTTGCTACTGCATAAAATCAAACTTCTTCATTTGTAGACATAATACCAAGCATAAAAGTATCTATTTCAGTAATAGCTATAAATCATATAGCAATAATTATAAATGGGTAAGAATAATTTAATATATCCTTTTTAAAATCTTTATTATTTCAAATTAAATCTTTATAAAAATTCATATATAATAAATAAATTCATACTATTGTAGTAATAAACATTGCTCATATAAAACTGGATATGATACTTGTTATTGATATAGAGAAACTAAAAAAAAGAATTATTAATAATAGTTTTAATCAATATTCAAATAAATTTATTATAAAATTATATTTTATTCTGTGTAATCACATAAAAATATATTTTAAAAATTCTACCATACCAGATAAAAATATCAAAGGAATACTATATAAAAATAATACTTCAAGTTCAGGTTTTCAAATAATATAAACAATAGGTTTATATAAAAAAAACATTACTAAAACAAAAATAAAACTAATAATTACTCTCAAAGTTAATCAGCCCTTTATTAAAGATTTTAAATTTTCTGTTTCATTGTATTCTGCTGTAAATTTTTTTATTGATAAATTTAGTCAAAAAAATGATATTATTGAAACAATAGTAACAAAAGAGAATAAAAAACTCCAGACTCAAAAGAGTTCTACTCCTATTTTTCTTGCTAAAAAGATATTTATTCCAAAGAATAAAATCATAGTAATTATTTTTGTAGCAAAACTCCATGATGTCTCAATTAAAATTTTATTCATTTCTTTTACTTATCTAATAAAATCATATTTCAATACTTCTTATCTAACTCATCATGATTTGGTAAAAAAATTGAATGTCAACTTCAGGAAAAAAAAGTTATTTCTCAAAAGAGTATTTTTTTATTGGAAATATAAAAATCAACTCTTGTATAAACAAATCATTTAGATAGTATTTCGGAATAATTCACTATTTTATCAATTGAATAAAATTTTTCTTCTTCTCAATTATAATTACTAAATTTTATATCAAAATCCATTTTTTTTCATTCTCTATCAAAAATGGCTCTTTTTTTATTATAATCTAATAAAATGAAAAGAGATTTTCATCAAAAGCAAAAACTTTTATATTCTATAGGATATTTAAATTCCTCATCCTCCAAAAATTCCTCAATAATTATCATCTTATCAATATTTTTATATTGTAATTCTCTATTAAAAATCCGATAATCTTCCTTCATCCGTAAATTTACTATATGTATAGTTTGTTTAATATCAAGTTTATTTTTATCAGGAACTATTATATTATAACCACTTCAATGATTACATTTGATTACAAACTTTTTTGGTAATGTATCAAAAGGAATTTGCATTGGATCTTTTCAATACCAATAAAATTTTGTCAAAACTTCTTCTCACAGCTTTTCTTTTATATATTCTCTTACTTTAAATTTATCAGCTAAATCACTATATATTTGATCAGTTTGTTTTAATTTCAAATATTGTACTTTTTCATTAAAAGTCTTAGGATTATCTAAATCAATCCATTTTTTAAACTTCATAAAATAAACTATTTTTATAAATAATTCATCTGGGATATATTTCACAAAAAATCATAAAAAAGATTTTGCTTTTCTTTTTGCTATTTCTTGGTAATATTGTTTTTTGTTCATAGATATAAGGTTAAAAGTTAAAAGATTTTATAACATAGACTCACTATAATGTTATAATTTTATAGATTTTATAACATAGATTTTATGTAATGTTATAATTTATAATCATTTAACAACAGTTTGAGCTCATCATAATCACATGCTATCTATTATATGTAATATCCTCATAATAAAATAACTAATTTATTAAAATATTAAACTCTTTTATTATATAATCCCAATTATATTTTTCTAAAAATATTTTCATTAATCCAACAAATTCATCTCTCTTTGTATTTCTTCAACAGTTGGAAGCAGTCATTTTAAATCTTCTGGTAAATTTTCTTGTGTTATATATGATGAAACTCAAATAGGTTTATTTACATCTTTTAGTGCATATTCTACGATAACTCTATTTTTTGTTTTACAAAGAATTATTCAAATAGGCATATTTTCTCATTCAAGTACTTCTTGTTTTTCTAAAGCTGACAAATACATATTCATTTTTCAAGTATATTCAGCTTTAAATTCTCAAGCTTTTAATTCTATAACAACAAAACATCTTAATTTTCTATGATATAAAAGTAAATCAATATAAAAATCTTCTCATCAGATCTCAAGCTTTACTTGTCTTCATACAAAACTAAAATAAGTTCAAAAGTTCTTAAGAGTTTTTTCTATAGAATTTACAAGTAAATTTTCAAGAGTTTTTTCTAAAAAAGGTTCTTCTAAATCAAGAAAACTAAAATCATAACTATCTTTTACAAGTAAAGAGATATCTTCATTATTTTGTAAATTTAGCAATGTATCCGAAAAATTTGTTTGTTTCAAAATCCAATTTTCAAAAGATTTAAAATCAAGTTGTTTTTCTAATTCTCTTTTACTCCATCTCTCTTTTATAGACATCTTTATATAAAACTCTTTTCTTAAATCATCTTTTCAATCAAGATAATTTGTTTTGTCTAAGATAAGACCATGATGAGACCATGAAATTTGTGGCACCACTGGTGCCACTTTTTTATTATCTTTATACAAACTATAGAATTTAATCATTCTAAAGATATTTCTTTTAGAAAAACCCCTTCAAAATTCAGATTCTAAATCTTTACTAAGTTTTCAAATAATATCATCTCACCATTTAGATTTATCTTGTTTTTCTATTATAGATTTTCAAATATTCCAATACAAATTTATAAGCTCTGTATTTACTGATTTAAGAGCATTATTTTTTGCTTGTAATATCTCTTGTTTTAGATTAACTAAGAAACTTTTATAATCACTATTTTGTACATCCATTTGTAATTTTAATTAATTTATAAATAACATTTACAACTTTTCCCAATAACCTCATTTATCTCATCATACTCTTTTTAAAATTCATTTTTCTTTTAGAATATATTTAACAAAAAATCATAAAAAAGCTTTTGCTTTTCTTTTTACTATTTCTTTGTAGTATTGTTTTTTTGTCATAGGTAGTTTGGGTTAAAAGGTTTAAAATCTTTCTAAAAATTGTTCTATTTTTTTTACATCTGGAAGATTTTTTTGATAATCTTTTGGTAATTTATCAAAACTATATTCAGTTATTGCCATAGGACTTGTTTGTCATCTAAGAGCATATTCTACCACTTCATAATTTTTTTCTTTGCAAATTAATATTCATATAGTAGTATTATCACTTTTATCTTTTATGATATCATCAACAATATTTAAGTAAAAGTTCAATTTTCCAGCATATTCTGGTAAAAATTTTCAAATTTTTAATTCTATAACTATATAACACTTTAACTATATAACACTTTAATTTTGTATGGTAAAATAATAAATCTAAAAAATAATCTTCTCATCATACTTTTAGATTGTATTGATTTCAAATATAAGCAAATCATATTCAAAGCTCTAAAATAAAATCTTTTAATTTTTTTATCAGTTCAGTTTCTAATTCTCTTTCTTTATATTCATCTCAAAGAGATAAAAAAATCAAATAAGTAGTCTTCTTTTATAGTGTTTTGCACAAGTTGTAAATTTTGTTCTTCAAGAGTTAATTCAAAATTATTTGTTTTATTTTCTGATAATAATCTTTTATATTCATTATTTGATGATATTTTTGTCATAATTTATATTTAACTCCTAAAATATCTGTACTTTTTAATAATTGTATCCTAAATTATATTTATTACAAATTTCAAAACTCTAATTATTAGTTTTTAAAATATTTAATAAAATCTTTTGCTTTATTTTCCCAACTCATACTACTAACTATTTCAAAACTCTTTTTTCATAAATTTTCTAGTTCTCAATTTAACCATAAATCATAAGCTAAATCTAATTTTTCTACTATATCGTGACTATTTCATATCTCAATAATCCAACCATTTTTATCAAAAAGTTCTTTAGTTCAACCTACATTTGTTATAATAACTGGTAAACTACTTGCTAATGCCTCAAGTAAAGTATTACTCATACCTTCATTTGAACTAGGGAGTATATATATATCACTACTATTATAAATATTAACTATTTCATTATGTTTTTTAAGTCAATGAAAAATAATTTTTTCTGATAAATTATTTTTCATCATAAATTGTTTTGATGATTCAAAAAGTTCTCAATTTCAAACTATATTTAATCTGACATCATTTTTATTGTTTGAAAATATATTATATGCTTGTAATAATTCTTTTATACCTTTTCTTTCAGTTAATCTTCAAACAAAAATTATGTTGAAAATATTTTTACTTTTATTTTTTTCTTTATTAAATTCTTCTAAATCTACTCAATTTGTTATAATTTTTATTTCTTGATTTGGTGATATATTTAATGCAAGTTTTTTTAAATCTTGTGAATTAGCTATTACATATTTACTATTTTTCCAAAATATAGGAGCAAAATATTTAAAAATAAATCTATCTAAATTTTTCCACTTTTTTTCATAAAATGGTACATCAGATCAACGAAGTAGGGTTATATAATCAAGTCAATATATTTTTTTAAATATATATCATATAACAATTGCAGGATATGACCAACACATTATACTATCATATTTTTTTTCTTTTAATAATTGTTTTGATAATTTATATGTTTTATAAGCATTTATAAGTAAATTTTTTATACTTTGATTGTGTAAATTTTGTCATTTTTTTCATATATCTAAATAATAAATCTTGATATTATCAAAAAAAACTTCTTCAAAATATTTATCACTTGAAGAGGTAATTAAAGTAAAAGAGAAGTTTTTATTTTTTGAAAACTCCTTAAATATATAATAATTTGCATTTGCTTGTCATCAACCCAAAGGAGGAAACTCATAATTTAGAACTAATATATTTTTCATTTCTGTAAGTAATAAAAAAATATAACTAAAAGAATTATAACATATAATTCTTTTAGTTCAAATTATTTTTGAAAATCTTGATTTTTAGGAGTTATATCTTTATTTTTCAAAACCTACTTTTTCTGAAACTATATATAATGGTCTTTTTCTTGTTTCATTATATATTCTTCAAATATATTCTCAAAGTATCCACATAAATATAAATTGTAATCACATAAATCATAACAAAACTATATTTATCCATTTATAAAGGGGGTAATCTATTCAATTTATAAAAAAATCATATGTAATATATAAAAAGAAAAACATAGATAATATAATAATAAAAACTCATATTATAGCTCATATTTTTAATGGAAAAGTAGAAAAATTTAATATTCAATCCATTGCTAATTTTATCATTTTTCTCCATGTATATCATGTTTCTCAATATATTCTTTCTGGTCTATCAAAATCTACAAAAGTAGTTTTAAATCACATCCAAGCAAACATTCATCTTATATATCTGTCTTTTTCTTTTAATTGTTTAAATGAATTTAATACTTTTTTATTTATTAGTCTAAAATCTCAAACATCTCGAGGTATTTGTGTATCTGATACTTTTGATAATATTTTATAATAAAGTATGGCTGTATATTTTTTCAAAAATTTATCATGTCTGTTTTTCTTTCTAGCATAAACAATTTCATATCATTCTTCCCATTTTTTTATCATTTTTAAAATAAGTATAGGTGGATCTTGCATATCTGCATCCATACTTATAATTATATCTCAACTTGCTTTCATATATCAGGCTGTTAAAGCTTGTTGATGTCAAAAATTTCTACTTAAATTTAATCATTTTGTATTATTATCTTTTTCAGCTATTTTTAATATTTCTTTCCATGTTGAATCATTACTACCATCATTAATAAATATTATTTCATAATTATATTTATCTGAAATACTAGATAATATTTTTTTTGATGCTAAATAAACAAGAGAAATATTTTTTTCTTCTTTATAAGCTGGTATAATTATTGATATTTTTTGTTTCATATTGTTTTATTAAAAAATATATATTTCTTTTTTTAAGGTCTATTTTATAAATGAAATTATTATTAATTTTATATTACCTAACCCATATTACTCTTGTATTATTCCAATCCCATCTTGAAGTTATAGAATTATCTTTTTCTGTATAATCATTACAGCTTCAGTGAATAAATTCTCAATTATGTTTTTCTCATCATCATATTCTAAAACTAATTTTATCTGTTAATTTTTTTTCAAATCAACAACCATAAAACATACTTTTCCAATTTCACATAGTTAAAAGTGTTCAAGCTATTGTTAAATGACCTTCACTATAATCACTAGTCCATCAAGTTCAAATCGGAGTAGTACAATTTGCTACATTAGCCATTTTTATAAAATCAAAATTTTTATGACTAAAATCTACATCTTTTAAAATCCATGATCATTCACTTTTTATAGTTTCTAATGTATCACTTACTGCAAAATCTTTTGTAAATATTTTTTCAATTATAAAAGAATTATAATAATGTTTTTCGTTAAAACATGTTTCTTTTCAATCTTTATAGTACAATCTAGTCCATCAACCTCAATCATTTTCCATATCACAATATACTTTTAAAGGTATTTTTGGTATTCTCAAATTTGAGTTTAATAATGGATTTATATAATAGTAAGCACTTTCTATTATTCATGCTTTTCTTATTTCTAAACATGATAATGCTTGAGATTCTGGAGTATGAGATATAAACATTTTTAGATTTAATTTATCTCAAATTATTACATTTTCATTATTTATATAAATAGAATATGAATCAAGAGTATTTAATACATCAAATCATAGTTTAGTTTCTTGAATAGGTCTGAAAGTCTTATTTTCAATTGCAATTCAAACTTTATCTCAATAATTAAATGGTTTTCTTTGTGGAATTGGTAAATATTTATTACTTTCTTCAAATTCATAAAAAGCCATTAATTGAAATTTTTGTTTTTTTTCATCAGTTGCATAAGTATAATATTCTAAGTGTTTAAAATTTTTATTTCAAACAGGATCTTTTATTTCTTTTATTCATAAATTTTCAAATACATTTTTTCAAGCATATCATTGATAAGTTAAAATATTTCAGCTAGCAGTAATACTTACAGCTTGATCAGGTAATGGACTAAGTATTATTTTTTGAATAAAATATTTTTAATTCATCATTTATTTTTAATAAATCAGTATATCTCATTACATCATTAGTATTTTTATTAGATGATGAAAAATAAGAATATAGAATAACTACTGCAATTATAACTATTCATATAGTTATAATTATTTCTCATTTTTTTAATAAAAAATGTTTCATTTTTTCGATTTTTAACATAATATATAAAAAGAAAAGATATAAAATATATATTTATTATAAAATAAAATATTAAAATGTCAAATAATATTTTGACATTTTAATAAAAAATGTTATTATTAGTTTAATTAAAATTAAATATATAAAAATGTTAGATAAAATATTTGTAAAGATTTATTTTTTACTTTCCTTTACTTTTTTGTTTTTATTGTTTTTACAAAATTTTTTAAAAGTAGATTTTTTGTATGTAACTATAAGTTTGTATTGAATAATATTTATACCTTTTAAAAATATTTTTTCAAATTATTTTAAAAAATTATTTTGAAATATGGGATTTAGAAATTTATTTTTAAATTTATGATTTGTTCTACTTTTTTTTAATAGTATAATTTTATATTTATTAATTTCAGATTTAGTATTATTTTTATTATTATTGATATATATCTATCTAATTGCTTTTAAAATAAATTTATTTAATTTATTTTCTTTTTGAATATTATTGTTTTTTATTTTTTTATTATTATATTTATTTAATTCTGATATTTCTAGTATTTATTTAATTTCTAGTTTTTATTTTATATTAATATGAATTTTATATTTTTTTATAGATATGTATATTGATATTAAAAAATTTTTCAGTAAAAACAATATTTTATTTTTAAATTTATCTTTTATAGTATTTATATTATTTTTTATATTTAGTTTATATTTTGAATGATTTTTTTATTTATTACCTTATTTATTAATTATAAATTTATTTTTTTTAAATTTTAATAATGATTATAAAATAAATTTTAATTCAAATAATGATTATTATAAAAAAGATATAATTGTTTTAGGGTTATTTTTAATTATATTTATACCTATTATAAATGATTATATGTTTTTTGATGAAACAAATATTATAATTTTATTTACTTTCTTGTGATTTTTACTTACTTATGTTTGATTGAATAATTTAATCCCTCCCTCTCCACTACGTTGCGAGTACTCCCTTTGGAAAAGGGAGATGATTAAGGGAGAATAAAAAAATAATAAAAAATAATAAAAAATAAATGAAAATACCTGATATAATTAAAGAAACTGCTAGTAATTTAAGAAATAATATGACAATTTCAGAAGTTATTTTATGGAATTACTTAAAGAATTCTAGTTTATGAGTAAAATTTTTAAGACAAAAACCAGTATATGTATATACTGAAAATAGTTGATTAGATAGATATATAATACCAGATTTTTATTGTCATGAAAGAAAAGTAGTAATAGAAGTTGATTGATCTATACATAATTTAAAAGAAATATATAACCTAGATTTACACAAAGAAGAATTATTAAAAAATTTATGATTTAAAATTATTAGAATTACCAACACTGAAATAGATACAGATATAAAAAATGTACTATTAAAAATAAAAAACAACCTCTAAAATCTCCCTTTTCCAAAGGGAGTACCACGAAGTGGGGAGGGATTAGAACCATATACCACTAAAAACAAGAGGGATTAGAACCATATACCACTAAAAACAAGAGGGATTAGAACCATATACTACTAAAAACAGGAGGGATTAGAACCATATACCACTAAAAATAAGAGGGATTAGAACCATATACTACTAAAAACAGGAGGGATTAGAACCATATACCATAATAAACTTTAATAAAAAAAATATGAAAATATCTATAATATGAACTGGTTATGTATGACTTATACAAACTGTTTGACTTGCTAAAATTGGCTATAATATTACTTCAATGGATATATTTGAAGATAAAATTAATAAATTAAAAGAATGAATTCCTATTATTTATGAAAATTGACTTGATGAACTTTTGAAAGAAACTTTGGAAAATATTGATTTTACCACTGATATAGATAAATTAAAAAATAGTGATATAATATTTCTTTGTGTATGAACTCCTCAAGATGATGATTGAAAAACGGATTTAAAATATATTCGTCAAGTAATTCAAAGTTTGAAGCTATTATTAACTTGAAATGAAATAATAGTTTTGAAATCAACAGTTCCAGTTTGAACAAATAAAATGATATATGAACTTTTAGATTGAAAAAATTCTATTGTATCAAATCCAGAGTTTTTGAGAGAATGATTAGCTATTGAAGATTTTTTAAATCCTGATAGAATAGTTTTGTGATTTAAAGATGATGAAAAACAAGAAATAATAGATAAAATGTTAAAAGTTTATAGTTATTTTACAAAAAAGTGAATTGATATAGTTAAAACAAATTGGCAAACGGCAGAACTTATAAAATATGCTGCTAATAGTTTTTTAGCTACTAAAATCACTTTTATAAATGAAATATCTCGTTTGTCTGATATTGTTTGAGCTGATATAAAAGATATATCAAATGCTTTATGAATGGATAGTAGAATATGATCAAAATTTTTAAATGCATGAATAGGTTATTGATGATCTTGTTTTCCAAAAGATGTAAAATCACTTATTCATCAATTTAATGAAAATTGATTAAGTTGAGATATAATAAATAAAGTTGATGAAACTAATAATACACAAGTAGATTATTTTTTAGATAAAATTATCAAAAAATATTGAAATGATTTAAGTATGAAAACAATTTCTATAATAGGATTAGCTTTTAAGCCTGATACTGATGATTTAAGAGAATCAAGAAGTTTACTAATTATAAATAAATTATTAAAAATGTGAGCAATATTAAAAGTATTTGATTATAATAAAAAAGCTATAGAAAATTTTGAAAAATATTCATATTCTTTAAATATAGGTATTAGAAATATTTTACCTATAACTATTTCAAATAGTTTTGAAGAAGTTACTAAAACTAGTGATTTTATGGTAATTGCAATTGAAGATAAAAGAATTTTAGATGAAGATTTTGATAAATTAAAATCAAATCTAAAAGATAAGACTATTTTTGATTGAAAAAATATATTAGACAAAAAAAATATACAAACTATATGATTTGAATATTATGGTGTATGATTATAATTTAATTAAAATTTTTATGAATATATTGATTACATGAACAAGTTGATTTATATGATTTTTTTTAGCTAAAAGACTTTTAGAAAGATGAAATAATGTTATTTGAGTAGATATTGAAAATGATTATTATGATATAAATTTAAAAATTTCTAGAAGAAATATTTTAGAAAAATATAGTAATTTTAAATTTTATAAAATAGGATTGGAAAATTTAATGATTTTAGAACAAGTTTTTATAGAAAATAAAATAGATAAAGTTTGTAATTTAGCTGCTCAAGCATGAGTAAGATATAGTATAGAAAATCCATTTGCATATATAGAATCAAATATAGTTTGATTTCATAATATCATAAATTTATCAGCAAAATACAAGGTTCAAAATTTTGTCTATGCTTCAAGTTCAAGTGTTTATTGAAAAAATGAAAAACAACCTTTTTCAATAGAGGATAAAGTTGATAATCCTGTTTCTCTTTATGCTGCAACAAAAAAAACTAATGAGTTAATAGCTCATACTTATAGTCATTTATATAATTTACCAACTACTTGACTCAGATTTTTTACAGTGTATGGTCCATATAGTAGACCAGATATGGCAATGTTAAAATTTGCTTTGAAAATGAAAAAATGAGAAAAAATAGAAATATATAATAATTGAGATATGCAAAGAGATTTTACTTATATAGATGATATTATTGATTGAATTGTTATGTCTTTGGATCAAATAAATAAATATGAAATATTTAATCTATGAAATGATAAACCAGTTAAACTTGAATATATGATTAATACTCTTGAAAAGTATTTATGAATAAAAGCTAATAAAATTTATTTACCTATGCAAGATTGAGATGTAAAAACTACTTGGTCGGATATAGAATATACTTACAAAAAGACTTGATGGAAGCCAAAAATTAGTATAGAAAAGGGGGTGGAAAATTTCGCTATTTGGTTTAATGAATATTACAAGTAGAAAAAATTCAATTTTTATTAAAAATTGAATTTTTTTATTTTTTCTTATACTTAATTAAATTAAATAATAAAATATTAATAAAATGAAAAAAAATATATTAATTACTTGATGAACTGGATATATAGGTAGTCATTGAGTTGTTGCATTTGAAAAAGCTTGATATAAAACTGTTATAGTTGATAATTTATCTAATTCATCTATTGATACATTAGAATGAATAAAGAAAATATTATGATATAAGCCTGATTTTTTTGAATTAGATTTAAGAGATAAAGAAAAATTAAATGAAATATTTAAAAAATATAATTTTGATTGAGTATTACATTTTGCATGACTTAAAGCTGTAGGAGAGAGTCAAGAAAAACCATTTGAATATTTTGATAATAATATTAAATGAAGCTTAAATCTTTTTAAAATAATGAATGATTTTTGAGTAAAAAAAATAGTTTTTTCTTCATCTGCAACAGTTTATAAATCTTTACTAGAAGATACAAATAAATGACTTTCAGAAGATAATGATACTTGAGAAACATCAAATCCATATTGAACAACTAAATTTTTACTTGAAAATATATTAAAAGATTTATCAAATTTTTCTAGTTTTAAAGTTATGAATTTGAGATATTTTAATCCTATTTGAGCTCATAAATCTTGATTTATTTGAGAAAATCCACTATGAGTTCCAAATAATCTACTTCCATATGTTATGAATGTTGCAATTTGAAAATTAGATGAAGTAAAAATTTTTTGAGATGATTATAATACTATTGATTGAACTTGAATAAGAGATTATATTGATGTTTGTGATTTGATAGAATGACATTTGAAAGCTTATTCACTTTTAGAAAATAGTCTTGAAAAAATACCTGTTTCGGGAATTTTTGAAACTTATAATTTATGAACTTGAAAGTGAGTTTCAGTTTTGGAAATAATTAAAACTGTAGAAAAAATAGTTTGAAAAAAAATAAAATACAAAATAGTTTGAAGAAGATCTTGAGATTTAGCAAGTGTTTACTGTAATCCAGAAAAAGCAAATAAAATACTTAATTGGAAAACAAAAATTTCACTTGAAGAAAGTGTTAAAAATATGTGGAAATTTTATAATAATTAATATATAAAAGTTATGTTTAAAATGATAGTTTTTGATATGGATGGTACATTAGCACCATCTAAATGACAAATGGACTCAGAAATGGTAGAACTTTTTAAAAAATTACTTGAAAAATACAAAGTTTGAATTATTTCAGGTGGAGATTATCCACAATTTCAAAAACAAGTTATCCCTTTTTTAGGTAATGATGAAAAGTTGTTATCAAATCTTTATATTTGTCCTACTTGTAGTACAAAAATGTATTTATATGAAAAATGAGAATGGAATAAAAAATATTCTCTTGATTTTACAAATGAGGAAAGATTTTATATAATGAGTGTTTTTGATAAGGCAATAAATGATTTAGAATTAAAACCAGTTAAAACTTGGGGAGAAATTGTTGAAGATAGATGAACTCAAATAACTTATAGTGCTTTATGACAACAGGCTCCATTAGAAGAAAAACATAAATGGGATCCTTATTTTGAAAAAAGAAAAAGGATTAGAAATTATATATTAAAAGATTTACAAAAGTATAATATTTTAATTGGTTGAGCTACTTCAATTGATATTACAAGAGCTTGAGTTGATAAAGCTTATTGAATAAAAAAATTATCAGAAATTTCATGAATAGATTTGAATGAAATGATTTTTATTTGAGATGCTATTTTTCCAGGATGAAATGATTATCCACCACTTGAGATATGAGTTACAAGTAAAAAGGTTTTTAGTGTAGAAGATACAAAAAATTATATTGAGATGTTAATGAGTTAGTGAGTGTTTTTAGATTGATAAACTCACATTTTTAAATATAGTTTATAGAAAAAGTTTTGATATAAAGTTTTGTGAAAATATTTTAATTACTATAAATATAATCTATCAAATTATAATGTTTTATTCACTTATAATCTCAATCTATAAAGTCATCCAAAGATAAAACTATTTTTTCATAATTATCTTTTATTTCAAGTAGATTTCAAAATTCTCTTTCTTTTGTCTTTTCGTCTTGTAATAAATAACAAACTTGAATATATTTTATATCAGATCATTTTTCTACTATAAAATCAATTTCATGAGTTTTATTTTTTCAGATATGAATTTTATATCAAATAGATTTAAAATATAACCAAACAATATTTTCTATAATTTTCCCTATATCTACTTGTTTATATCATCACAAAATACTATTTCTTATTCACAAATCAGAAAAAAAATATTTATCGTTTATTTCAAATATTTTTTTTCAAACTATTTCTTGCCTTTTTACTTTATTTACTAGATAAACACTAGTTATATGATTTAAATATTCTAGTACAACATTTGTTCAAATATTTATTTTTTGAGATTTTAAATATTTAGAAATATTATTAGCCGTAAATAGACTTCAAATATTATCAGATAAATAAATAATAAGTTTATCTAAAAAATCTATATTTCTTATATTATATCTTCTAACTATATCTTTTAAAAGTATAGTATTATAAACATTTTTTATATAATCATATACTATTTCATCCTTTAATTCTAGATTTTTTAAATATGGCAGTCATCAAAATTTTATATATTTCAAAAAACTTTCTTTTCATTTTTCTAATTTATGAAAATCTAAGAATTCAATGTAATTTAGTGGAAAAATTTCAAATTCTATATATCTTCAAGTCAAAAATGTCGCTATTTCACTTGATAACATATTTGCATTACTTCAAGATATGTAAATATCATAATTTCATAAAGCTTGCATGTCTCTAAGTGCTTTTTCGAAGTTTTCTATATCTTGAATTTCATCAATAAAAATATATTTTTTAATTAGTCATTCTGAATTTATTTCAGAATCATCTTTTTTTATAAAATCTAGTAAATCTTGGTAATTTTTTATAAAATCAAATTCATTTAATTCTTTATTTATATAAATTATTTGTTCTTCTTTTACTAGGTAATTATTTTTTAATTCATCAATTATTTGAAATAAAATATAACTTTTTCCAACTCTTCTTTGTCAAATAAGTACTTTAATAATATCTTTATCTATAAAAGGCTTGATTTTTTCAATATACAAGGGCCTTTTATTATATATTTTCATCATAGTGAATATTTATTATTAAATGATATATGTTTTTATTATATTGAAAAGTGTAAATAAATCAAATTTAAAAAATAAAGAGATGACTTATTATCTCTTTATTAGTTTATAAAACCAAAAAGCCATAGAGGAATTATTTTTTTATTTTCAGAAACTTCTATATTATCTTTTATGATAAAGGTATTTTCTGGATATTTTGAAAGTTGCTTATTTTTTCATCATATTTCAAAAATATATTTTTCATTATTATATTCAATACAAAAATCACTTTTTTGAGGAAGAGTTATTTCTATATTTTTTATTTTTTTTATTTCACTTACAAAAAAAGCTTCTCTAATGGTTCAAATTTCTGGATTATAGTTGTTTACATAATATTTATTTGTATCTCATAGAAAAATCTTGTATTCTTTTCTTACTTTTTCTGAAACTTTTTCTCACTTTTGTATTAAATTTATTGTTCATATTTTTGAAAGCAAATATAAAACATTATCAACAAGATTTTTATCAATTCAAATTTTTTTACTCAAATGATTTATACTTAATTCTGATGGAGAAGTATTAGCTATAAAATAAATCAGTTTTGATAATTTATCTAAACTTGAAGTTTGAAAATTTTTTATATATTGTAAATCTTCCAAAATAATTCTATCAAGAGTTTTTTGTAATAAATTGATAAATGATGCAAAATTTATATCGAGTCAAAAAGGATAAGCTCACATTTTTAAATATTCTTCAAAATATATTTCTTTTATTTTTATTGAATACATTGTTGATATATTTTCATGATTTTCAATTATTTCTTTTAGTGTAATTTGTTTGATATCTAAATTGTATTTTAGTTTTAAAAATTCTCTAAAACTTAAAGTATTTATTTTATAATCATATACTCTTCTTCATAAATCAATTACTCAATCATATAATGCCATAGACGAAGATCAAGAAAATATAATATGTAATTGAGGAAAAGAATCTATAATATTTTTTAATTCCTGCTTCCAGTTTTCATACTTGAAAATTTCATCTATAAAAAATGTTTTTATTTCAAAATTATTAAAACAAAACATTACGAAATTGAATAATCAATTTGCTTTTATTGCACTATTGTCAGCAGAAAAATAAAATGAATTGTCAATCTCTTTTCTTTTTTGTATTAAGACAGTAGTTTTTCATACTCATCTTTCTCAAAAAATTCAAATAACTTTATTCGACCAGTCTATTTTAAAAAAATCATCTCTTTTATATGATTTGTATTTTTCATTTAAAAGATTTTCTTCAACTTGTTTTAATATCTTATATTGATTTCTCATTTGTGTTTAAATTATAATATAAACTCAATTGTTTGTTATTATATACACAAATAGAAATAAATCAAATTTTTAAAAATAAAGAGATGATTTTTCATATCTTTATTAGTTTTTTAAGGATTATATGATATTACTTTAGAAAAACTAATGATTGTAAAAAAAATAAAATTAAATATAATAAAATTATTAAAATTTAACTAATAAAATTATGACAAAAAAATATTTTGATGAATTACCACCATTTATAAATAGAGTAGCTGAAACAGAATATATAAATGCTTATTTATGAAATGCACCGACAAGTATTTTGTTTATATATTGACCAAAATCAACAGGAAAAACTACATTAATAAATAAAGTAATAAATGAACTAGAACAAGATAAATATGCTATACAATATATTGATATGAGATGAATTTTATTAACAAATTTTTCAGATTTTAAAAATATATTTTTTCCAGAAGATTTAAAATGAAAAGTAAAAGAAATAGTAAGTTGAATAAAAATAAATTTATGATTTTTTGGTTGGGATATAGATGATGAAAAAGCAATAAAAACAAATGTATTTGAAGTAATGGAAAGAAAATTAAGAAAAGCTAATGAAAGATGAATAAAACCAGTAATAATTTTAGATGAATTTCAATATTTAAAAAATATAATAATAGATAAAGAAAATAATTTATTATTAGTAGAAGAATTATTTAAATTTTTTATAAGATTAACAAAAGTAAATCATTTAGCACATGTAATTTGTGCTACAAGTGATAGTTATTATATAGAAGAATTATACAATAATGCTAAATTAAAAAATACTTCTAAGTATTATTTAATAGATCATTTAGAAAAAAAAGATGTAGAGTATTGGCTTTGAGAAAAAGAATGACTAAATAATGAAATAGTAGAGTATTTTTGGGGAAATCTATGATGAAGTGTGTGGGAAATATGGCAATGTTTAATGGATTATAAAAATACAGGTGATTATAAAATTTGAGTTGAAAAATTAATAAAAGATGAATATGCTAAAATATTTGATTTATATAAATTTAGAAAAATATTTACAAAAGAAGAGGGAAAAATATTTAAAGATATTTCAAAAATAATATCTAAAGATTGAGAGTATATAACAAAAAATTGAGATTGATTAAATTTTGAATTAATAAAGAAGCTTGTAGATATAGATGTATGGTTTTATGATTCAATAGAGCAAAAAATTACTGCAAATAGTCAGACAATTAGAAAAGCTTTTGAAAAGATGTTTTTGAATTAGATTTTATAGTTTTTGATTTTGATGAAATAATTTAATTCTAATATTTATTATGAAAATAAACATAATCCAATTCCTTCCATATTTTCCACCACACAAATGATGACTTGAAACTCATGCAGAACAGTATTATTTTTATTGGAGTAAAAAATATTATGATTTATTTGAAAAATAAAAATATATACTTGATTTAAAATATATTTTTAATATAATTCAGTTATAACTTATTAATAACTTAAATTATTATGAATAATAAAATAAAAGAGTTTATAAAAAGTACTATAACAAGAGAAAAATATTTAGAAGATTTTGATGATTTTTGTTTTGCTCCATTTATTAAAATAATAGTTTGAGCTAGAAGAGTATGAAAGAGTTTTTTTATTTTTAGTATAATTAATAAATTATTAAACGAAAAAAAAATAAAAGAAAATGAGATTTTTTATATAAATAAAGAATGGCTTGAATATGATAATATTGAAAATTATAAAGATTTAAATGATTACTTTTTAAAATGGAAAGAAAAAAACAAAGTCTGAAATAAGTTTTTTGTATGAATTGATGAGATTCAGGAAATACAAGATTGGCAAAAATTTATTTTATCAATCTGGAGCTCTTATCCTGAAAGTATTATTTTTATAACTTGATCTAATTCAAAACTTTTATCAAAAGATATATGAACAAATCTTAGATGAAGATATATTTCCAAAAAAATTTTTCCATTATCTTTAAATGAATTTGGCTTATTTAAAAATCAAGATATAGATAATGACTTATTAAATGAATATATAAAATATTGATGACTTCCTGCAACTGTAAATATAAGTGATGAAAATATAAAAATAGAATATCTTAGATGAATTTATAATACTATTTTTGTAAAAGATTTACTTGAATATGAAAACATAAGAAATCCTAGTTTGCTTAAAAATATTCATAAATTTTTATTTAAAGAGTTTTGAAATTTGATAAACTCAAAAAATATTTCAAATTTTTTAAAAAATGAAAAAATAAAAACTTCCACAGAAACTATATTAAATTATATGGATTTTAGTTTTAATTCTTATCTTTTTGATGAAGTTAATAGATATGATATAAGATGAAAGAAACTTTTTGAAATCACAAAAAAAACATATCCTTTTGATTTGTGAATAAGAAATAGTATGGTTTGATTGAGTTTAAAAGATGATATTTGATGAGTTTATGAAAATATTGTTTATAATCATTTAGTTTCAAATTGATATAATGTTACTGTTTGAATACTTTGAGAAAAAGAAATAGATTTTATAGCTGAAAAAAATTGAGAGAAAAAATATATTCAAGTAGCTTATTTATTATCTGATGAAAAAGTTATTGAAAGAGAGTTTTGAAATTTACTTAGTATCAAGGATTGATGGGGAAAAATAGTTATTTCAAATGATAATTTATTTGTAAATAATTATGAATGAATTAAGCATTATAATATACTAGACTGGTTAAAAGAAATGGATTAAAAAACTAGTATATTTTTTCAAGAATATGTTTGCATTTAGTTTTAACAATCAAATTTTGTTACTATCAACTGAAATAAATTATTCAAAGGGCTAAAGCCCTCTGTTGACAAAATATTACACAAAAGTTAAAATCAGTTTGTTAACAGAGGGCTTTAGCCCAATACCATTAAGTTAAGAAATTATGTACTATGGTTTTAATCCCTCCCCCTTGCGGGTACTCCCTTTGAAAAAGGGAGATTAAAAAGGATTTATATTACTAATCATATTATTTCTCCCTTTTCCAAAGGGAGTACCCGAGGTACGAGAGGGAGGGATTAGAAAATATATACCTCTATTTCCCTTAACTTAATGGCATTAGGCTTTAGCCCTTTGTTATATTAAGCTATTATCTTAATTAAATATATTCTCAGTTGATAGTAACATTTTGAGAATAAAAATAAAATTATTTCTTGAATTCACATAAATAATATGTATAATATTTCTTGAATTTACATAAATAAACATTTATTATGAAAAATATATTTAAGCAAATTATTTCTGACTTTCATGAAAGCGAGGTTAAAATATGAAAAGAAAGAGATATAAATATTCCTCTAGATACCAAAAAAATAATTTCTATTATCTGACCTAGAAGGTCTTGAAAAAGTTATCTGCTTTTCAATACAATAAACAAACTATTAAAAGACTTAATAGAAAAAACAAATATTGTATATATAAACTTTGAAGATGAAAGAATAAACATTGATGGTAGTGAATTACAAATTATTATTGATGCTTATCTAGAATTATATATTGACAAAGAACTTGAAAATACTTATTTTTTCTTTGATGAGATACAAAATATAATTGGATGGGAAAAGTTTGTAAGAAGACTTTATGATAATATAACTACAAACATATTTATTACTTGAAGCAATGCAAAACTTTTAAGTAAAGAGATAGCAACATCTCTTAGATGAAGAAGCTTGACTTTTGAAGTGCTGCCTCTAAGTTTTGATGAATTTTTGAGATTTAAAGATCAAAAAATAAATTATCATTCAACTATTTGAAAAGCTAATATTTTGAACTTACAAAAAGAATATATCACCTGGTGATGATTTCCTGAAATAATAAACTTTGAAAATGATTTAAAAATAAAAACTCTTCAAGAATATTTTGATGTAATGCTTTATAATGATATAATAGAAAGATATAAAGTGAAAGATGTGTCTTTACTAAAGAATTTTGTAAAACAACTAATACAAACTACCACAAAAGAATATTCTATAAATAAGATATGAAATAATCTAAAGTCTCTGTGATTCAAATTTGATAAAAATATATTATATAATTTTATAGATTATCTAGATACTATATATTTTTGAAAAAGTTTATCAAAATTTGATTATTCTCTAAGTAAACAAACTCTTAAAAAGTTTTATATTTTTGATAATGGTTTTTTGAATGCTATAAGTTTTAGTTTTTCTGACAATTACTGAAAACTGCTTGAAAATGCTGTTTTTATAGAACTTTATAGAGAGTTTTGAGAAGATGTTTTTTTCTTGAAAAATGGAAGTGAGACAGATTTTGTAATAAATAAAAAAGAAAATTTGGTATATCAAGTTTGTTATGATTTGAATAATGAAAATTATCAAAGAGAGATAGATGGATGTGTAGATGCTATGGATAAATTTAAGCTTAAAAAAGCTATACTTATAAGTTTTGAGCAAGAAGAGAATATTGTTATAGATTGAATGAGTATTGAAGTGTTGCCTTTTTATAAATGGGTTTTGTAAGTTATGATTTATTTCCTAAAGTTAGAGAAGAAATAGATTATATATTTGGTGAAAATTATAATATTTTGAGATTATTAAATATGCTAAAAATAGCAAAAAAATATAATTTAGAATTAATTTATGAATAAAGTGCCTATAAAACAAACTACAATATATGATATAGAGTTTGCACCTATTTATTGAAGCTTAGAAATTTTAGAAATACAAGAGCATAAAAACTTATTATCACTTATGAAAAAGCATGATGAAAGTATTATACTTGCTATAAAATATAACTAATCTAAAATTGATTTATCTAAAAAAGTGAGTATAAACAAAGCAAATATTGCAAATTTTTGAGTTGAAGAGATGAAAAATAATAATTTAAAAATTTATAAGTAAAAATAATAAATAGAAAAGATAATATCATAATATATAATACACTAGATTGAAAACCTACAACCATTGGTTGCACTAAATAAAAATAACAATCTAATAGAATATGAATAAAATAAACATAATCCAATTCCTTCCATATTTTCCACCACATAAATGATGACTTGAAACAGTAGCTGAAGAGTTATCTAGTTTTTATGTTAGTTTAGGTTATGGAGAAGTGATAAATATAGTTTTTTCAGTATGACAAGAAGACTGAATAAAAGAATATGAAAAAAATTGATATAAGGTTTATATTTTACCAGCTTTTGATATAATCCCAAATTTTCCTGTTCCTAAATTTTGGAAGAGAGAGTTTTGGAGAGTTTTGAAAATTATTAACCCATCCCTAAATAATCCCCCTGTCTTATCAGACATCCCCCTTAATAAGGGGGAACTAAAGGGGGATAGTAAATATATTATCCAAACTCATACAAGATTTTTTCTATCAAGTTTTTTAGGATGATTATTTGCAAAAAGGCATAAATTAAAATGGGTGCATATAGAGCATGGATCGGATTATGTGAAACTTTGAAGTAAATTCAAAAGCAAGATTTCATATATTTATGATAGATTAATTTGAAAATGGATCTTTAAGAAAGCTGATAAAATAGTTGCAATAAGTGAAGCTTGTAAGAGTTTTATACAAAAAGAGTTTGTAAATAGGGAAGTAGAGGTGATTTATAATTGAATAAATTTTATTCCAAATACAAAAATAAACAATAATTGAATTATAAAAATATGATTTGTTTGAAGATTGGTAAAACTAAAGTGAGTTGATTTATTACTTGAAAGTTTCTGAAAATTAAGTGAAAAATATAATAATATTGAATTAAATATACTTTGAGATTGAGATGAAAAAATTATTTTAGAAAAATATATAAAAGATAATAAATTACAAAATATAAAATTTTTATGATTTCAAAATAGGGATTTTATAGCAAGTACTTTTTTACCAACAATTGATATTTTAGTAAATCCAAGTTACGGGGAATGACTTCCTACAACAGTTTTAGAATGACTTTTATCAAAATGTGTTTTAGTTGCAACTGATGTATGATGAACTAGAGAAATTTCTTGTTTAGAAGATTTGATTTTAGTTAAATCATGAAATATAGAAAGTATTGCAAATTGACTTGAAAAAGCTATATTGAATTATGAAGATCTTAGTTGAAAATCTAGTGATTTAGTTAGAGAAAAATTTGATTGGAATGAAAATATAGAGAAATATTTTAGTTTGTATAATAGTTTATAAAAACTACTTGATTTTATCGAAATATTAAATAATATATAAAAGTGATTTTAATATTCTTAAATAATTTTAAAATGAAAACTAGAAAAATATATAATAAAATCTTAAAAGAATTTGATAATAATCTGATTTTATTACTTGTTTGAGCTAGACAAGTGGGAAAAACTACTTTACTTAAACAATTAAAAAATAATTTTAAAGATAATATAAAAACATATTTTTTAAATTTGGAAGATCCCGATATAAAAAATACTTTAAATATTCATCCAAATAAGCTTTTTGATATAACTTGATCATCTTCAGATAATAAACAGATAATTTTTATAGATGAAATTCAATATTTAAAAGATCCAACAAATTTTTTAAAATATATTTATGATGAATACAAAGAAAATATAAAACTTGTTGTTTCTGGTAGTAGTAGTTTTTATATAGATCAAAAATTTAAAGATAGTCTTATTTGAAGGAAAAAAGTTTTCAATATTTATACACTAGATTTTGAAGAATTTCTTGATTTTAAAGAAGAATTAGAGATAAAAGAAAGTTTATTTGTAAATAAAAAAATAGCACTTTTATATAAAAATAAAATAGAATCTTTATTTTTGGAATATATAACTTATTGAGGATATCCTGAAATAGTTTTACTTGATGATAATGATAGAAAAATAGAAAGACTTAGAGAATTTACATTAGACTATGTAAAAAAAGATATTTATGATTCAAATATTGTTGATAGTGATAAATTTCTAAATATTCTGAAAGTATTAGCCAGTCAATCTTGAGAATTATTAAATATGAATGAAATAGCAAATACTTTTAATTTAAGTATGCCCACAGTAGAAAAATATATTTATATAATGCAAAAAAGTTTTCATATTGCTATTATTAGACCATATTATACAAATATCAGAAAAGAATTATCTAAGATGCCAAAAATATATTTTTATGATTTAGGGTTTAGAAATAGTTTACTAAAAAATTTTGAAAATATAAATACTAGACTTGATAAATGAGCTTATTTTGAAAATATAGTTTGGAGAGAATTTTTATTCAAATTTTGACTTGAAAATATAAAATTTTGGAGAACTCAAGCAAAAAATGAAGTTGATTTTATAATAGATGAAAAAAAGGCTTATGAAGTGAAATTTTCTAAAAATCTCATAAAAGAAAGTAAATATAAATTATTTAGAGAAAAATACAGAGATTTTAATTTAGAATTTGTTGTTTTTGATGAGTTTATTGGGCAAATAATAGTATAAAAATATAAAAAAGTATTATAATTTAATAAAATAATAAATGTTTAATAATAAACCTAAAGCAGTTTTAATAGATATTAAAGTATATGAATATTTGATAAATAAATCAGATATAGAGTTTGAATCTATTTCTGGAAGTAGTGAAGTTTTAGAAACACAAGAATATAAAAACTTATTATCACTTATGAAAAAAGCATAATGAAATTTATAATTACTGATTTCTTTGAAAAATAAAATACTATCTTGGGAATTACACAAAAAAGATATATTATATTGGAAAGATAAAAATGAAGATTGTTTAGTAAAGTGAAAGTATTATACTATTTATAAATAATTATGAAAAAAGAAGAATTGAAAAAAGAATTAAATAGAGCTTTAGAATGAAGTTCTAAAAAACAAGATAAGTTATTTAAAAGTAATTGGTTAACAAAAAAGATTTTTAATCATGTTTTAAAAATTTCTAGTAAATTTTAATAAAAGTGATTTATTACTTTTATTTTTTGATATATTTGATTGGGAAATTAATATAGAGAAATATTTTAGTTTGTATAATGATTTATAGAAATGACTAATAATTTACAAATAAGAAATTCTACAGCTGAATTTTTGATATTCACTTCTTCAAATTGAGAAAATTCTATAGAGGTTAGATTTGAAGATAAAAATATATGGCTTACTCAAAAAATGATTTGAGTTTTATTTTGAGTTTCTATTCCTACTATAAACGAACATTTAAAAAATATTTTTCTTGATTTAGAATTAGAACAAAATTCAGTTATTAGGAAATTCCTAACAACTGCAAATGATTGAAAAAATTATAATACAAAACATTATAATTTAGAAACAGTTATAGCTATTTGATTTAAAGTAAATTCAAATAGGGCTATAGAATTTAGAAAATGGTCTAATAGAATTTTGAAAGAATTTAGTATAAAGTGATTTGTATTAGATAAAGAAAGACTTAAAAATTGAAATTATCTTTGAGAAGAATATTTTGAAGATTTACTTTTAGAAATAAAAGAAATAAGAGCAAGTGAAAGAAAATTTTATCAAAAAATTACTGATATTTTTACTACTTCTCTTGATTATGATTCTAAATCTGAAACTACTAAAAAATTCTTTGCTACAGTTCAAAATAAGCTACATTTTGCTATTCATTGAAAAACAGCATCAGAATTAATATTAAATAGAGCAAATAAAGACAAAGATTTTATGTGATTAACTACTTGGAAAAATTCTCCAAATTGAAAAATTATAAAAAGTGATGTTATTATAGCTAAAAACTATCTTACAAAAGAAGAATTAGAAGCATTAGATAGAATTGTAAATATGTATCTTGACTATGCTGAAGATCAGGCAAAAAGAAAAATTCCACTTACAATGGATGATTGGAAAAGTAAACTTAATGCATTTTTACAATTTAATGAAAGAGAAATTTTATCTGGTAGTTGAAAAGTAACAAATGAAATAGCTAAAGCTTTTGCAGAAAGTGAGTTTGAACAGTATAGGATTATTCAAGATAGAATTTTTGAAAGTGATTTTGATAGGTTGTTAAAGGAAAGTAAGGATGTTTAGTAAAAAATATAGAGAAGTATTTTAGTTTGTATAATAGTTTATAATAATATGCTTAAAAAAATAAATCAATTAATTAAAAAGTCAGATTTTCAAACTAATATTTTTAGTATTTTGCATCATAGTTTCATTATAAGAAAATGAATTTATAAATGAATTAAAAATAATTCAAATCATATAAATTTAAAAGTACTTGATTTTGGTTGTGGTGAAAAACCTTATAAAAGTATATTAAATTTTGATGAATATATTTGAGTGGATTTTAAAAATTCTTGACATGATAATACTCAAAATGAAGTTGATTTTTTTTGGGATGGAAAAACCCTACCATTTAAAGATGAAGAATTTGATAG
Source organism: Patescibacteria group bacterium UBA6164 (assembly GCA_002422305.1). Taxonomy (GTDB): domain Bacteria; phylum Patescibacteriota; class Gracilibacteria; order BD1-5; family UBA6164; genus UBA6164. The sequence continues at coordinate 10,097 of DIUG01000011.1, read as the reverse complement.
TATAATAACTACAGAAGTATTTGAACATATATTTAATATAGATGAGGTTTTGATAGAATTAAATAGAGTTTTAAAAAAATGATGAAAAATAGTTGCAACAATTCCTTTTGTAATTCATGAACATGAAATTCCATATGATTTTGCTAGATATACAAGCTTTTGAATACAATCATTATTTGAAAAGCATTGATTTAAAGTATTAAAAAATGAAAAATATTGAAGTTATTTTGATGTAATTTTGCAGTTAAAAATTTGGTTTTTATGAAAAATAACTGAAACGAGATTTAAATATTTAACATTAGTTTTAAGATTAATATTTGTTGCTCCAATAATGTTTTTAATAAATTTGTTATCATTTATAAGTCCTAAAATGCAATGATGACTTTATTTGAGTAATGTGATAGTATGAGAAAAAAAATAGCATTTATCTCTCCAGTATGAGAATGATGACCAAAGGTTTTATATAGAGATTTAGTAAAATTATTAAATGAAAAATACCCTGAGTATGAGTATTTTTTAGTTTCATCTGCTAAGGAGTGGATATTATTACATTTTTTTAATAATAAATATGATTTAATTATTTCTTCAGTTCCATTTTTTTGGAAGCCTTTTAATTGTAAATATATAATACAACATCATTGATTATATAGAAACGATAGATGATTCACAAGTATTTCTAAAATATTATGTTGGTTTTATCCTTATAATAACTTATTTTCTAAAATACTATTATATCCATCAGAATTTTTAAAAAAATATTATAATTCTAAACATAAAAATCAGCAAGTAATATTAAATTTTTCTACTTTTCCTATTGTTAAAAATGAAATAAAAAGTTTGGTAGATAAAGATGAAATAAATTTACTAACTATTACTTGATTTTCATTTTATGATAAAGCAAAAGGATTATTAGATATATTTGGAAAATTAGAAAATATTAGTATCAATAAAAACTTTAATTTTTATATTTGTTGAGATTGAAAATATTTAGATGAAATAAAAGGTAAATTAAAAAACTATAATATACCAAAAAATATAAAAATAATATTTTTATGAAAATTAAATAAAGATGAATTATTAGAGATATTAAAAAAATCCGATATATTTTTATATTCTACATTTCAAGATACTTTTGCTATATCTATTATCGAAGCTATGAGTTTTTGATTACCAATTATTTTAAATAATTATGAATTATTTAGTGAGTTATATGATAGTGAATTTATATCAAAAGATAATAATGATTTTGTAGAAAAATTATATAAATTGATAAATGATGAAGAATATTATAAAAATTATCTTAATAAGTGATTTAATAATTTAGAAAAGTTTGATAAAGAACAAATAGTAAAAAAATGGTATAAAATAATAAAAGAACAAATTAATTAATTTGTTCTTTTATTATTTAATTTAACTAAAATATTTATAATTTCTTTTGGCATAAAAATTGTAATTAAATGTTTTATTATTCAACTAATTTTATTAGGATAATTATTCCTATATTGTAAATAAACTCTAAAAGCATTACTTAACTGTTTAAATCTTTTTCTTCAACTAATACTTCAATTTCTAACTCTATATTTCAAACTATAATCTTGTAAATTATGAAATTTTGAAACAGTTCAAATTCTTAACCATAAATCATAGTCCTCAGTATATTTTGTAATATTATTATCAATATATCATCATACTTTATCTAATATAGATTTTCTAATTATAACACTAGAATGAGCAAATTGATTTGATCCAGAAATATAATTTCTTATTTTCTCATTTCATCATCTGTTTAGAATTCTATCTAACTCTTGTCAATCTTCATTTATTAAAATAACTCAAGTTCCACAAAGTCAATATTCAGGATTTTGTTCCATAAAATCGACTTGTTTTTGTAGTTTATTTTTATCAAACCAAATATCATCATCATCTATTCTGGCAATATATATTCATTCACTATTTTCTATTCATTTATTTAAACTTTTTGTTAATTGTAGATTTTTTTCATTTTTTACATAAATTATTCTATTATCTTTTTTTTGAAACTCTAAAATTGTTTCTTCTATATTATTAGTTGATGCATCATTTATAATTATTAGTTCAAAATTTATATATGACTGATTTAAAACTGAATTTATTGATTCAGTTAACCATTTTGAGTTTCAGTTGTAAGTTGGGAGTATTATAGAAACTAAGGGATTATTTTTCATTTTTATAAATTATTTGTAAAATCAATTGCCCATTTTTCATCAAACCATTTTTGAGCTTTTTCTGTTTGTAAAAAATATTCAATATTTTTAATAAAATCATCATATTCCTCTTTTGTTATATTTGAAATATATTGAGTTAATTTATCATAATCTCAATTAAATTTCCTAAAATCTATAAAACAATTTTCTGAAACATAATCTAAGATATTAGAAGCTCCCCAATATACAGGAACTGATTTAGCTTTGAAACTATCCCATATTTTCTCAGTTATATATCAAGGAGTATCCTTCATATTTTCAAAACAAATATTAAATTTATAATTTGAAAGAGTTTCAATTTTATCATCTATTTTTCATTTATATGATTTATAATTTTTATATCAAAATAATTTTTGTTTTAGATTCTTTTTATTCCATTGAGTTCAATATAAGTCAAATTCAATATTATTATCTTCAAAATATCTAATTGCTTTTTCTCTTTCACTATAAAGCTCGTTTTTTATAAAAGATGCCTTATTTCAATTTATTAAAGTTAATAATTTTTTATTTTCAAAATTTTTTGGCCTTAGAATATTATTTTTAGATTGAGGAAAAATAAATTTAAAATATTTTTTATTATCAATTAAATTATCATTCCATGTATAAATTTTATCAAAAAATAAATGGACTATTTTATTATAACTTAGAGGAGCAACTACTTTAGGTTCAAATAAAAATATATATTTTTTATTTTTAGGATATTTTAAAAATAATTTTATATAATCTTTAAAAGAAAAAATAGAAAATGTCAAGAAGCATAAGATTATATAATCATATTTATCTTTTTTTTGTTCAAGTAAATCAGAAGATATAGTGCTTTCAAATCAATTATATTTTGCAAATTCATAAATAGGTGAAAGATTTTTATCTATTTCAAGATTATAAAAATTATTATCTTCAAATCTTTTATCCCAAAATATTGCTAATTTTTTCATTTTACTTTATTTAAAACTAAATTTTTATCCATCACTCAGGAATAACATCAGAATAATTTATTTTATTATCATTAAACCATCTACTCGGAGCAATAACTATTTTATCAAGATTTTTATTTAACCAGGCTCCCCACCAAGAAAAGCTACTATTTGCAATTATATTATGTTTACATAAGCTCATAAGTCTCATATCTTCATAATTTGTATCTGCATTATTCCAATCAATATAATAAGCCTTTTCTAATTTTAAATTTTGTTTTACCCAATTCATATCATCAGAAAAAATAAAAAATATAGGGTTTTCTATTTTCGAATTTATTAAATCAATGGCTTTTTTATAATAATCTAAATTACAAGTCCCATGAAAACTATTTGCTTGAGGATTTGTAATATAATCTCATCTTCTTATATGTAAACTAATACTATTGCAATTATTTATTATATAGATAGTTTCTTTATTTTTTTCAGAAGGTTCTAATATAAATTCAAAGTCTTTTCTTATCTCATCTTCAAAATCTTTAAAATATTTCTCTGTTTGAAAATATCACTCGATATATCAATTCTTTATATCTAAAAAATCTTTATCAAAATTAAATTGCTTTTCTATAAAATGATTTTTATTTAATTTTTTTAATATTCATTTAATTTTTATTAATCAAAAGTTTAAATATTTGTTATTTGAGTTCAAATTTTCATAAAAATGTATTTCATTTTTTGTAGCATAACTTTTCTTAATATTAAAATACTCTAATGAGTATTTATGTAATTTATACTGTTCAAATCATGAAATATCAAGTTTAAAATCTGTTTTATTTTTTAATGATAGTACTTTTATATAAGCATATTGAAACATTTGATTTCAGAGTCATCATATTATTTTTTGAGTAATCATTTTATTTTAATTAAATATCTAAAAACATACATAAGTATTAGTCTTCTTAATAGAAAATATTTTTCACTTATATTTTTTGAATATTTTAGTCAAACTTTAATTGCTTCTTTTCAACTTTCAAATCAAAATTTACAAGATATATTATCTCATTGATAATTAATACTACTTACTTCTGGTATGTTAATAAACTTTTGATTATCCTTTATCATTCTAAAATAAACTTCGTAATCCATACTATATTTATTATTTTCATCTAATTTATTACTTTTTATCCAATTTGAATTAAAAAATATATTTTGTAATCAAACTAATGTTCAATATTTAATTAAATTAAAGTTATTAATTTTTTTTGTAGGAAAGACTCTTTTTTCAAATATATTTTTGTTAGACCAATAATTTATAGAATCACAAAATATATTTATCTCATTTATATTCAGTAAATTATAATTAATTATATGATTTATGTATTCGTTAATTTTTCATAATATATTATCATATATATAATCATCACTTCATAAGTATAAAATAAAATCTCAATTTGATTTTTCTAATCAAATATTGAATCAATTAGATATTCATTTATCTTCTTGTTTTAACCAAATTAATTTATCATTTAATTTTGTATATCTTTCTATAATATAATGTGAATTATCTGTTGACTTTCAATCAATAATTATAATTTCATAATTTTTATAACTTTGATTTAAAATACTTTTTAAACATCATTCTATAAATTTTCATCAATTATAATTTGGGATAATAATACTAAAATTATATTCATTTAAAATATTCATAAGTTTTTTTTAATCAATTAATAAAATTAGTTTCATATTTCCATCATAAGTTATTTATTTTACTTACATCAAGAAGTTTTTTAGGCATTCAATCTGGTTTTGTTATATCAAAATTTAGCTCTCAATTGTATCATATTAAGTCTTTTATCAAAAAAGCTAACTCTTTTATACTTATATCTTCTCAAGTTCAAATATTTAAAAAATCTTTATCATTATAATTTTCCATTAACCAAACTATTGATTCAGCTAAATCATTTACATATAAAAATTCTCTTCTACTTTTTCAAGTTCACCAAATTACTACTTCTTTTAAATTGTTTTCTTTTGCCTCATGCATTCTCCTTATTAATCAAGGAATAACATGTGAACTTTCTGGATTAAAATTATCTCATGGTCCGTAAATATTTGTAGGCATACAGGAAATAAAATTTTTTCAAAATTGTTCATTAATTTTTTCACAAAGTTTTATTCAAGAAATTTTCGCAATAGCATATCATTCGTTTGTAGGTTCTACTTTACCATCAAGTAAATATTCTTCCTTCATAGGTTGAGGACATCATCTTGGATAAATACAACTCGAACCTAAAAATAATAATTTTTTTACATCATATAAATGAGCTCCCCAAATAATATTATTTTGCATTTGAATATTTTCAAACAAAAAATCAGCTGGATAAGTCATATTTGCTTTTATTCAACCAACTCTTGCAGCAGAGTTTATTACATATTCTGGCTTTTCAGTTTCATAAAAAGTATAAACAGCTTTTTGATCTAATAAATTTAATTCATTTCTTGTTTTTAATATAAGATTATCATATCAAAGTTCTTGTAATTTTCTTACAATTGCAGATCAAACAAGTCCAGTATGTCATGCTATATATATTTTTGAATTTTTATTCATAAAAATTTGATTTTTAAAATTAAATTATTATAATACTTATGTATTACGACAAGATAAGGACCAAACGGAGAAATACCTAAGGGCACTTATCTTTTTTTATTGAATAATTTATATTCAATTTTCTTTCTTATATCAATTAAACTTAAGTTTACTCAATATTTTGGTTGTAATTTTCTATATAAAGATGAAAAAAACTTATTTGGAAACAAAATCTTTTTTAAATTATCATTTTCAATTAAATAATTAACAATTTTAATATAATCACCATCTCAAGAAACTAAAACAATTTTATCAAAATCTTTCTCATCTTTTAATCTTCTCATAATTTCAAAAACTATATCAACATCAACATTTCATTTTTTCTTTCACTTCATATTTGAATTATGTTCTCTAAAAATTAGAATATATCAAGATTTTTGTAATCTTGTATATAATTTTTCTTCTGTTTCATCTAAAAATCATAAAAATAAATAAACTTCATTTACAAGATATTTTTCTTTTAGATACACTCTAAATCTTTTGAAATCTATTTTCCATTTTTCAGTTGAAGTTCATAAATGGAGATTTTGTCAGTCGATAAAAGCTATATTATTTTCCATAGATTTATTTTAAGCAACTAATAATTAAATCAATTTCTTCACTAGTATATTCAGGACTATTACCAAAATAAAATCATTGTTCATGAATTAATTTGGCATTAGTTTTTACCTTATTTTCTCAATAAGTATTTTTCCAAAAAATTTGTTGTGTAAGATCTCATCATACAATTGGTCTTATTTCGATACTATTTTTATTAAAAATATCAATATATTTTTCTAAAATATCTATTGATTTACAAATAACAGGAATAGCAAAATTTGATAATTTTTCAATATGATCATATTTTAAATTATAAAAATCATTATTTAAATTAACTGCATTTACAAAATCTTTGAAATTAACAATTCTTTTATCAACTATTTCATCTAAAAATTTTACTTGTTCACATCATAAAAATCAAGTAATTTCATTTGGTCTAAGATTATATCAAAGAGTATAAAAAGTATATTTAGAATAAAAAGATTTATCTACTCCATATTTTTCTCTCACTTCATTTTGAATATTTATAGGTAAGTTTCTATCCCATCAGTGAGCCCTTACCATATTTAGCATAATATAAAGCTCTTTATCATCAGTACAAACCATTCATCATTCTATAGTTGACATATGATGTCATACAAAAGTTGAAAAAGTAGAAGCTAATGAATAATTTCATAATTTTTTTCATTTGTAAACTGTTCACATTGATTCACAGTTGTCTTCTAATAATAAAATATTATTTTCATTACAATATTTTTCTATTTCATCAATATTATCACAAAATCAAAGTAGATTTGTAATAAATAAACATTTAATATTATTTTCTTTTACTATTATTTTAAAAGTATCAAGTGAAATATTTAAAGTATTTAATTCTACATCAACTGGTATTGCTTCAAGTCATAATTGAATAAGAGGCATTACATTTGTTGACCAACTTAAAGAGGAAAATCAAACTTTATCTCCTAAATTTAATTTTCACATATTTAACATTGATTGAATAAGTGCAAGATTTGCAGAACTTCAGCTATTAAAAAATACACAGTATTTTCTTTGTTGCCAAGTTGCATAATCTTTTTCAAATTGAGAACAATATTTTCAAATACTTAATTGTTCAGCCCCTTGTATAAAATCACAAAGTTTATTTTTTGTTTCTTGCTCATTATAAAAGCTAGATTTAATTAATTTTATATTCATTTTAATATTTTTTTTATTACTCATATTGATTTAAAATTTCATACCCATGTTTTTTTAGTATTTCTTGTTTTTTAAATTTTTCTATATCACTTTTTACCATTTCTTTGCACATTTCTTGAACAGTGTATTTAGGTTCCCATCAAAGTTCTTTTCTAGCTTTTGAACTATCTCAAAGTAAAAAATCTACTTCTGCAGGACGAAAATATTTTGGGGAAACTTCTACAAGACAAGTTCAAGTTTTTTTATTATATCATTTTTCATTTATTCATTCTCATATCCATTCTATTTCAATTCAAGCTTCTTCAAAAGACCAGTTTACAAAATCTCTTACAGAATATGCTTTTCAAGTAGCTAAAACAAAATCTTCTGGATTATCTTGTTGAAGAATTCTCCACATTCATTCAACATAATCACGAGCATGTCACCAATCTCTAAGAGCATCAAGATTTCATAAATATAATTTATCTTGAAGTCATAATGCTATTTTAGCAACAGCCATTGTTATTTTTCTTGTTACAAAAGTTTCTCATCTAATAGGGGATTCATGATTGAAAAGTATACCATTACATGCAAACATATGGTAACTTTCTTTGTAGTTTCTCACTATCCACATAGCATAAAGTTTTGCACATCCATATGGACTTCTAGGATGCATTGGTGATTCTTCGGTATATCAAGCTTCAGGTCTATTATAATCTAGTCATCAGAAAAGTTCAGAAGTACTTGCTTGGTAAAATTTAGTCGTTTTTTCTAATCATGCTATTCTTATTGCTTCTAGTAATCTTAGAGTTCATATTCAATCAGCATTTGCAGTATACTCAGGCATATCAAAACTAACAGCTACATGAGATTGAGCAGCTAGATTATATATTTCATCTGGTTTAATATCTGAAACTAATTTTATTAGATTTGCACTATCAGTTAAATCTCAATAATGTAAGTACATGTTTTTTTCATTAAAAAGATGATCAATTCTTTCAGTATTAAAAGAAGAAGCTCTTCTTTTAATTCAGTGTACTTCATATCATTTAGATAAAAGTAATTCAGCAAGATAAGCTCAATCTTGTCATGTTATTCAAGTTATTAATGCTTTTTTCATAGTATTTTAGTTAAAATATATTTTTCCCCTCGCCTTATGGGAGAGGGGTTAGGGGTGAGGGCTTTTTAAATTCTACCATATTCATCATTAAATCTTACTATATCATCTTCTTCTAAATAATCTCATATTTGACTTTCAATAATATGTAAATCTATTTTTCCTACATTTTCCAGTCTATGTGTAGTTCAAATAGGGATATAAGTAGATTCTCATTTAGATAATAATATTTCTCTATCATTTAGTATTATTTTTGCTGTACCACTTACTACAACCCAATGTTCTGATCTATGATGATGCATTTGACTAGATAATTTTTTTCAAGGTAGAACAGTTAATCTTTTTGTTTTAAATGTTTTTCATTCGTCTATTATTGTATAGCTTCACCAAGGTCTATAAACAGTTATTCAATAATCAGTTTGATATTTGTTTTTTTCTTTTAATTGTTCTAAAATATTTTTTACTTTACTAGTTTCTCATTTTTTTGATATAAGTAGAGCATCTTTAGTATCTATTACAATTAAATCATCTATTCATATAAATGCTACTTCTTTGTTACTATTTGTTTGTATTAAAAAATTATTCTCTCATCATATATTTGAGTAATCATTTTTAATATTATTTTCATTGAAATACTCTAAAAATGCTTCAAATCATCATAAATCATTCCAATATATATCAAGAGGAGTAATTTTTATATTATTTGATTTTTCTAGTAATCAGTAATCTATAGATAAATCTGGAAGTTGTTCAAAATTTTTACTTGCTCAATTTTTGATCATTTCAAAATAACTTTTGTTATTTTTTTCTATTTCGTCTAAAAATATTTTTTTACTAAACATGAATATTCATGCATTCCAATAATATCATTTTTTTATATATTCTTCGGCAGTTTTTTCATCTGGTTTTTCTTTGAAATTTATTACTTTAAATGGTAAATATCAACTTTTATCAAAATTTATATATCCGTATCAAGTATGAGGTTTTGTCGGTTTTATTCAAAATGTTATTATACTATTTTTCGATTTTTCTATTGATGAAAGAATATTTTCAGCAAAAATATTTTCGTCTCATATTATATGATCAGATGATAAAACTAAAAAAATATCATCTTTATTTCAATTTTCAATTCAAAGAGAAATTGCTCATAATGTATTTTTTGCTTGAGGTTCTATTATGATATTTTTTTCATCTATATTTGATTGATTCATACAGTGAAATTTATAATCAGAATTTGTGATTATAAATATATTTTCTTTATCAGTTATTTTTAAAGCTCTAGCAAAAGCTTTTTCAAAAAATGAAATATTATCAAATTCTTTTAATTTTAAAAATTGTTTTGGGTAGTGTTTTCTTGATAATGGCCATAATCTAGTCCCACTTCATCAAGCAAGAATTAATACTTTTATATTCATAAAATTACTTATTTAATTTCTAACTTGCCTTCAAGAAACTTTTTA
>DIUG01000018.1 GCA_002422305.1 Patescibacteria group bacterium UBA6164 | reverse complement strand
TTCTCACACTATCTCTAGCTTCTGAGTTATATTGTTGTAATGATATAAATACAATTGTTCATAATATTGCTAAAATAGTAATTACAACAATTAATTCTACCAATGTAAATCATTTTTTTTGTATTGTATTTTTGTTTTTCATTTTTTTATTGAGAGCTTATATATTAAGGGATTAAATTTTATTTATAAAAAAATAATTGTCAAAATTTTTTGGCTCTTTTTCCGTAGAAAGTATAATACATTTTGTGTATCGCTTTAAATATCCATTTAATTCATTTATCAAAGAAAGAAATAAATGAAATATCAGATTAAAAAAATGAATTAATTTTAAAATTAATTCATTTTTTTAAATTTTTTTAAAGAATTCTGTTCTAAGTACCATTTTTCATGATTCTATAAGTTCAGGATTATCAGTTAGTCTTATTTTAGGAAATTTATCTCATCTTTTTATATCAGATGCTCATTTTACTTTTAAGTCTTTTGTAGCTACAACAGTATCTCAATCGATTAGTATATTTCAGTTACAATCTTTTACTTCTATATCTGAAATATTTTCATCATCTAAAAGCCAATTTTCATCTATACCTTTTTTTGCCATATATTAATTATTAGTAGTAATATTATATCTTTTTATAATATAATTTATTATTTCTCATGCTATATTAACTCAAGTTGCTTGTTCTAATCATTTCCATCCTGGAGAAGCATTTACTTCACAAATTTTGTATCAACTATCTTTATCAAATAGTAGATCAACTCAAGCTATATCTAATCATATTATATTAGCAGTTTCTATAGCTAATATTTCTTCAGTTTCATTTAATTCATGTGCATATACTGATCATCATCATGAAAAATTTGCTTTAAAATCTCATTCTCTTCATTTTCTAAGCATAGAACCAACTATTCTACCTCATACTAAAAATATTCTTAAATCTTGTCAAGCTTTTTCTCATATATATTCTTGAACTATTAAGTTATTATTTAATTTTGATAAACTTTCTTCAAGCATTTCTAAAATATCCTCTAATTCTTGATTATTATTTACTTTTATTATTCATTTTCAAGCATGTCAATCAAGTTTTTTTATTATTATAGGATAACTTAATTGTTTTTCTATAAAATCTATACTAGGAATTCATTTTAGTAACATAGTTTTTGGAACAGGTATCCTATTTGAAGCTAATTTTTGTAAAGATAAAAATTTATCGTTAGCAAGTAATCTAGATTTATTTGAATTTATTATGTTTATACCTTGATTTTCCATAAAATCTATAATAGATTTTATTTGATACGAATTATCCATTCTAGGAATAACAAGGTCTGGAAGTTTAACTTTTTGATTTTTTATAAATAATTTTTCATCGAAATTTGCATTTATTACCAATTCAATATCTTCAATTGCTATAAATTCTATATCTAATCATTTATTTAATCATTCTTGTAATAACTTTTTAATTCAGTTAGACTCCTTACTTTTTTCTTTATCTAATATCCAGATTTTCATTTATTTTTTTATTAAAAATAATTTGTATTTAAAAAAATACTTTTGAAGTTTAATCTTTTAGTAAAAATAATCAAATAATTCTTACTTTTTTGTACATATAAGAATTTTGTAGTAAAAACTAAAATAATATATGAATATTATATTTAGTATTATCTGAATAAATATCTTATTTTACAAGTAAAACTTAGCATCTACTATTATACTTCAATTTTCATTAGCAAAAGCTGGATTTATATCTATTTCTTTTATTTCAGAAAAAGTTTGAAATATAGACATAATTTTGAATACCATATCAGATAAGCTTTCAAAATCAATAGGTACATCTCATCTTGCTCAATTAAGTATAGGGTATCATTTTAAGTTTTTAAACATTTGTCTTATATCTTCTTTGCTTACGGGAGCTATTTTTATATAGACATCTTCATATATATTTACAAAGATTCCTCATAGTCAAACTATAAGTATATCTCAAAAACTAATATCTCTTTTTAATCATATAAATATTTCTTTTGATTTTGGTAACATTTCTTGGAAAGTTACTCATGTTATTTCTGCATCTGGATGAAAACTTCTGGCATTTTTAAGTATTGATTCATAAGAATCAATTGCATCTTTTTTAGTTCATATTCATATAATTACTCATCAACAATCAGTTTTATGAGCTATATCTTTACTAGTTATTTTTGCTACGAGTTTATTTTTTGATTCATTAAATATTCTTTCTACATCTTGTATGCTAGTTGCTAATTTATCTTCTAAAAAAGATACATCAAATGCTTTTAATATATGAGCAGTTGTTTCAATTGAACAAAGTTTTTCTTCTTTTTGTAATTCATTTTTTAATAATTCAATTTTTGTTTTATCAATTGTAATTATTTCAACCTCTTCTCAAACTGGTGTTTTAGACCATTTTTTTTGTTTTATTAGTTTTGATAATGCAGTTGTTCATCTTCTTGAATAATCAAATTCTAGTATGTTATTATTTCTCAAAGTATGGCGAGCATTTTCAACAGAACTTGATCACATAAATGAAATAAGTAAAAAATATTCTGGATTTGATATTTGCCAAGAAATAATCTCATTTGCTATATTATCAACATCTGTTATTGTTTGAGGTGTAAGTAAAACCATTACTCATACTTTGCTATTCAGTTTTACTATATTTTCAAGGATTTGTCTATATCTTACAGATGTAGCATCTCATATTATATCTATTGGGTTTTTCATACTTGAAGCATCAGGCATACCTATTTTTAATATTTCTTGTTCTGCTTGTGTAAAATCTTTTAGTATTATATCATTTGTTTCACAATCATCAGTTGCCATAACTCATGGTCATCATGCATTTGTGATAATTGCTATACTTTCAGGGATTTCTTTTCAAACAGTTTTAGAAAATGATTCAGCCCATAAAAAGAAATCTTCAAGTCATGGAGTTGTGTGTATTCATGCATCTCTAAAAGCTGTTTCAAGTACTTTGTTTTCTCAAGATAAAGCTCAAGTATGAGAACTAGCAGCTTCTTTTCATCTCTTTGATAATCATGATTTAATCAAAATTATTGGTTTTTTCTTTGTAAGTTTTTTTGTTATATCATAAAACTTTATACCATTTTCAAGACTTTCAAGATAAACAACTATTACATCAGTTTTTGGATCATTTTCTAGATCTTCTAGTAAATCATTTTCATTTATATCACATTTATTTCACATAGAAATAATCTTTGAAAATCATAAATTAGAAGATCAAGCAAGATCAGTAAAAGCAACAGCCATAGCTCAACTTTGAGATATCATTGCAATATTTCAAGTATTTATTTGTTTTCATCAAAAAGAAAGATTTAGGTTTTTATGTGCATCTATATATCAAAGACAATTTGGTCAAAGTACTTTTATACCGTATTTATTTGCTATTTCTTTAATTGCTTCTTCTCATTTTATGTTTCAAGTTTCTTTAAATCAAGCAGAGATTATTATAACTCTTTTTATTCATTTTTCTCAGCAGTTTTGTAGTGCTTGTACTACAAAAATAGCAGGAATAGTTATAACAGCTATATCAGGTACTATAGGTAGTTTTGATACAGATTCATAAAAATAAATATTTCTAAAACTTCATCATTTTGGATTTACTCACATCTTTTCTCATTTAAATGATTCGAGATTTTTAAGTATATCATTTCATATTTTTCAAGTGGCTTCTGTTGCTCAAATAACAACAACAGAGTTTATATCAAAAAAGTTTATTTTAGTATGCATAGGGTTATGGGTTAGGAAAAATAAATTATTTTATTTATAAATTATTATAAACTTTCTTCAAATTTCTCTAATACAAAAATCAAAAAATCCACAATGGAATTTGATTTCAAACTGGCAAGATAAAATCATCTTTTACAACAAAAGCATTTTTTAGATTTTTAATTTGAGTTTGTTTTTTATTTTTTCATCAAACTTCAAAATAATACTTTTCTCAAGAAATATAACTCATAAAATCTCAATTTTCAGAATAAAACAAACTATTTTTATAATTTACTTGATTTACAAAAAATATTTCTCTAATTGTTCATATTTCTACTTGTTTTCAAATAGAATTATTAAAATAATAGATTACATTAGAGTTGTCCAAATACAATTTATTAGCTTTTCTTACCATTTTTGAAATTACTCAATCTGCGAAAATAGATTTTATTATTCATATCTCGTTTAATATTTGTAGGTAATTTACTGTTGTATCGTATGCTATCGAAAGCTTATTTTTTAGAGAATTTATGCTCAATTCTCAAGGAGAAGAAAAAGCAAAAAACATAATTATATATTTAAATTTTTCCAAATTTGCTGTATCTAGACTATAAAAATTTGCTATATCTTCATAAATCAGTTTATCAATTATTCATCAAATCTTATTAAAGTAAACTTCACTGTACTCACTTTCAAAAGTAAATGGATAATATCAACTTTTTAAATAATTTTTAAATAAATAAATTATTTCATCTCAAACTATTTTATAGATGTCATTTATTTCATTATTTTTTATTATTTGTTCTAATGATATTTTTTGTAGATTTAATCATTTTACTTTGTTTATATATTCTCTAAAAGAAAAACCTTGCATTTTGATCAAATTAACTCTTCTTGAAAGATCGTATTTTCATTTTATCAAATCTATACTACTGCTTCAAGAAAATATAACTCTTATATCTGGGAAACTATCATATATATTTTTTAGTTCTTGATTCCAATTTTTATATTTGTGTATTTCATCAATTGCAAAAATTTTAATATTTTCATTTATGTAAAAATTGCTAACAGTTTTTATAAGTCAATCATTTAAAATAGCTATATCATCAGCAGAAAAATATAGTTTTTTATTTTTATCTAGATTTTTAAGATATTGCAAGAGTATTGTCGTTTTTCAAACTCATCTTTGTCAGACTATTCAAATTAATCTACCTGACCAATCTATTTCATAATAAATAGATCTTATAAAATCCATTTTTACAGAGTTTATAAGTCTATTAGAAGTATTTATTAATTCGTTCATATTACAGTAGATTGTAAATATATTAAGTATTTTTTACAGTATACTGTAAAAAATACAAAAAAGCAAATTTATTTTTTACCTTCTTATAAAAACTTTTTCTATATTTTTTTCAAGTATAGTTTTAGCTTTCATCAATTCTTCATTTGTCGGAGTTTTTACTCATTCAAGTCAATAACTCATTCAAAGTTCTCTCCATTTGTAAACTCAAATAGTGTGATAGGGAAGTATTTCTAGTCTTTCTAAATTTTTAAAATCTTTGAAATATGATCATAAATCAAATAAATGCTTCTCATCATCAGTATATCATGGCACTAAAACATGTCTTATCCAAAATAACTTATTTATTTTTTCTATATGATTTGCAAACTTAAGTATATTTTCATTTGATACTCCAGTCAATTTTTTGTGATTTTCATCATAAAGATGTTTTATATCAAGTAATACTAAATCGGTAAATCACAATAGTTTTTCGACATCATTATTGTATATAAATCAATTTGTATCTATTGCTATATGATATTCAAGTCTTTTTAGTTCTTCAAATAGTGGTAATAGCTCTTTAGCTTGTAATAAGCATTCTCAACCAGAAAAAGTTATTCATCATTTTTTCCCAAAATATGCTTTTGATTGTTTTACTTTTTTTATTATTTCTTCTTTTGTTATTTCTATTCATCCTGACATATTTATAGAATCAGGATTATGACAATATAGACATTTTAGTTTACATCATTGCATAAATACAACAACTCTTATTCAAGGTCATTCATGTGTTCAAAATGTTTCTATTGAGTGGATTTTTAGCATTGTTTATAGTTTATAAATTAAGTTAGAGTTTTTTTTGAGTTTTATAAAAAATAATTTTAAAAATCAGTATTTTAAATTTGATTTATATTACATAATATGATATACTCACGAGGTCAATCTAGAAATTTTTGTAAAAGGAGAGAAAAATGGTAACACCAAAAGATATTAGTACTGTAATAACTTATAATTTCAGATTAGCTATTGAGATTATTTCAGCCCAAATTCAACCGAATACCATACAAGGTATTGAACTTGAAGATGGTTCAGGTGTAAAGTTTAAATATAAAACTAAAGGTGAATGGAAAACTATTAATTTAGATAATTATGGATTAATTCACTTAAAGTAAAGATTGATCACACTTTAAAAGTGTGCTTTAAAGAGACTTTATTAAGTCTCTTTTTTTATTATATTTACATTTTTTCGTGAAATGTTCTCTCAATCACTTCTTTTTGATGTGCTTTTGATAATCTATTAAATATAACTGCATATCAAGAAACTCTAATTGTAAGTTGAGGATATTTTTCTGGATTTTCATATGCATCCATAAGCATTTCTCTATTCATTACATTTACATTTAGATGGTGTGCATTTTTACTAAAATATCAATCCATAAGAGAAACTAGATTTTCTATTCTTTCTTCAGAATCTATTCATAAAGCAGTTGGTATAATAGAAAATGTATTACTTATTCCATCTTGTGCATAATTATAATCAAGTTTTGCAACAGAATTTAGAGATGAAATAGCTCAATTAAAATCTCTACCGTGCATAGGATTTGCTCATGGGGCAAAAGCTACTCATGATTTTCTTCAATCTGGAGTTGCTCAAGTATTTGATCCATACATTACATTTGAAGTAATTGTAAGTAGTGAAAGAGTTGGAGTTGCATCTTTTTATGATCTATGTTTTTTTAATTCTTTTGAAAAATACTCTGAAATATCATTTGCTATATTATCAACTCTATCGTCATCATTTCAATACATCGGAAAATCTCACTCTATTTTAAAATCAACAGTTAATCAATTTTCATTTCTAATTGGTGTTACTTTTGCATATTTAATTGCTGATAAACTATCTGCTATTATTGCAATTCAAGCTATTCAATAAGCTATATCTACACCATAATCACTATCAACAAAAGCCATTTGAGCTCTTTCATAATAATACTTATCATGCATATAATGTATGCAATACATAGTTTTTGCATAAACTCTAGCAACTTCACTTAAAACATTTTTAAAATCTGATAATACTGTGTCATAATTAAGAATTTCTACTTTTAATTTTTGCCCTCACTCAGTCTCTCCCAAATGGAGAGAAGAAGCTATACTTTGTTCTTCATTATATTCTATTCCTTTCTCTTTAGGAGAGGTTAGGTGAGGGCTACTAATTATTTGTTTTCCATGACTTTCTTCTCTTCATCAATTTAAAGCCAAAAGAAGTGCTTTTGGTCAATTACATCTAGCTCAAAAATGTTGAATTCTCTTTCATATTTCTTGATATGAAACACAACATGCTATTCAATAATCATCTCATCATCTACATTTTCTCATCAAATCATCATTTTCATATTGTAAACTTGATGTATCAATTGAAACTTTTGCACAAAAATCTTTAAATCATGCAGGTAAATTTGGTGACCATAAAACAGTTAAATTAGGTTCTGGAGAAGGTCATAAATTGTATAGAGTTTGTAAAAATCTAAAGGATGTCTTTGTGACTTTTGTTTTTCAATCATTAAATATTCATCAAATAGATTCAGTTACCCAAGTTGGATCTCAACCAAATATTTCATCATAAGCTCATGGTCTAAGATGTCTCACTAATCTCAATTTCATAACAAAATGATCTATATATTCTTGTGCTTCAATTTCAGTTATAATTCAAGCATCTAAATCTTTTTCTATATAAATATCTAAAAATGAAGAAACATTACCTAAACTCATAGCTGCTCAATCTTGTTCTTTTATAGCTGATAAATAAGCAAAATAAACCCATTGTACAGCTTCTCTAGAATTATTTGCTGGTTGTGAAACATCAAAACCATAAGATAAAGCCATTTTTTTGATATCATTTAGTGCTTGTATTTGTTTAGTTATTTCTTCTCTAAGTCTTATTTTTTCATCATCTAACGGATCGTTTATTGTTTTATAATCAAGTTTTTTATCTTCTATTAAATAGTCAGCACCGTATAGAGCCAATCTTCTATAGTCTCAAATTATTCTACCTCTTGCATAATTATCTGGAAGTCAAGTTATTATGTGATTAGATCTATATAGTCTAGATTCATCATCATAAACAGAAAATACTGCATCATTATGATTTGGTGTGTAGTTAAATATATCTTTTACTCTATTATCAAGTTCATATCACTTTTCTTTTAAAGCTCACTCTACAACTCTTACTCATCCATAAGGTTTAATTGCTCTTTTTAATGGAGCATCTGTTTGCAATCAAACTATTGTTTCTAGATTTTTGTCTATATATCAAGGATTATGGCTTGTAATATTTGAAATAGTGCTAAAATCAACATCAAGTAATCAATTATTTTCTCTTTCTTTTTTTAGTAAATTGGAGCAAATATTCCACAATTTTTTAGTTTTTTCAGTTGGTCAAATTAAAAAACTATCGTCCCCATTGTAGGGAGTTATATTTTTATAAACAAAATCTCTTACATTTATATTCATAATTTCTCTTTTAAGAAATATTATTATAGTAAACAATTTTCAATAATACTTATTAATGTTCTTTTGTAAAATTGAAATTTTAAAAAAAATATTTTATCTTTAAAAGAAAATATTATGATAAATCTTTTTTGACATTTTAGTTTATTTGGTATACTAAAAATGTAAATAAAATATATATATACAAAATAAAAAATGAGTAAAAATAAAGCTTTATTTTCTATTTCTAGTTTGTGACTTTGACATGCCACAAGAACATTAGTAGTAATAAAAATGTATTTGTCTAAAAATTATGAAATAGATTTAATATCTTTTTGAAATGCTTTAAGATTTTTAAAAGATGAATTAAAATGAGAAAAAGTAAATTTTATAGAATTGGATGATTATCCGAATTTAGAAAGATGAACTTGATTTTTATTTTATTTTTATTTGATTAAAGATATTTTAAAATCTTCAATAATTATAAGAAATGAACATTTATTTGTAAAAAAAATAGAAAATAATTATGATTTTATCTTTTCTGATGGAAGATATTGAATTTATTCAAAAGTAACTCCTAGTTTTTTATTATCTCATCAATTATCTTTTATAATGCCAAAATTTTTTAAATATTTTAATTTTATATCTGATTATTTTAATAAAAAATATCTAAAAAATTTTAAACTAGTTTTTATACCAGATTATAATGATTTTAATAAAAGTTTAGCATGAAAGCTTTCACATCCTAAATGGATAAATTCTATAAATCATAAATATATTTGAATTTTATCATCATTTTCTAATATAGAAAATAAACTAGACAATGATGATAAAATAGATTATCTTTTTATTATAAGTTGATATTTATTAGAAAATAAACAAAATTTTGTTAATAAACTTATTTTACAATCTAATAATCTTTCTTGAAAAAAAGTATTTGTTTTATGAGATACAAGTAGTTATTATAAAAAAGAATTAGAAAATAATATAACTATTTTTTCATATATTTCTTGAAAACAAAGAGAGTTCTTCTTAAAAAATTCTTCTGTTATTATAAGTAGATCTTGATATACAACTATAATGGATTGTATAGAATTAAATAAAAAAGCGATATTTTTTCCAACAAAAAATCAAACAGAACAAGAATATTTATCTTGTTTTTTAAAGCAAAAAAACTATTTTATTATTTGAAACAATGATTTTAATTTATTAAAATTAGTTTGAAAGCTAAATACTTGTGATAATTTTAATCCTATTAGTAAAACTAAATATGCTTTAGAAAATATTGAAAAAATAATAAATAATAATTAATTTACAATTAATATGCTTGATTATATATTACAATTTTATAATAACTATACAATATTTTTTTATGTAGTAGTTATTTTTATTGCAATAATTGAGTGACCAATTATTATTTTATGATTAAGTTTAATTGCTGGTAAATTATGATTTTCCTTTATATTTTTATATATTATTTCTTTTTTATGAGATTTTTTATGAGATATAGTTCATTTTTTTATTTGAAGACTTTTTTCGAAAAAATATAAAAATAGAAAGGAATTTGAAATTATACAAAAATTAAGTAATAGATTAGAAAAACATTCTTTGTTTGATAAATTAATTGTTATAAAATATAGCCCCCCTTTAACAAGCATTTGATTAATATATTTATGATATAAAGAAAAAAAAGTATCAAAATTTATAATAAATGATGCTTTATTAGTAGCTGTAAATTCATTATTTATTACATTTATCTGATTTTATTTTTGAAGTGTATTTAAAAATAATAATGATTTTTCTAATATTTTAATTTTATTTTTTTTTAGTATTGTTATTTTTTATATTTGACTAAAATATATGACAAAGTATTTAATAAAAAAAATTATTAATGGAAAAAATACCTAAGATTATTCACTATGTTTGGTTTTGAAAATGAAAAAAATCTAAAGATTTTATTAAATATTTAAATTCTTGGAAAAAATATTGTCCAGATTATGAAATAAAAGAGTGGAATGAAGATAATTTTGATATAAATCAAAATTATTATTTAAAAAAGTTTTATGATAAAAAAATATGGGCTTTTGCAAGTGATTTCGCAAGGGTAAAAATTTTATATGAAAATGGCTGAATTTATTTAGATACTGATATAGAAATACTTAAAAATTTCGATGAATTACTAAAAAATAATGCTTTTATTTGATTTCAGGATGTTTTTTCTATATGATGTTCTGTTATTTGAGCAAAAAAATGAAATATTATTTTAAAAGAAGTATTAAGTATATATGAAAATAAAAAAATTAGAATAGTTTTACCAAACTTACTTACAAAAATATTTAAAAAATATTTATTAAAAAAATATAATTTTAAAATACAAAATATAGGTGATTTTAAAGTTTATCCTAAAGATTATTTTTATCCTTATGCATATTACGAAAAACCTAAAAATATGAAAATAACAAATAATACTTACTCTATTCATCGTTTTGAAGCAAGTTGGTTACCTTCAATTATTACAAAAATATCTTTTCCTATAATAGCTTACTGTGCAAAAAAAATAACTAAATAATAAGATTTAGTTATTTTTTATATTATTATACTAATTAATTTAATCCAGAAATATTACCATCATTATTTATATTTATTTTTATTGCATTAGGTGATTTTGGTAATCATGGCATAGTCATAATATTTCATGCTATAACTATTATAAATCAAGATCATGCTGATATTTGTATTTCTTTTACTTCTAAAAAAAATCATTCAGGTCTTCATAGTAATTTTGGATTATCTGAAAAAGAAGAAGGTGTTTTTGCTATACATATAGGTAATTTACTATATCAATTCTTTTCTAATTGTTTTATCATTTTTTCAGCTTTTGTAGAATACTTTACTCATTTTCATCAATAAATTTCTATAACTATTTTTTTTATTTTTGATTTTATATCTAAATCATTTTCATATAAATATTCAAATTTATTTTCTTTAATTTCTGTTATTAATTGAACTGCTTTTTTAGCTAGAGTAATCATTCATTTTCATCATTTTGTAAATCATTCTCATATTTCACAATTTACTCATAGACTTCTACATTTATCTTTTACTAATTTTATCTCTTTTTTAGTATCAGTAGAAAATTTATTCAAACAAACAATAATTGGTAAATTGTATTTTTTCATATTTTCTATATGTTTTTCTAGATTACAAAAACCATTTTCCAAAGCACTAATATTTTCTATATTTAATTCATTTAATTCTATTGACGAGTTATATTTTATAGATTTTATAGTTGCGACAATCACAACTAAATCAGGTTTTATATTTCAAATTCTACATTTTATATCACAAAATTTTTCTGCTCACAAATCAGAACCAAATCAAGCTTCAGTTACTGTATATTCTGCTAATTGCATTGCTGTTTTTGTTGCTATAATACTATTACAACCATGGGCTATATTTGCAAAGGGTCAACCATGAATTATACAAGGATTTCATTCTAAAGTTTGTACTATATTTGGTTTTATGGCATCTTTTAATAAAGCAGTCATAGCTCATTCTATTTTTAGTTCGCTTACCTTTAAAGGTTTTCAGTTTATATCATAAGCAAAAATAATTTCTGAAAGCCTATATTTTAAATCACCTATATCTTTAGCAAGACAGAAAATAGCCATTATTTCAGATGCAGTAGTTATAATAAATCAAGAATTACTTGATATATTATCTTGTTTTCAATCAAAAGAATAATTAAAATTTCTTAAAGCTCTATCATTTACATCAGAGGCTCTTTTCCATATTATATTTTTTTTGTCAATTTTTAATTCGTTTCAATGATAAATATGATTATCTATACAAGCCGATAAAAGTAAGTGAGAAGAGGTAATTGCATGAAAATCTCATGTAAAATGTAAATTTATATCTTCCATTGGTATTACTTGAGAATATCATCATCAAGTAGCTCATCATTTCATTCACATTACAGGTCATAATGAAGGCTCTCTAAGTGTTATAATTGATTTTTTACCAATTTTACAAAGAGCATCTCATAATCATATAGTTATTGTAGTTTTTCATTCTCAAGCGGGTGTTGGACTTACAGCAGTTATTAAAATTAGTTGCCCATATTTATTATTTTTTATTTTATCTAAAAATATATTTTTTATTTTTGCTTTATAATCTCAATAATATTCTAGATATTCTTTATTTATTCATATCTTTTTAGCTATTTTACTTATATTTTTAATATTACATTTTTGAGAAATTTCTATATCAGATAACATATTTTATATATTTAAATATTATTATTACCTAATATTAAATAAATAAATATTTTAGTCAAAAAATATTTATTTATTTTTCTTTTTTAAAAAATAATGTATAATTATATAATAATATAGTTTTATTTAATATAATGGAGTATAAAATTTTTAGATATGTAAGACACCATGTAAAAATACCTTTTTTTATTAGGTTTATTTTTGCTTGTTTTTTTATATTAATATCAATTATTCCTATTTTATTACCACTTTTTCCTTGATCTTTATTTCTTTGATTATTAATACTTATTATTTGATTATTGTTAATTGTTCCTTGAGATAAAATAAAGCATGTAATAAAAATAAGAAAATCAGTTTTTTATTTAAGTAAAAATTTCCATAGAAAAGATACTATATGATATAAAATAAGAGATATAAAGATGCATATTAAAGATATATTGAACGAAAGATGAAGTATTGAAAAACAAAATTCAAAAAAATTTTGGTAAATTTATAATTTAAGTTTTAAATTTAATTTTTTTGATTGAAAAATCGATGAAGTTCGTATATACAACCGTGCTTTATTAGATACAGAAATTAGTGCATTATATAATGCTACAAAGTAATCATTTTTATTTATAAAACTCAAAATTTTAAAATTTTGACTTAATTTTTTAATGATTATAATAAAAGTGAATTTAATTTTTAATATTAAAATTATGATTACTATAACTATTGAAAAAGATACAAATTTACAAAAAACAAAATTTGTAAATTTATTAGATTTATATGAATATTTAGAAGATTATGTATGACCAGATTTACAATTTACTTCTTATGAAAGTATGACAGAATCTCATAAAAAAGAGTATGATAAAAGTTTTCATATTGATAAAAGTAAATTATTAAATATATAATCATGATAAAAATAAATAATATATTTGAAACTCAAGAAGTTATAGATTTCTTGAAAAAAGAGGTTTTGTTAAACAATATAAAAAATCAAAATCATATATAATTTCTTGAATTTTTTGAAAAACAGATTTAAAATTAAGACAACCAAAAGAAAACTGAGAATGGAGTTTTAGAATAAATAAACAATTTAGAGCTTTTGCTAGATTAGATAAAAATGACTTAATAGTTTATTTAATAGATAATCATCAAAATTATTAAAAATCTACTATCGTGTATTATCTCATGAAGAAATTGCTCAGCAGTTAAAAATTGCTAGATTTTAATTAAACAATGTCTTTTTATTTAATACTTATGCTTTTAAAAGTATAACAAAGCATTTATTTCAAATAAATTCATTAAACCACTTGTGTTGGTTAATTAACTAAACTTATAGAAAACTCACCAAAACAAAAATGTCTACTATCTACTTGTTTAATGTAAAAAAATTATTAAGTTTTATTATCAAAAGAGATGTTTTCAACATCTCTTTTTTTAACATAAAAATAATTTTTCCTAATTTGCAAAAATCAATAAAATAGATATAATAAAACATATTAAAAATTAATCAAGAAATTATGAAAAAGATAATAATGTGAATACAAGATTTTAAAGAGTTAAGAAAAACATGAAGTTATTATGTAGATAAAACACAAGCAATACATAAAATTTTAATAAATAATAAATATTGTTTTCTATCTCGTCCTCGTAGATTTGGTAAATCACTAACTTTAT
>DIUG01000061.1 GCA_002422305.1 Patescibacteria group bacterium UBA6164 | reverse complement strand
GAGTAGTCTTTTTTCATTTCATTTAATAAACTATTTAAATAGTTTATTAAATATATATTTTTTAATTTATTTATATCTTTTAAGTTTATTTCATATCATATTTTTTTTCAATCATTATATATATTTTTACTATTTTTATTATATATATCTATTCTTATTTTATTTAATCAAATAATTAATGAATCTAAAAATTCTAGTTTTTCATTATATGATTTTTTTGATATTCTTTTTTCTAATAAATCTTTTATTTTTAATCATTTATTTATTATTTCTTTTGTATCTAATCATTTTCTTTCTATTATAACTCAATCCATTATATTTCTACCTGGTCATATTATATATCTAGAGTTGTAAATAAAAGCACTTGAACCTCCTGCATCTAAATTTAAAGCATCACTACATCATAATTTTATTAATATCTCAGGTAATTTTGTTAATTCAATAGCACTAACATATCAAGTATAAATGTATCTATTAGTTTTATCATTACATATAAAATTTCTTTGAATTTTTGCAGTCATTTTATTATCAACTAATCATAATTTTACATAATCATTTATTTTACTTTCTCAATTTTGTAATAATAGAGGAAAATTTGAAAATCAATAATGTATTTTATTTTCATCTAAACTATTTATTTTATCAGTTTGATATAAAAATGATTTTTTATTTTTATCTATAGCGAAAACTACTCTATTTTCTGTATTTGGTTCAGTTCATATTTTTATTCATTCTACATATCTTTCATTTTTTGTAAAATTTTGTCATCCACATTCTTTATAACTTGCAGGACAAAAAAATACTCAATTAATAGCAGAAATTCAGTTATTAGCTTCCATTAATTCTCTTAAATTTGTAGCTGAATAATTTGGATTTACTCATATTTTAAAAATATAATCAGGAGATTTAGTATCATATTTTATAATTCTAAATTTATATCATTCTACAATTGTTTCTATATAATTATTTGCAAAAGATATTTCTATAAATAGTGTATAAATAAAAAATAATAAAAATAAAAATATTTTCTTTGACATTTTTTAATTTTAGTTAATTTTAAAATAAGTATTTTTTATATTTTACTCATAAAAGCAAAAAAAGGAAATTTAATTTTAAAGTATTTTAGAAAAAGAATTGTGATTATCTTTGGAATATATAAATTTATTAAAAGAAATTACTTTTGATAAAATAGTATCAAAAAATCATTAAATTTTATTGCTTATTTTTCTAAAATACATATATTATAAAAAGTATTTTAGAAAAATAAAATAAAAATTATGAAAATAAAGGTATGTACTTGAAAAATGTGTACAGAAAGATTTAGTCAATATATTATTACTAGGTTACAAAATGATAAAATAAAATTTAATTTAGATAAATTGGAAATAGAGAATTGTATGTGTTTATGAAAATGTAGTAGTTGACCAAATATTGTTGTTGATTGAAATATAAAAAAATATGTAAATCCTTTGAAAGCTTCATGATTTATCTTTAACAATAATAAAAAGAAATAATATGTTAATATATAATACAAAAACCAGAAAAGAAGAGGAATTTAAACCCTTAAATAGTAGAGAAGTAAAAATTTATTATTGTTGACCTACTGTTTATAATTATGCACATATAGGTAATTTAAGAACATTTGTATTTGAAGATATAGTTGTTAGAACTCTTAGATTTTTATGATACAATGTAAAAACAGTTATGAATATAACTGATATAGATGATAAAACTATTAGAGATTCTCAATTAGCTTGAGAAGATTTACTTACTTTTACTAGAAAATACACAGATATATTTTTAAGTGATTTAAAAAAACTAAATATAGTTCCAGCTGATAATATAGTACCTATTAGTACTTTGATACCAGAAATGGTTAGGATGATACAAACAATGCTAAATAGAAAAAATGCTTATTTATGAAAAGATTGAAGTATATATTTTGATATAAAATCATTTAAAAAATATTGAAAATTAGCAAACTTAGATATGCAATGTTTGAAACATTGAGTTGCTATTGATAGTGATGAATATGATAAAGAAAATATAGGAGATTTTGTATTATGGAAATCTTGGAAAAAAAGTGATTGAGATAATTTTTGGGAAGAAGAATTCGAAATAAATAATCCCCATGTTGTAAGCGACATCCACCTTAATAAGGAGGACTTGTGAAAGTCTACAAAAAAAATAATTTTAAAATGAAGACCAGGTTGGCATATAGAATGTAGTGCTTGTAATATGAAATATTTTTGAGCACAAATAGATATACATATGTGATGAGTTGATTTAATTTTTCCACATCATCAAAATGAAATAGCACAAACAGAAGCTTGTACTAGAAAAAATTTTAGTAAATATTGGCTCCATAGTGGTCATTTAATGGTTGATGGTAAAAAAATGGCAAAATCATCAAATAATTTCTATACAATAAAAGATTTAGAAGAAAAATATTCTAATACAAAAGATAGTATTTTATATAGAGCAATTAGATTGTCTTTTATGAATGCTAAATATAATAGTGAAGTAAATTTTACATTTGATAAAATAGATTCAAATATAAATGTCATAACTTCTATAGATGAACTAATAAAAAATATAGATAGGGAAATAAAAATATCTGATAATAATAATACTGTTTCTAGAGATTTTAGAGAAGCTATGCAGGATTATATTCATGAATATATGTATCATTTAGAAGATAATTTTAATATACCAGAAGTATTAGCCGTATTACATAATTTTATAAAATTTGTAAATACATGAATTAGAGAAAAATTATTTTCTACATTAGAATTACTTAGTATAAAAGATATGTTTAAAACTTTCAATCAAGTTTTAGCCATAATTGATTTTGATGTTACAATAAGTGAAAATATACCAGAAGAAATAAATATGAAATTAATAGAAAGAAATAATGCAAAAACTATTAAAAATTTTATTTTAGCTGATTCTATAAGGGATGAATTACTTTCTCTTTGATATAAAATAGTTGATTCTAGAGATTGAAGCTATTTAGAAAAAATCTAGTTATGAAAATTTCTCGACTATTGTAATGTATTTAAATTTAATTAATTAAAAATAACAATGTATACTCCTATTTTTTATATAATCTTATGATTATTTATTTTTGAATTTATCTTTTCAAAAACACTTTCATTTTTAAATACTTTAAATTGGTCAAATAAATTACCAGAAGAATTAAAAGAAATTTATGATTCTAAAAAATATAGTGATTCTATGAATTATGAAAAAACTAAGTATTGTTTTGGAACTATATCATCTATAGTATGATTTTTTGTTATGTATTTTATATTACTTTTTTGAGGTTTTTGATATTTATATGATTTTATTTCTAATTATTCTACAAATGAAATATTAGTAAATATATATTTTTTCTGAATTATATTATTTTTACAAACAATTTTTTGATTACCATTTTCTTATTATTTTACATTTGTAATAGAAGAAAAATTTGGTTTTAATAAATCTAGTAAAAAACTATTTTTTTTAGATACAATAAAATCGTTATTGATTACTATTGTGTTAGGTTGATTGTTATTATCTTTAATTGTTTGGATTTATTTAAAAACAGGAGATAATTTTTGGTTATATACTTGGTTTGTGATGACTTTTTTTTCAGTTTTTATTATGATGTTTTATAGTAGTTTAATAGTACCTCTTTTTAATAAACAAACTCCACTTTCAGAATGAAAATTAAGAACAGCAATAGAAAAATTTGCTATAAAAGTCTGATTTAAATTAGATAATATTTATGTTATAGATTGATCAAAAAGAAGCTCAAAAGCAAATGCTTATTTTTCAGGTTTCGGACCTAAAAAAAGAATAGTTTTGTATGATACATTGATAAATGATTTGACTATAGCAGAACTTGTAGCTGTTTTAGCTCATGAAATAGGTCATTATAAGAAAAAACATACACTACAAATGCTTTTTTTTAGTATTATTCAAACTGGTATTATGTTATATATATTATGAATTGTATTAAAAATGGAAGATATATCATATGCTATGTGATCTAATACTTCAAGTTTTGCAGTTTGAATATTAGCTTTTGGTATTTTATATACACCTATTTCTATGTTTTTTTGATTATTATGAAATATATTATCTAGAAAAAATGAATATGAGGCAGATAAATTTGCTTGAATTAATTATAGTTCTGATAAATTAAAAAGTGCTCTTATAAAATTATCTAGAAATAATTTAAGTAATTTAAGACCACATCCTTTATACGAATTTTTTAATTATTCTCATCCTACTGTTTTAAAGAGAATAGATGCTTTAGATAAAATTAAAAAAAAATAGTAGTACTTTAAAGTACTACTATTTTTTTTAATAATTTTTTATTTCTTCTATATGTGGTATTTCATGTTCCATTAATTCTTTATATTTTGTTCTTATTTGTATTTTATAATATTTTGTTATTATTCAATATCAAAGTACACTTATAATTGGAAATAAGGAAGCAAAAGCAATAAGTCAAAATCAATCAATCATAGGATCTCTTCCTGGTATATTTGTTGCTAATCATAATCATAAAGCAGTTACTAAAGGGACGGTTATTGTAGAGGTAGTTACTCATCAACTGTCATAAGCAATTGCTATAATATGTTTCGGTGCAAAATAAGTTAATATAATAACAAATATATATCAAATAATTATATAATTATGGATAGGATCACCATATATTATTCTATAAGTTCAAATAGTTATTCAAATTCATACACCTATTGCAACAAATATTCTTAATATAAAAGCATTTATTTTTCATGATGTAATTTCAGAAGCTTTATTTGCAATTGCTATCAAAGTTGGTTCTGCCATAGTAGTAGAAAAACCAATCAAAAATGCAAAAATATATATTAAAATATAATTATTAAAAATACTTAACTCAAAAGCCATTTGTTCTCACAAACTAAATAATCACATTTCAAGTCAAAGTATAAAAAAGTACAATCAAAATATGACCATTACAAATCATATTATTATATTTTTTAGTTCTTCTTTTGGGATTTTTTCTTTAAGAATTATATATTGAAAGAAAAAAATTGTTAAAATTATTGGTGATATATCTATAATTGTCGAAAATAATCAGTTTAAAAAATTAAAATTTTTATTAGTTTCTATTACTTGAGTAGTTACATTATTTATAACAACAGTATCTATATCTAAATTATATATATAAATTCAATATATTTGAACAAAAAACATAGGTAGTAGTGAAGCATATGCAATTAATCAAAATCAATCAATTAATGGATTTCTTTTTTTAGCCATTGATGCAACTCATATTCATATTGCAGTAACTAATGGTACAGTTATAGTAGAAGTAGTTACTCATCATAAATCATATGCTAATCAAATTATTTCATTTGGTGTAAAATATGTTATCGAAGTTACAAGTATATATCAAATAATTATATTTATATAAACTGGTATTCATTTTAAAATTGATAAAATTCATCATCATATTGCAGTCCCAACTGATAAAGCTACAATTATTTTTAAAGTGTTAGTATCTATTCTTCAAGAACTTATTATTGATGCTTTTTCTGCTATTATAAAAAGAGCTGGTTCTGCTATAGTTGTAGAAAATCATATTAGAAATCAAAATATAACTATTAAAATATTAGAATTTTTATTTTTTGTGAAACTTTTTGTTAATTTTTCTCATATAGGAAATATTCAATATTGAAGTCACATTAAAAATATAGTAAGTCATAAAACTACTATAAATAATCATAAACTTGTTTCTTTCCAATTACTAGGAATATTTTGTATTATGATTATTTGAAAAAATAAAATAACACTTACAATAGGAATTAAATCCCTAATTGATTCTTTTCAAAAGTTTAAAAAATTTTTTAAAAATAGGTTCATTAAAAGTATTTAATTGTAATATATTTATTTTATCATTTTTTCTTTTTTAAATCAATTTTTAATTCCATATATTAATTTTTTTTTGCAATTATTCAAAAAATATTATAATAAAAATATATATATTTTATATTAATAATCCGTAATTTATGAAAAATACTCATAAAAAAGCCTTTACACTAGTAGAATTAAAAGTGGTAATAACTATACTAGCAATACTATGAACAATAGCCTTTATAGTACTAGCATGAACTACAGCAACACAATGTGCTCCATGAGTATCAGAAATAACACTATCAAATGGACAAACATGGTCTTGTATGAATTTATGAGCTACAACAGTTCGGGATTGAGTTACACAACCAACAAAATGTAATTGAAGCTCAACAAATTGTAATTCTTGATTAACATGGCTTTGAAATTATTATCAATGGTGAAGAAATGATATATGATTTGATGTAAACTGGAATACTGGTGATGATGCATGGTGACATACAACAAATACGAATATAGCAAGGAAATGACCTTGCGATGCTTGATGGCATGTTCCGACTGTAAGTGAATGGAAGGCTGCATGTGATGCAATCTCATGAACAAATTGTGCAAATAATTCTACAACAATAAATGTATTGAAAAGAACACTAAGATTACCTTTTGCTGGTTACCGTTATTGGAATAATGGTTACTACAACATTCAGTCTACGGATGCTTACTACTGGTCTAGTACTCCTAACTCTATCAATGCACACAATCTGAACTTCAATACTAGCGATATCAACCCAGCTAATAACTTTTACAGAGCTTACGGATTCAGTGTTCGTTGCCTTAAGAACTAATCCGTCTCTTTGTACTCTTTGACTCTTTTGTGCTTTAAAAATAGTCTTAATACACTAGAAACATTTCCTGAATCTTATTGTAGAAACAATTTAATTAATTGTTTCTACTTTTTTAAAATTTAACTAGAAAACAATGAAATAGATAGTTTTGAGATAATAAATCCTGACTTCAAGAGATTCTGCCTATTAAAAAAACTAAAATGGTTTTAAATAAAAATATTAAAAACTCAAAAATTGTAAAATTTTTGAGTTTTTAATATTTTTGAATATAATGAAGAAAAATTTAAAAAATAATTAAAAAAAATATGAGAAAATTATTACCAATATGAAGTCAAAGTTTTAAAAATGTAAGAGAGACATGAAGAAGTGTTTATGTAGATAAAACAAAGATTATTTTTAATTTGCTTAATATAAATGAAAAACCTAGATTATTTCTTTCTCGTCCTCGTAGATTTGGTAAATCATTATTACTAGATACAATAAGATGTCTTTTTGAATGAAAAAAAGAATTATTTGAGTGATTATATATCTATGATAAGTGGGATTGGGAAGATAAATATCCAGTAGTAAGGATAGTATTTTGAGATTGATTTGTAGATTGAAAAATAAAATTACAAGAAGTAGTTAATAGAAATTTAGATGAGGTTTGTAAAACATATGAAGTAAAAACAAAAAGTAATTCTTTAGATGGTAGATTTAGAGAATTGATAATTTTATTAAAAGAAAAATATGATAAACAAGTAGTAGTATTAGTAGATG
>DIUG01000008.1 GCA_002422305.1 Patescibacteria group bacterium UBA6164 | reverse complement strand
AAAATCTATGGGAAGATCTGATTTTCCATTATTGTAAGTTATTTTTGTTTCTTCAAGTTCAAACCCTTCGGGAATTTTCAAAAGTTTTCTCCATTCAATGATAAGATTCTATTTTTAGTAATTTCACATGCTCTTTCACTGATATCACAACCAATAAATTTTCTTCCTGATTCTACTGCAACTTCTCCGGTAGTACCTGATCCCATAAAAAAGTCTGCCACAATATCTCCTGAATTTGAAGATGCTTTTATAATTCTTTCAATTAACTTTTTTGGTTTTTGAGTATCATATCCTTTTCTTTCAGGGTGAGCTTGAGGAAGTGCTTTTATGTCCCACCAATCCCTAGGGGGACTATATGGATTATGTCTATATGCTTTTCCATTTTTATATGTGAAATAATGCCCTCCATATTTTTCAATATCTTTTTCAAATCTTTTTAAAGTTTCTTCCGCTATTTCATTTTCTCTAACTTCTTCCATATTGAAATTAAAATTTTTTGTTTTTGAATAAAATAAAATATTGTCATGTTTAGAAGAATATTTATTTTTACTGAATCCAGCACTCCTATAGCACCATATAATCTCATTTACAAAATTATTTATTCCAAAAATTTCATCCATTTTTACTTTCATATAATGAACTAATCTAAAATCCATATGAAGGTAAATGCTTCCGCTATCCTTCAAAACTCTTTTCATTTCAACTAATCGTGGTTCATACCATAAAATAGCCTCTTGTGGAGTTCCTAAATTATCATCATAATCTTTAAATTTTCTACCTGTATTGTAAAGAATGTCACAATATATTAAATCTATATAATTATCAGGAAGTTCTTTTAATATCTCTAAGTTGTCTTGATTATATAGTTTGCAATCTTTGTTTTTAAAATATAACATTTATGTGTCCTTTACTTTATCAACTTATCATTTTCTTTTACTATATAATATACTTCCAACCATAAATCAAACTTATCTTCTATTTTAGTCCATTTATCTTCTTCATTTCTTATCATGGAATTCTTTTTTATAACTTTTTTAAATAATAAAATGTCACCTTTGTTTATGGGAAATTCATTATAAATCTTACTTTTTATTTTAAACGTTTTTCTCTCTCCTGTCAAGAGATTTTGAAATTCTATTTTTGGAGAATATTTTGTATCTAGCGATAAAGCAACCGCATAATTTTTATTTACTGGAAATTGAGTTTGAATTTCGTTTAATATTTCTAATTCATTTTTTATTTGTTCTTGAATTGAATAGTTTTTATTAGGAAGTTCATCCCATATTTTTTGTAATTCAGGAATTCTTTTTTCTTTTGTTTTATCTGTATGGGTTTTGGAATATCTATTTTTTCCAGAAGTGAATTCTTTGTAGAATGTGTGTAGCTTTTTATTTTTACCAAATTCTTCAAAGTATCTTATTTTTATTAGGTCTTCAAATTTGGAAGATATGTAGGAGTTGTCTTCTGCGAATGTTAGGAGATCGAGGAATGTTTTCCCTTTGAATTCTCTATGAATGATCAATAAATTTTGAACTACTATTGTACTTAGTCCTTTTATTTTACTTAGTTTGTTTAATATTTTTTCTATCTCAGGATCAGGTTTTTCTATTTTAATTTCATCTTGAGAAATATCATTAATAGAAAAATCTATTTCTGTATCTGTATTAGCTTCAATATCACTAATATATTTATATGCTTCTTCTACATAGAAATCATAATCTATATTATAAGTATCAATTGGTATATTTTTATCATAATTGTTTATGACTGTAGTTAGTTGATCTACAAATAATCCAATTGTACTACCATCTGATTTTCTTCTTTTTATTAATTTTCCACCATTTTTACTAATAAAAAATCTATTGTTTTTTTGTAAAAGTTCAATATTGTCATTTTTATGAAACTCCATTTGAAAGTCTGTTCCTGCTTTTTGAGATATACAAAAATCTAAAATATCTTTAGATTCTTTATATGTTTCTAAAACAGGTTTTTTATTAATAAAATATTCATACATTGCTACAGCAACAATAGGATATTTATAACCTTTCTTAATGTTTATTTCTTTTATATATCTTCCTTTTTCTTTTGTTTCATTATCTGGTTTTTTACAAATATAATTATTAACATCTGATCTAATATATAAAGAATAAGGAGTATATTCTAATTCAAAGTTTGTTCTTTTTTCCCATTCTTTACATACTTCATAATATTTTTTTTCTAAATTTCTTGGTATCTTACAGATTATACCATCTGTATTAGCAGATATAGTAGGTATTCCTTCTAATGCTAAAGATTCTATTAAATCTAATAAGTACAATTGACCAGATAAGGTAACACTAATCATAGCTTTAGCGTCTTCTAACCAGAAAGTATTACTTCCTAGTTTTCCGAATATAGAATTAATAGTAATTTTTAGACCATCGGCTTTAACTTTATCTCCTGTATGTTTAGCTTCTAATCTTTCTTTAGTTATTTTATCTAATACTTTTAGAAATCCATCATTTAAATGCTCAGGAATGATTTTTTCATTCAATATAATGTTAGGATAATAACTAGAGACATCACAGTCTTGAATTAAATAATTATCATTTGTTTCAAATAATCTGGCATCATCTACGCTATGTAATCCTCCAATGCCTAATTCGTATTTACATCCTGCAAATTCTATTTGCTTTTTGTATCTATAATTAGTATCTTTACGAACAAGGGTATTTTCTATTTCTAATTTTACTTTTTTTAACTTGTTTGTTTTAAATTTTATTTTATCTGATATACACTCAGATAGCATAAATTGATCTCTTTTTGTTCGCAAATTTTTAATAGTATTTATGTCTAAATTCAATTCTTTAGAATAAATTTCTTCCAATAAAACATTAGCCATTTTACTATCACTGGCATTATTTAGATCAACTTTAAATATTTCACCTAAATCTTTTCTTAGATTTATTAACGGTAATATCTTTTTATATAATTCAAAAGTAATCAAAACATCATTAAAGTTGTAATCTAGTATAGTATTAATTTGTTCTTTTTTTACTATAGTATCATATTCTAAGGGAAGATCTTGTACTTTATGCCATTTTAAGTTAATGGATGTTTGTTTTAAACTTATTCCTAATTTATCAAAGGCGAGTATCTTCATTAAATCTAATTGATAATAAGGTAGTTCTTTTCCAGGGAATTGTAGTTCTCTGATTTCTTTATCGAATCTAAAATTATCAGAAACTAATTTACTAGATATCCTAAATATATTAGTTAATAAATCTTCTATTGGTAATTCCATATTTTCAAGAATATAATATAGAACAACACCATCATAATAAATATTGTTGTAACCTATTATTTGAATATTTCTGTTTAAAAAATTGAATAATCTTCCAGTATCATTTCTATTTTGAAATATAACAAAAGTTTCTTTTTCTCGAGTATCTATATCTAAAAATATAGCGGAAAAGAAATTAGGAAATACTTCAATGTCGTAAACATATTTTTTTTCAAAATTATTTATCATGTAATCCTATTCTATATCGTGTTGTTTAATAGTGTTAAATAATTTTCTTTTTTCTGGATTAAAATCTTTAAAGTATTTTTCTTGAGCATCTAATCTTACCATTTTTGCGTCTTTTAAATCTTCAAAATACCCTAAATGAATAACATTTCTTTTAACGGTTATTCGTGATCTCCATTTTTGTTTTTCTTTATCAAAAGTAATACCAGTTATTCCGCTTGTGCTATTAGGACGATGAATTACATTTTGGCGATTACTATATTTATTTGCGAATCTAAGATTACATTTTCTATTGTCGTTTTTCATTCCGTTTTTGTGATCAATAATTTTTTTATCTCCAAAATTACAATTCATAATAAATCTATGGATTTTTATTTCTCTTTGTTTTTTATTGTATCTTATTCTTGATGTTACATATCCGTTAGCTTTTACGAACCAACTATAATTTTTTATCAAATCATAGTCTTCTAAATCAAAATAAAATTCTTTATTGTTGCAATCATATCCTATTCCGTAGTCATTTGATAAGTTATATTTATTATATTTTTTTATAAATTGACCTTTTTCATTTCTTCTGGTATGTTTCATTTTTTAAATTACCTCGTAGTCAACTATAATAGCTTGTGGAATATTTATTCCACCAAATTGAGAGATGCTTAATTTACAAATGGCGTTTATCATTAACTTTTCTCCTGACCAATCATTTTTTCTTGTTTTTAAAATAATGTCATTTTCATCGTTTTTAAATTTAATAAATTGGATCTCATTATTGTATAGACATTTCCACGTATCTTCTGTTTTTCCAAGTATTTCAATGTCATTACTGTTTAATGGAATATTTTTTATTAATACAAGACTTTCTTCAATTCCATTTCCGTAATAATCATATAGCTCGTTCATATCTTTAATTATGTCAACGGTTAAGTTCTCAATATCTATTTCAAAATCTACGTAATAAATAAATTGACCAAAATTAATATCTTTCAACGATTCATTTATTTTTTCAATTGCTGGTTTTATATTTTCTATTTTT
>DIUG01000016.1 GCA_002422305.1 Patescibacteria group bacterium UBA6164 | reverse complement strand
TTCCAATGGAACAAAAAAAAGATGATTCCTGTGCAATACAGAAATCATCTTAAAAATATTTAGTGTTTTTTATTTATTCCACTTTTGTGGGAGCATATCATACTTCAAGAGATTTTTGGAAAGAATAGCTTAAAGTAAGGAAAATGATATTTACAAAAATAGCGCAAATAAATCACCTTGAGTATCTTTATTTTATATAGAACATAGTAGATTATAATTTAATTTTTATGGGTGTATCTGTTTTTAAATACCATAAAAAATATTTATACCAATTTTCTAATTATATTTATCTCTAAATTACTTTGTTCTAATTTTACATAAAAATCACTAAATGTTCAAACACAAGTTAAAGGAAATTTTATATTTTTTCTGTCTTCAATTATTTTAATAAGTGGTTGTATAATTTTTCAAGTCATTTCATTTTTATTTGTAGTATAACTAGAACTTGAAAGTTTGTTGTTTTTTATTTCTTTTCACAGATTTTTCATCAAATAATCAAGTAAATCTATAGTTGTATTTTGACTATGTATATCTCTTGAAGTCAATTTAACTCAATCAAGATAAATCTTTTTATTTATCAAATCAAGAGTTAATCAAGATAAATCGGATATATTAAACCCGCTCTGATCTATTATCTTCGAAATAGTTTTATTACTATTAATTAGTAAACTATTTTTACCTATAAATTCAGAATAATGATTATTTTCTATATCTTGCTCTAAGATAAATCATCTTGTTTCTATTCAATCAAGCCAGTTTGTATAGACAAGTTTTGATTGTGGATTATTTATCTTCAATTTATCTAGCGAATTAAAAAATTCTTTTCTAAATCATTCATAAGGCATGGCAAAGACAACATTTCATCACATAACAGATGTATCATTTGGCATTATACCTAGATTTTTTATAATTGAGTTAAAGTTTATGTATAATCAAGCCATAAATGTATTGAAACTTGATGAAGATTTTCTTGTTATATAATTTCCGTATCTAAACTTATTTATAGCAAGTATAAAATTTCAAACTCAACTTTCGGTATATGAATTTGAATAAAGTTTTATCATACAATTAAAAAGCTCTAAACTTATAGCTCACATAAGTTTTCCATAAGTTTCCTTAAATATATTATTTTCCTCTTGTATAAATATTTTAAAAAAAGCTGGTTTTTGATTAGGAAATAATCAATCTATATCTGGTCAAAAATATTTATTTAATTTTTCTTTTACTTCAAATGACCATTTATGAGAATCTTCATTTGTATTTTCTATATGATCAATTAAAACTGGTTTTCAAGAGTAAACAAGTCCATAATCAATAGGAATAAATGGTGTATTAGAAAGAGATTTTTCTAAACTATCTAATCTATATCCATAAATATTTAATTTTGAAACATCTATATCTTTTATATTTCAAATTATTTCTTCCATAAATGAAATAATAGGATAATTTGAATCAAAAAAACTAGAAATATAATCTTGAATATAAAATCTATCTCATAAATCTTTATTTAATTCTATTATTTTTCTAAAAAGTTTATCAATTTGATTATTTGAATTTAGGAAATTATTTATATCTATTTCTGATGTGTTTACATATTTGAAGGAATTATAGAAGACCTCTAGTCATAAAATAAATAAAAAACCTATAATTGACATAAAAGACAATCACATTCATCTTGAGACCTCTGACAATATAGTTATTTCTATACCTCATTTCTCACCTACATTATTTTTATATTTCTTATTAAAATATGTGTAATATTCATCTAAAAATGGAGCATATTCTCTAAGTTGTGCAGTTATAAATCTTTCTTCGTTTATATCAAAATACGATATCCTACTTAATTTTATTTCTTTTTCTTCTATTTTATTTATTCAAAGGTATATTCTAAAAGGTATTTTTTGTTTTATAAATAATCATTTATAATTTGTAAATACATCAGAAGACCAATTTAAAAGAAGAGGAAGTGAAATAACTAAAGTATTTTTTGAGTAAAAATCTCTATATTTTTTATTATGAAGTTTTTTTATACTTTTAGAGTTCATAGAGTAATTATTATGAAGTAAAATATATAAATTATTTTTTTATAAAACTAATTTTCAAGTCATTTTCATGTAGAAACTATTATTATTTTTGAATCATTATCTATATTTGGTCTATTTTGAGAGATAAATGCTGCAAATGTTACAACTGATGAATTTTCACATTTTACACCATTTTCATTTATTATATCTTTTATTTTCATTATATCCTCATTATTTACTTCAAGATAAATATTTCATGTTTCTTTAAATATTTTATACAGAATTGGTAATATAGCAGTAAATGGTGTAGTTAATTTATCTGCATAGCTTTTTTCAATATATTTATCTATCTGATATTCATCAAGTCAAAATCTTAAAGAAACCAATAAAGGATGTTCATTTTCAGGTCAAACAGCTATTATTTTTGTATTCATATTTAATTCCTTTATAGCAAGCCACACTCAAACTATTATATCACCACTTCAACATGGTAGTACTACATAATCAGGATTTTCATCTTTTATTTCATAAAATAATTCTTTGTAAGAATTTATACTTATAGGCTCAAAACTATTTGTTACTGCCCACACATTATTCCAAAGTTTTCATCTTTCATATTTATCAAATTCCTCTACTATTTGCTTAAAATCTCTTGGTCTCAAAATTCAATTACATCTTGAACCATCAATAGATATTACTTGTCCCCATTCAGCTAGTGATGCCTTTCTATCTGGTGAAACCCAAGGGAAAATCAAACTGGTATAATCTATTCATGCTCTACTACAATATCTACTCAAACTATATCAAGCATTTCATGCAGTTAGACATACTACTTTATCTACAGAGTTTTCTACGAGAGACTAAAAATAAGTAGGACTTATTTTTGTCTCTTGAAAATTTACAATTATTTGTAGTATAAGCTCTTTTATATGCATAAATAATAATTTAAAAATACATTATATATCTATATATAAAGGTTTTTATTGTTTTGTCAAATTTATATATAAAAAAGACAAAGTATGACAAAAAATAAATATATAAAATATTTTATTTATGGCTTATTATAAAGGTTATTAACTAATTTTAAGATATTAGTATTTAAAATAAGACAAAAAATGATTTATTTTATTGTGGTATTTTGTCATATTTTACATACTTTGTCTTTTAGTATTTTTGATAATGTGCTATTTTAAAGTTAAACTTTAGCATTTTTGGTGTTTTTAAATTTTTCTTGAATTTTTCAGTTTTTTTCTTTTTGAAAAGTATTATAAAGGTGTTGCAAAGAAGGAAATTTATTTTTTAATTTATGGAAATATGGAAAAAAAAATTATGAAAGTGATATTATCGATGAAAAAGTTAATGATTCTTGAAATAGATTTGATCTATTAAGTAATCAAACAATAGTAGATGTTGAAAATATAATTAATTTTGATAACATGATTAAATGAAATATCCCAAAAAATATTTTTAAGAAAGATTTTGTACAAATACTCAACTCTTGACAATATGAAATATTTCCAGATGATTCTATAATACTTTTAAATGATCTTGTAGATGATATATATTTAGGAAAAAATGTAGAAATTATTCTTAATGTAGGACTTTGAGTATCAGAAAAATGATGAAGTTTATTAATTCCTTCATATATTACTTGAATATTAGATATTTTTAAAAGACTAAATTTATTATCAAGTAAAAAAGAATTCAAACCAAAAATTAGAATTCATACATGACTTCAAGAAGCTATTTTATATAATTGAATAAATAAAGAAAAATCTTTTAAAGCATCTGTTTATAATTTATATGTCATAAAAGAATTTATAAAAACATATTTTTGAGAACTAGAAAATTTTATATTTTTTGATATTATAACAGATTGACTAGCTCTAGAAAGTTATGTTGATAATATTTTCGGTACAATTTGAAATTGATTAAAAGATAGTTCCGTGGTAGAAGCTATAGAAAAGTTAAAAAAAATGTGAGAAAAACATTGATGAGAAAAATGAAAAGAAAACTCCCTAAAATATGCTATATCACATAGTTTTTGACTTAGAGATATAGACCATAATATTAGTTTTATGGAAAACTCAAATTGAGATGAGACATATTATATATCATTTTGATGAAGTGCAGAAAAAAATTTCAATATTATAAGAAATCATGTATCGTGATTAATAAATTCTTGATTTTGAGACCACACTATAAATAAAACCATCAAAATGAGTACAAGTAAACATGAAGTCCCACCATATTATGTAGATTGAGATCAAGATTTGCCAGTATTAAACGGTAATTGAATAAATTTTGATAAATTATCTGACACAAGAAAAAAACAACTTATTAGAATTATAGATCATATATGACTTGATTATGAATTAACTTGAGAACAAGAAATTCATAAATTTTTTAATAATATTAAACATAAACTTGTATCAGAAGATTTTATAAATATTATATGAAGTTTTTCTAAAGACTTTTTAGAATACTATAATTTACACTTTAACAATTCAGATGATAATATTATGTCTAATAACAATTGCTTAATTACTATAGAAGAAGTAGAGCTTTTCCTTCTAGAATTAGAAAAGAATATAATAAATAGGTGATTTTTACCTTATAATTTTGATGAATTAAAAAATACAAATGAATGAAAACTTTGACTAATGAAATCATGAATAGAGGAAATAATATGAGAAGAATCATTATTAGAAAAATTAAAATCCAAGAAAGATTTAGTAATAAAATATTGAATAGACCCTACTTGAGATGAAATACATATATGACATTTGATTCCAATAAAAAAATTACATTTATTTGAAAAATTATGATATAAAATTAAATTTCTTATATGAACTTTTACAGCTACTATATGAGATCCAGATAAAAAATCAATGAGACCTACAATGACTGAAGAACAAATAAAATCAAATATAGAAACATATATATCTCAAATATGAAAAATAATTTGATTAAACAATGAAAATGTAGAAATTGTTTATAATAAAGACTGGTATTGAAAATGGAGTGCTATGGATTTACTTATGTTATCAAATAAATGAAGACTAGCTAAAATGTTAGAAAGAAAAAATTTTGCTGAAAGATATGAAGAATGAAAATCTATAGCAATATGAGAAATGATATATCCATTACTTCAATGATGGGATTCTGTTGAATTAAAAGCCGATGTAGAGTTATGATGAAGTGATCAAAAATTTAATATGTTAATGTGAAGAGAATTGCAGGAAAAAGAGGGAATGTCTCAACAAACAGTTATAACAACATCATTATTAAATGGTTTTGATTGAAGAAAAATGAGTAAAACATTTAACAATTATGTTTGAATAAAACCTAGTGATAATATTCAGGAAAAAGTAAATAATGATTACTGAAAAATAATGTCAATGTCAGATGAAATGATGATAGATTATTTTCAAAATGTATTATCTACTAGTCCAGAAGAAATTGACAATTTAAATCAAATACTAACAAATTTAGTAATAAATCCTATGAAAATAAAAAAAATGCTAGCAAGATCTATCCTTTCTCTTTTTTACACTGAAGAACAAGTTATGAAGTCTGAAGAAAACTTCAAGAAAATTGTCAATGAATGAGAAATACCAAAAGATATTAATACATTTAAATTAGGTCCAGATCAATTTTTATTAGATTATAATATCATAGATATAATTGCAAAGTTTGATAATACTTCTCTTAGTAAAAGTAAAATAAGAGGAATTTTAATATGATGATGAGTATATATAAATGATTCTAAAATAACTGATATAAATATTAAATTAAAAGACTTATTTGATACTAATTCTATTATTATAAAATACTGAAAAAGAAAATATTTTAAAATTATTAACTAAAACTAAATTATGAAAACAGTTTGAGTATTATGAGGTTTATGACCAGAAACTACTTCTAAGTTTTATATGGATTTAATAAATTTTTATTGTCAAAAAAATCCATGAAATAGACCACCAATTCTAATTTGGAATATCCCAATGTCAAATAATATAGAAAGTAAATTTTTACTTACTTGAGAATGAATAGATAAATATTTATCTTATTTAGTAGAATGAGCTAAAATTCTTGAAAAATGATGAGTAGATTTTATAGTTATTCCTTGCAATTCTATCCATTATTTGATAGATGATATTAGAAAATCTATTTCAATACCTATAATTAGTATTATAGATGAAACTATAAATTATATAGTTAATAAAAAACTTTCTAATATCTGAATTATTTCTAGCCTTTTCACCTCTAAAAGTAAGATATATGAAAACCAATTTATTAAAAATAAAATAGATTTTATATGACTAAATAATGATGAACAAAGAACAATAGATAATATCATTTTAAACCTTGTTTCAGGTGACTATACTCAAAATGACAAATTATTAATTATCAATATAATAAACAAATTAAAAGAAAGGTGAGCTAAAAATATATTACTTGCATGTACTGATTTACAAATATTAGTTAATAGTATGTCAGAAGTTCCTATTTATGATACAATGAATATTTTAACACATTCTACTATTAATAATATGTAAAAAAACTTATCATATAATTTAAATATTAAAAATATGTGTAAAACAATTTTAACATTATGACCTAACTGATCGTATTCATCTAAAGCAACAAAATTAATTCAAACAAAAATGAATTATTCCAATTATTCAATAGAATATCTTCCTACAATTAATGATGTTGTTAATAATGTAAAACAAGATGTTGTGTGAGTTATTCCAATATCAAATGTTTATTGATGAACTGTGAATGATTCATTTTCTAGTATTTATGAAAATAGGGATAAATTAAAACTAATACATAATACAAAAATTCCCATAAACCATTGCATAGCATCTAATTGAAGATGATTTATTGATACTGTGTATTCACATCCACAAGCTATAATGCAAACCAAAAAAGCATTAAATTGAAGATATAAAACTATTGATACAACATCAACAACAGCAATGATATGAAAATTGGTTGATAATGAGTGAGTTATTTGTGATAGAGATGAAGCTTTAAATAGGTGATTAACTATAGTTGAAGATAATTTAGTACAGGAAAATGAAACTGAATTTATTTTGCTGTGAGATAGATCAATTGAATATGATATAAGCACTGATATTTCGTTATTAATACTAAGTTTAAGTAAAATTATTTCATGAAATTTAGCAGATTCATTATTAATTTTTAAAGAATCATGATTATTAATAAATTTTATATTATCAATAGCAGACTGAAATAAGTGATTTGATTTTATTTTATCTTTAAATAAAAATTTAGATGAAAATTTTTTAAATATGTACCGAAATGAAGAGAGAAAGATATTAAAAATATAAAATATTAAACCTTATTAACTTTATTTTTTATGAGAACAATTATAAAACAAGTAGCAATAATATGATGAGAATGAAATTTTTGAAAGTTTGCTTGAGATTTAATAAGTCAAACTTGAATAAAAGTAAAAAA
The DNA here is from genome assembly GCA_002422305.1 of Patescibacteria group bacterium UBA6164. Lineage (GTDB taxonomy): Bacteria > Patescibacteriota > Gracilibacteria > BD1-5 > UBA6164 > UBA6164. The sequence goes on along the minus strand of DIUG01000016.1, from coordinate 1,280 downwards.
TATATCAGAAAATACAACTCAAGGAGAAAAAATAAAAATTATAAATGATAGCCAAATAATTATTTTTTCAATACCTATAAGTAATATAGTAGAAACCATTAGAGATTATACTGAATATTTAATTTGAGATAAATTAGTTATGGATATAACTTGAATGAAAATCAATCCTATGAGAGAGTTAAAAAATTTAAATGTAAATGAAATTGTATGAACAAATCCAATGTTTTGACCAATTGGAAATAACTTAAAATGAAAAAAAATTATATTTTCAGAAGAAAAATGTTGAAATAAATGGAAATTTGTAAGAAGAGTTCTAAAAAAATCTTGAGCTAATTTAATAAAATTAAGTCCTGAAGAACATGATGAAAAAATGGCCATAATTCAATCATTAACACATATTATGAATATTGTTTTTATGAAAACAATAAAAGATTTATGATACCATCCTGAGGAATTAGAAGAAATTGAAACCCCTATATATAAACTACAATCTTTTATATCTTGAAGATTTTTAAATCAAAGTTGAGCTTTATATGCTGATATGCAAATGTTAAACCCATATTTTTTAGAAAATGTTTTACCTATTTTAATAAATAATTTAATAGAAATATGAAATATAGATTTAAATAAGGATAAAAAAAACTTTATAAAAACATTTAATGAGTTGTATGAATTTTTATGAGAAAAATTTATAGATAAGTCTATTGAAAATACTCAAAAAATAGATGATATCTTAAAATAGTTAAAGTTGTAATTTATTTTTATAATTTATAATAATATGGACTTTAAAGAACTACAAGAAAAAGTGTATAATAATGCGAGTACTTACTCAAACAATTTCTGTGTTTCAATAGATGAAAATTTTTCTCTAATAAAACTATAAAATAAATAATGATAATATATTAGAAAGAGCTAATTATTACAAAAAGAAAAATTTTATTTTTACATTACCAGAAATTTATAAAAAGACATTAAATATAAAAAAATTGTACAAAATTGAAAACAAAGTTTAAATATATATATCTTTAAACTTTGTTTTCATAAAATCCGAGTAAAAAATTAAAAAAAGCAGGTGCGATTTTTGAAATGCACTCTCTCTAATTAATGGCTTTAAATAAATTCTATGACTTTTTTTATCACAATTTTGACAAAAATCAAAAATTCTTTAAGATAAGAGTATAATTTTAATAAAATTTATTATAAATAATAATTTAAAAATACATCATATATCTATATATAAAGGTTTTTATTGTTTTGTCAAATTTATATATAAAAAAGAC
>DIUG01000068.1 GCA_002422305.1 Patescibacteria group bacterium UBA6164 | reverse complement strand
AGATTTTAGGTAATTACCGAGTTTTACCACTTCAAGTTGTATGCCAAATATAACCATTTTTAGTAGAATTTTTCACTCTATCAATAATTGCTTCAACTGCAAAATATTGATAAGGTCTAAGAACCATAAGTATTTTATCAGTTTCATTTAGAACTATATATCTTGTAATCATTTTTGAGATATGACAAGGTTCTAAAAATACTTTTGTAAAATCTTCTAGTTTTGTGATATTTGCATTTTTTACATCTGACCAAAAAAAAGTTTGTTTAAAACTTTGTTTTCTATTATTTGCATAATACTTTGTATTTACTCAGTTACTTATAATAAATAATTGAACATATCAAAATAATCAAATACCACTTCAAAAAGAGTGTCTTTGGTAACGATTAGTTTGATTAAAAGCTTCTTTTAATTCAAGTCATCTTCTTTTTAATTCTATTTGAATAAGTGGAAGTCAGTTTATAAGCAAAGTTACATCATAACGATTTTTATAAGTTCATTCTATTGTGATTTGATTTGTTACTTGAAACTCATTTTGACACCAATTATCCATATTTATAAACTCAATCCAAGCATTATTTCAGTCATCAAGTTCTAAGCTCATTTTATCTCTCAAAATCTTTGCTCTTTCAAAAACATTTCATTTATTTAGATGATTTAAAACTCTATCAAATTCTGTATTTGTTAGAGTTTTTCAATTTAGTGTTTTGAAATTGTGTATTTCAAGTTGTTTTTTAAGATTTTCTAGAAGTTCTTTTTCATCTTTTATAGTTACAAAATCATATTCTAAACCTTGTAATTGTTTTATGAGATTGTTTTCTAGTTGTGTTTCTGATTGTGTTGGGTTCATAATTTTATGATAAAATATTTATAAATTCAGGAATAAAGACAAGTTTATTTTTTCAAATATTTATACTTGATATTATATTATTTTTTTCTAACTCAGTTATATATTTTGTTACTGTTTGTCTTGAAACTCAAATTTGTTTTGAAAATTCTGTTACAGTTAAAAATGGAAAAGAAAATAATATATTTGTAATTTTATGATAGTCTATATTTAAAACTTCTAATTTATCTTGTGTTTGATTCATTAATTTTTTAATTTCTAAAATCTTTTTTCAAGTATTTTTTGATTGCTCTATAATTCAATTTAATAAATAAATTATGAAATCACTATATTCTCCTGTTTTTGTAGTTTGATTTAAAAGTTTATAATAATCTGATCTAGTTTTATTTATATATTCACTCAAAAAAAGTATAGGATAATCTAGTTTTTCAGCTAAAACTAAATACAATACATTTAAAATCCTTCAAGTTCTCCCATTTCAATCATAAAATGGATGAATACTTTCAAATTGATAATGAATAACTGGCATTTTTATAAGTGGATCAATATCATCTCAAAAATCGTTTATAAATTTTTCTAGATTTGTAAGTAATTTTGTAATATTTTGCTCAGAATCTGGAGGAGTATATAAAACTTCTCATAAACTATTAGCAATAACAGTTCAAGGGATTTTTCTCACTCAAGTTTTATTTGGTTCAATTATGCTTTGTAAATTAAGTAAAAAATTATATCCAATTCATCATTGTTTTTTTAGTTCTTTAAATCAATTTAAAATAGCATTATGATAATGTAATACTTCTTTTTCTGGTCATTTAATATATTTCTCTCAAAGTGCTTGTTGTTGTAAAACTTTTATTGTAGTTGTATTTATATTTTCTATTGCTGATGATTCTACTGATTCTTTTGTCAAAAGTGGAGATATAAGTATTTCAAGATTTGGAACTAAATAAATTAGTCAATTCAATTTTGAAATTGACTCACTAGCCTTAATAGTAAGTTTTAAAATTTCTTTTTGTTCAAAATCGAAATTTCAAGGAAGAAAAGGAAGTTCATTATATGGTTTTTTAGGATCAAACATAGATTAAAAATTATTTTATATTTATATTTTAGTATATATTTTTTATAAAAAAGTCAAATTATATGTAAAGATTTTGATACTTTACTTTACATATTAAACTTATATGTAAAGTAAAGTTTACATGTTTTTATAGATTATTTTCTTTTGTGCTTCTGATTGGAAAGTTTTTATGGGAATTTATAGATTAATTTTAGTTTTTATAATTTCAAATAGCTAAAGCTATCTGTTAACTAGCTGATTTTTTAATAGAATTTATCTTTTCAAAAATTTCAATTTCTTGTTTTATGTCTCATATAACTAGTGTTTGCAAAATATCATATTCTTTTAATCAATCATTACTTACTCATAAATCTTTTCTCATAGAAAAAAGTAAAGATTCCATATATAAAAGATTATTTTTATTAACTCAGCATGCCTTTCTATATAATCAAAATGCTTTTATAGTTTCTGGTCAAGCAAATAATAAAGCTACTCTCATAAAATCATTTATTCATTTTTCATTTTTTGTCATATTTATTCATCTTTTCTCTTCTATATCATTAAATATTAAGTTAAGATAATTTTGATAGCCTTCTCTATATTTTTTATTATTAAGTATATCTATATCTTTTTCTAATTCTAACTTAGCTTTTAATTTTTCAATTTCTATTTCTGCTTTTTTTGTTTTATAAAATTGATAGATTCAAAAGAAAAAAGGTAAAATAAAAATTATTTTATCCCAATGATTTATAATAAACTCTTTCATAATACGAAAATTAAAATATAAAATATTCTTTCAATATAGGGTTCAAATAGCTATCTATCTATTTATTAACAAGCTGATTTTTCTTCTAATTGTGCTTCAGTTTGAATGTTATTCATATATAAAGTTATAAATACTGTAAAATTTTTTCTGCCTTACTATACATTAATTTCGCTTTTTCTTTATCAGTTATTTTTATAAAATTTGATAAATCCTTTTTTGCAATACTCTTATCTCAATATAAATGTGATAATAATCATGAAGCAAATAGTAATCAAGGATTTTTAATTTTTTCATATTCTAAAGATAAAAAAGATATAACATCTATTGGTTCAAAATCTATTAATTCTCTTTTTATATTATAAATTTGATTATACCATTTATAAGCTTCTTTATACTTATTATCAAGTAAATAAAAAAATCAAATATTAACCATATAACAAGGTGATTTTGAGTATTTATCTTTAATTATTTCAATTAATTGTTTAGCTTTATATTTATTTCATGTATTATATTCAAAATATGCTAAATTAGTTAATGCAAAAAAATTATCAGGAAATAAATTTAAAATTTTATTACAATATTCTTTTCATAAAAAATATCTTTTTTCTTTATTGTATTTATTTGTATTAAATAGTATATCTTTTATAAATAATTCATAATTATTAAATAAATGAAATTTAATATGTCTTATAAAATTATCATTTCTTTTTAATAAATTATTTAAATGCTTTTCTAATATTTCTGTACTTTTTAATAAATTTCATTGAAATTTTAAAGAAACTGATAAAATATATAAAGCCATATCTCATAAGTTATTTCAAACTATTTTAATATCATTATAAGAATTTTCATCATATATAGTCCAATAATTTTTTTCGGCAAATTTTGTAGATAAATCATTTTGAACTAATCTTCAAATATTTCATTTATCATCATTTAATATTCAATATGTATATTTTAAATCTAATTTACTTAATTTTCATTTTCATTTTTCTTTTAATACATCATTTGAAAAATCTCACCAAATAATTAAATCTAAATCTTTTTTCTTTTTAAATATCTCAGCCTCTTCTTTATTATTGAACAAATAAATATCAGAAAAATTATTAATTTTTATTACATCACTTAAACTTTCATCCGATATAATTTTTTTAAAATTTTTAATCAATTCATTAAAATATTTTCAAGTATTAAGTCATTCCTGAAATTCAATAGAAAAAGCAAAATTAAAAGTAACCGGAAGATATTTTAATTTATATCTTTTAAAAAATAAAAATATTTCTCTTCTATATACTCATATTCAAGTTATTAGTGAAATTATTACTCATGCAATAACTGTAGCTAAAACAGTTTCCCAAAAAGTCATTAAATTATAAATTAAAATATAAACTCCTCTAAACAAACATCCCCTGCAACAAACCTTTCTTAAACTCTTCAATTTTTCCAAGTTCATCACTTACTTTTTCAATCTTCTCATCAATTCCACTTAAAAAATCTGCGATTTTTTCTTGTTCTTTTAAAGTTGGAAGAAAAAGTTTTAATTTTTTCATATCAGAGCCATATAAGTGATATACAGTACTTCAAGAAACAAGTTTCATTATATCTTGTTTATGAGAAGATATGTAATAAGCAAAAAATAAATTATATAATTTTTCTCATTTTATTATCAATATATCTCATCATAAAATTACATTTTTTTCTAATAATGCACTTCAAGTTGCTAATCAATTTGGAGTAACATCAGAAGTTGGCATTAAAATTTCATTTCATTCACTAAAAATTAAATTTCATTCTAAATTAGTATTACTCAATATACTTTTAATTTTTGGTCAGTATTTAGTAAATAATTCTCAATAATGAATACATTTATTTTTTCAATCTTCAGTTATAACATCTTTTGAAAGTCATTTTCATTTTGAAAAAGTTACAATCTCTCCCAACTTCTTTTTTTCCCATTCTCTAAACTCTTCTCAATTCTCATCTTTAAATCTAATTTCTTGGTTAAAAATCTTTTGCATAACTCACTTTTTATAATCTAGAAGATTTTTCTTTTTTTCTTTTATTTTTTCTATTTTTTCATCAACTGATGATAAAAAAGAAGATATTTTTTGTTGTTCTTTTAAAGTTGGAAAAGAAATATTTAAAGATTTTATATCTTTAACTGTTAGTTGTGGTTGAGCACTTCAAAATGATATTCTTGAAATTTGTTTTTTTAATAAACTAAAATCAAAATATTTATAAATATAATTTGATGATAAATTTTGATTATTATTTCTTAATATTACCATTCAAGAATTTATTCTTAAATTATCAAATTTTATTTTATCATCAAAATATGCAAAATTTCAGATTGTTCATCTTGTAGTTAAAACTAAATCTCACCTTTTTAACTTTCATTTATTTAATTGTTCATCTTTTTCTTTTGTTATAAATGATTTTTCATTGAAGACAAATCATCAATTTGTTACATTTTTAGCATTCATAAATAAACAATATCATTCAGAAGAAAAATCATCTCAATTTGGATAATTATTTCATCTATCTCAGTCAATAACTTCTAAATTTGTTTGATTTATTTTCTTTTCCTCCCATTCTCAAGAAAATTCTTTAAACCTTATTTTCGGAATATTTGATTTTATTTGTGTCATAGATTATTAATTTTTTTTATTGTTATATTAATTTTTCACTTATATTCTTTCTTCATTTTTTCCCAAAATCAAATTCAATATTTTGAAGGTTCTACAACTATATTGTAAATATTATAATAATCACATAAATCGTTTATAGCTTGTCTTCATAATCATTTTTCAATTGATATCATTTTATCTATAAAAATATTTTTCTTAGATTTAATAGATTTTCTAGATATATAAAAAAATACTTTAGATTCTCAATTTACTAATCATTTTAAATAAAAATATTCTTTATTGGACTTAGTAATTCATGTAATCAATGCTAATCTATAAACAAAAGCCTTTTTATTATTTTTTAATTCTTTTTTAATTCAGAAATAAGCTATAAGTTTATAAAAGTAATTCTTAAATGGTCATCATTCAAATGGAGTAATTTCTTTTAGTCATTTTTTATAATTTTCATTTTTAGAATCAAAATAAATATCTAAAATATTTTTAGCTTCATATATTGTTATATCTTCTTCTTTAAATGTAATTTTATTTATCATATTTCTATTATTAAAAAGGACTTTTAATTCCTAACTCCTCACAATAATTTTTTATTTTTTCATTAAGTTCCTTGCTTTCTTTTTCTATTTCTATAATTCTATTTGCAACTAAATCTAGATCAATTTGCTCTTCTTCTTCAAAAGTATCTACATAACGAGGAATATTTAGATTATAATCATTTTCTGCTATTTCTTCTAAACTGGCAATGTGAGAATATTTTTCTAATTGCTTTCTATTTTTATAAGTATCTATAATTTTTTCTATATCAGAATCTCTAAGTTTATTTTGATTTTTTTGTTTTTCAAAATCATTTGAAGCATCTATAAAAAACACATTTTCAGGATTTTCTCTACATTTTTTAAATACTAAAATACAAGTAGGAATTGAAGTTCCATAAAATATGTTTGCAGGTAAACCGATAACAGTATCAAGATAATTTTTATTTTCTATTAAATATCTTCTTATATGTCATTCTGCTCATCATCTAAACAAAACTCAATGTGGTACAACTACAGCCATGACACCATTATCATCAAGTTGATAAATCATATGTTGTATAAAAGCAAAATCAGCTTTTGAACTTGGTGCTAATTTTCCATATTGACTAAATCTATCATCAGTAAGTTTTAAAGAATCAGCTTTCCAAATAGCAGAAAAAGGAGGATTTGCAACTATTGCTTCAAATCTATTATCTCTATGTTGTGGATTTTCTAGAGTATCTTCTTGTTTTATATCAAAATTTCTATAATTTACATCATGTAAAATCATATTCATACGAGCAAGATTGTATGTAGTTCTATTCATTTCTTGACCAAAAAACTCTCATACTTGTTTTACTTGCTTTGCAACTCTCAAAAGTAAACTTCAACTTCAACAAGTTGGATCATAAACTGATTTTAATTGATTTTTTCAACTAGTTACTAGTTTTGCAAGAATTGTTGAAACTTGTTGTGGTGTGTAAAATTCTCCTGCTTTTTTCCCAGCTCCACTTGCAAATTGTCAAATAAGATATTCATAAGCATCTCACAAAACATCGATTTGAGTATTTTCCAAAGCAAAATCTATCTTATCAAGATGTCATAATATTTTTGAAACAAGAGTATTTTTTTGCTCTGCAGTTTTTCCTAATTTTTGAGAAGTTAAATCTAAATCGGCAAATAAATCATCAAAATCATCTTCACTATCTGTTCACATAGTTGAACTTTCTATATTTTTTAATATCTTTTGTAAATCATCAAGAATGAAATTTGTATCATTTTTTTCACTTGTACTATTTCACTTTTTTGCTATTTCACAAAATAATTCTGAAGGTACTAAAAAATAACCCAAATCTTCTATACATTCTTCTTTTATAGCTTCAATAATATCAGATTCAGATTTTTCATTTAATTCATTATATTTTTTATTTATTCATCAATCTTGTAATAATTTATTTGCTTTTAATTGAATTTTTTCAGATAAATATTTATAAAAAATAAACCCTAAAATATAATCTCTAAATTCATCAGCTGACATTTTTCATCTTAGCTCATCAGCTATACTCCAAAGTTGTTTTTCTAGTAATTGTTTTTGTGCTTCTGACATAGATTTTTTATTAAAAAATAGTTTTACACCTTGTAAGATTTGAACTCGGTCGAACTCCATATTTTAAGGCATTTTTATTAAACAATATATTATTTTTATAATATTTCACTTAAAAAGTGCTAAAACATGCTATTTTTGTCGAACTTAAGTAAATAGCACTAAAGAGAAAAAACTCATTTAGTGCTAATTTTTATTTATTTGGTGGAGCACAATAATAGAACTCTTGAACTTTTTTTAAATCGACCCTTGAGTATGATATTAATGCTCTATATAAAGAGGATTTTATTGAATATTACAAATATCAATGAAAAACTCTTGAGTATTATAAAAAGAAAAAAGAAAAATGCTAGTTTTTTTAGTATTCTTCTTTTCTTTTTATTGTTTTATATATAAGCATACATATATAAGAACTATAATTTTAGTATAATAATTTTACTTATAAATAATTTTAGTAGATTGAAAAATTACATGGATTTATTTCATTATGAATTATTATCTATAATGATACTATTTCTTTTTCTTTCAAATTGATAATATTAGTATTTTCTCATTTATTTTTTAAAATTTCAATTAATTTACTATCTCAATTAAAGTGACATATAGTTTTTATATCTAATAATCAAATTCACTCAAAAACTTCATTATAATCATTTGAATAACTATATTTTGATAATATATTTGCTCATGCAGAAACTCAAATAATATTTTTTCAATGTAATAAATATTTTTTATCTTTTAAATATCAAATATAATTGAATAGTTTTTTATAATCTCATCAATTTATATAAATATATTTTGAATATAAAATTTGATTATCTAAATTATCTAGATTTCATAAAATTACATTGTATTTTTTTCATAAAATTACATTGTATTTTTTTCATAAAAATTTTTCTAAATTATTACTAATTTTTTCTGTATTCCAATCTTTATCATATCAAGCAAATGGAATATATAAAATACTATCTTCTCATTCTATATAATCTGATAATATAGAATTATAGAAATTTAAATTATTTTCACAATATTCTGAAGTTGATCATCAGTGTAATGTTATTTTATTTTCAAAATAAAAATTATTTATTAATTCTAACAATTGCTCAAAATCATTATTTTTAAGAAAATGTTTAATTTCTTTTACAATTAAATGTTTTTTAGACGAATGTATAGAGTTTTCTAAAATAGATAATCAAAACTTGTTTCTTAATGAGTCTTTATTGGCATGACTAGGGTCAGTTTCCCCAATAATTTTATCAAAAACATCAAAAGAATAATTTGATAATACCACATAATAAATTATTTTTTTTTGAATTAAACTTTTTTCTAATACTGAAAAAAAAGATTTATTTCTTAAAAAACCATATAAACAATCAATATCATTATTATCTATGATTTTATTTCATTCATACATAATAGTAATACCTTTATTTATTAATTCTTGTTTTACAGATTCTTCTAAGTTTCTATTTAATAAATCTGGTTTTAATAGAATGAAATTTAAATACTTTTTCATATTGTTTTTAAGATAAAATTTAAAATATTTTCTATTGAATCATTTCAGTTTATATAAAATTTTTTATTATGATTAATATTTTCTAAATAATAATTATTATATTCATTAAAATCATATTTATAAAATAACTCTGGAGTATTATTTTTTCTAAAAATATCATTATCTAATCTGCTAATTCTAGTATCATTATCAATTTTTATAATAAAAATAAAATCTATTTTGCCTATTTTTGTTTTATATTCTTTATCACTAATAGTACTTAAATAATTTAATTTATCAATTTTTCATTTAGCATAAGCAAATCATAATAAACTATAAATAGTTCTATCAAAAATATAAACTTTATTTTTAATTAAATCTAAATTTCTTTCTAATTCAACATCTAAAAAATAATTAAATGCTTTTTTGAAGTCAGTTTCAGATTTAAAATCTAAATTAAATGCCTCTTTATTTTTTATTCTTGGAGTATGTTCTTCAATAAAAACTCAATTTATTTTTTCAGCTAATAATTTTGATATCGTTGTTTTTCACGAACATATTCATCACTCTATTCAAATTATCATACTTTAATTTTTTAATTATCATTATATAAATAAAAATCTATAAAATTCTCTAATACTGTTCATCATATTAAAAATTGATTTCAATATTTTTTAAAATTGTTAATTCTATATTGTTGTAACAATGGTTTATCAGATAGATTAACTGTCAACCAAAATAATTTTAAAATAAACAAATAATCATAATTTCATGAATAATTAAATATTTTTAAGATTTTATCAAGATTATTAACATCTAATTTATAATATTGATTTAATTCAGTTCAATTTTTAGGTACCTCAATTTGTGTGAATAAAAAGGATAATTTATCTGTATTTATTGGTCATATAAGAGAATTTTCAAAATCAATTATTCAGCCCTCTAAAATATTAAAAGGATTGAAATCTCAGTGAGTTAATTCTCAATATTGATTACTTCATAAAATACTAACTATTTTAGTTTTTATTTCATTTGCAAGATTATACAATTCTTTGTTTAAAAAAAATTCTTTTAAAAAACATTCAACTTTAAATGATGTTAAAATCTCATCTATACTTATAGGTTTATCACATATATTTTTTTGTCTAATAAAATACTCATTACAAATATTTAACATATTTTCAAATACTAACTCAAATTCATCTTTATTAGATATGTTATTGTTAAGTTTTTTTCAAAAATGTTCATTTCAAATACTTGATTCTTTTATATATAAAAAATTACCTTGTTTAAAAGAAGCCACGATTTTAGGTACTTTAAATCAATACTTTTCAAATAATAAATGATAATATAGTTCTTTATCTAAAATATTTATTAATCCTACTCTATAATAATTTACTGTATCACTTAATAATAAAGTTCAATTTCTTCTTTCTTTTATTATTTTTAATTCATTAGAATCTAATCAATATAATTCACAAAGAGATTTTGTAATATCTAATTTATTCATAATAATAAATCATTAAGAGAATAAATTCTATTTATTTGATCCATATTTTTAACATCAAATCATTCTTTTTCTAATCTTTTTAATTCTTTTTCTCAGTTCCACAATTTATCCAATATAAATACATCAATATTATCATTATTATTTTTAACATCCAAGCAATTATATAATGCGTCATCTATAAATATATTTATTCATAATTCTTTACAAACAGAGGACTTATTCATTCAAATATAAATATCATTATCTAATCAAAACTTTCTAAATAACATTTTAGTTACATTTTTTGTATCGTAATCGTGATATAAAAATCTACTTGTTATAAAAATTATTTGATAGTTTTTATTTTCTAACCTTTTAATAATATCTATATTTTCTTGTAATAAAGGTACTTTACTATAAATATCCGATTTCTTATAAATATCTTTTAATTCATCAAAAGATACTCACCATATTTGATTTAAATGCCAAAAATCAATATCTGTATTTTTAATTTTTTTTCAAGTATAAAAATTTAATTCATCAATTATAAATGAAATAAAATCATTCATAACATCATCTATATCAATTCATATTTTTTTCATATTTTACATTTTTTTAGGAAATCAAGATATTGGTTCTCAATTAGCATATTTTGGAAACATTATATATTTTGAAATATCTTTATTTTTATTTAATAGTGTAACTATCCTTTCTACTCAAGTAGCAAATCATCCATGAGGAGGACATCAATTAGATAATGCTTCTATATACCAAGAATAATATTCTTCAATATATTCATCTGAGTATCAGATAAGTTTCAACATTTTATATTGTAATAATGGATCATTTATTCTAATATCTCAACCAGCAACTTCTTGTCAATTAAAGATTAAATCATAATTATCTCATCTAACAGATAAAGGATTGTTCTCTAATAATTCTAAATCTTCTTCAAGAGGTTTTGAAACTATGTGATGACTTGGCTGAATTTTTCAATTTGACATTTCAAACATAGGGCTCTGAATTACCCAACATAATGAATAATCTTTTCACTCTAAAATTGGTTTTTCTGTTCAAAATTTACTCATTGCTTCTTGATAAGTAAAAACAGGAATATCTCAATCTAAATTTATTCACTTTAATTTAAATAATTCTTTTACTAAATTTTCTAATATTCTTCTAATATCCTTAGATGCCATATTTGCAACTTCAACATCCATTTGAGTAAATTCAATTTTTTTAAATTCACTATCAGCATCTCTTCTAAAACATCTAGCAATTTGAAAATATTTTTGAACTCCAGATAAAATAGATAATTGTTTATAAACTTGGGGTGATTGTGGTAAAGAATATACTCATCCTAATTTTTCATCATAAACTAAAAAACTTTCATCAGCATATTCACTAAATACTGGTCATAAAATGGGTGTTTCAATTTCTATAAATCAATTATTTTCAAAGTATCTTCTAATATTTTTTATAATACTTTCTCTTTCTTTGCTCCTCTTGTCATACTAAATCTATTTGATTATCATTAATAAATTCATTATTAATAGATATTCAATTTACTTTTAATCACTTAACTTCTCAATCTTGAGTAATTATTGAAACATTAGAATTTAATAAATTTTTAAGTAGTATTATATCATCATCTTTTAAAATATTTTTACTTAAAAAGAATTTTTGAGTTCAATACTGATTTGTTAAATAAAAATATAAATAATTTTCATCACTATCTATTCTTGATATGAATCATGAGACTTCTTTGTCTTTTAGTATTGAATTAATTTGTAATCAATAACTCATTATTAAATTATCTATTTGTTGTGATAATTCTTTTTTTTCTCTATCTTGTAATATTAATTTCTCTTCTAAAGATTTATATTGCATATTATCACAAATTAAAAAATAAAATTATTTATATTTTTTAGAGCAAGTTCCTCATCAATGGATTTAGGTGGAGTTTTCATATATAAAGCCGATACATTTTCAAGTATTCAATAATTTTCTAAATCTAATGACTTTTGTACATATCTTACTACATCTAGCATAGATCAAGCAAAATTTGGACTATCTTCAACTTCCATTTCAACTTTTATATTAAAAGGAGCATTTCAAAAATTTCTTCATTCATAATTTATTTTACAAGTCTTTCTATCTCACATATTTTCTACATAAGAAACATTAATGGACGTAGGAACATGAATATTATCAAAATTTGAAACAGCATTTTTTTTAGATTTATGTTTACTTTCTCATCTATACATTAAGTTTAAAAAATCTGTATTTCATGCATAATTAATTTGATACATTTTATCTAAAAATAAATTATCTCTTATATTAAAAATTTTGTTAATATATCTATTAAGAATAGAACCTCATAATTGACTTTTAATATCATCTCAAACTAAAACAGATTTTTTACTATGATATTTTCATGAATTTATAATTTTTGAAGGAATTCAATTTATAAAAGATAATCCTAATTTATTAATTATCAAATCTGCATAATAATGAGATGCTTTATCAGATCAAGTAGGAAGCATATTTATAAAAATTTCTGCTCATGATTTTTTTATTTCTTCAATAAAGAATAATTCATTAAACTCTATATTATCAATAGGACTTACTAAATGAATTGTCTTATCAAAGACACCTTCTAATGTATTTCATAATATAACTTTAACTCATGAAATATTTTCAACTTTTTTAATAGTATAAGCATTATTTGGAAACTCATAAATAGCCAAATTCAAATCTTTTCAAACTTTATTTTTTCCTATATCAATTGCACATACAATATCAATATCGCTAATTTTATATCAAAAAACTTCTTTATGAGAATGTTCTTTATAGTATTGTATTCATTCAACTATTGATTTTGCACAATTTCAAATTCAAATTAATCAGATTTTAATTTTATTCATATAAATTTGGATTAAATCTTAAAATAGGATTATAGTTTAAAAGTCATTCGTGAATATTAGTAATTGATTTTAAATTAATATTTACAATTTCATTAACTATATTCGTATTATCTTTTACATCTCAAACTATTTTTACTAAAACCTCATGTGGATTATCTATATTATCTCAAACTTTTGCAACTATATTTACATAATTCTCATATCATAATTGTAAATATATTTCTTCTGAAATCTTTCATGCGATATAATTAAATAATTTTCAACCATGGTATATTGGATTTTTTCAAGAAAATGCTTCAATATTACTTTCTCTTACGATTGAAATTACTCAATTATACTTATTTCAACGACCAACTACTCCATAATCTCAAGTATCTAATGCTGATCAAAATGGCACCATATATACAATATCTCATTCATCACGATTATTTATAAAAATGTTATTTAGATTAAAATTTAAATTATTTAATTTTAAATATTTTTCTAATTGATTTTTTAAATCAGTATTAATAATTTCTATATTTTTATAATAAAATTCTTTATTAGGTGTTAATTTAGCTAAAAAAGGAATACAAATTGTTATATCAATATCATTTAATTTTCTATTTGCAAGTACTTTTACATCATATCCAGTAAATGGAAAATTATTTTTAAATTTAAATCAATTAATATAATTTTCTAAAAAAATAACTATTTTTTCCAGTCAAGATAGTGGAGAATAAGCAGAACAAATAACACTATCATTTGATCTTAATTTATTGTTTGAATCTTGAACCTCTTGAGTATTTTTAGGTTGATACCAATTTTTTGGTCTTCCAACTCAAATTCAATCATTAATATCAACTATTAAATCAATATAATTTAATATATCCAAATTTTTAAATATTTTAGTGAAAACTTGAAATACACTATCTTTAAAAATTGAATAAATTGGTATATCTTCATTTTCTATCTTTTGGGTTACTTTTCAAAATAAGTAACATCTTATAGGTTTTATAATTGTATAATCTCAAAATTTTACTTCTGATTTTGCTCCAGATAAAAGAACTTTATCAACCCAATGGTTTGGAATATATCAATATTTAGATTTTGTATAATTTGAATAATTAATAACAAAAATTTCAGCTATTAAATCTGATAATGTATCAGGATGTCAAATTCATTTTCTTTCTACAAACTCATAATCTTCTTTGTTTATAGATTTATAATAGTTATCAAGTATTTTAATCATAAAAATAAATTAGATAATAAAATTATTAATTTTATACAAAAAAATAATTTTTTGTCAATTTTTAATTCTTACAATCTACCACGAAATGCAACTTTTTAGAAAAAACAAAAAACTCAAATCATAAAACTTGAGCTTTTAGCTTAATAATAAATAAAAAATGGTGGAGCACAATAATAGAATTGAGAACTTTTTTTGAATCAACCCCCCTTGAGTATGATATTAATGCTCTATATAAAGAAGATTTCACAAACTATTATAAATATCAATGAAAACCAATGGAGTACTACAGAAGAAAAAAGAAAAATGCAGACTAAATCATTTAAATACTACAAAAAGACTTACTTAATCTATAAGCAAGTCTTTTTTAGAACTATATTTTTTAGTATTATATTTTTATCAATTTCATAAATGTAAAATAATAAATGTATTTATATATTTTTATCAATTATTATGAATAATTAGTATAATCATTATTAATAGTTATATCATTTTATGGATTTGTTTATCATTATGAATTATTAGTTAATAATTTTTTAAATAAATTCTTTTATTTTAATAATTGCCTCATCAATACTACTATAAGATATAATATTAATACCTAATTCCTTTACATCAGATAATATAATGTTATGCATTAAACTATATTCTTTTTCTTTATGTGTGTAGAAAATATCCTCTATATTTAAATCTTCTGTATGGTTAGCAAAATTTTCTTCTAAAGTATCTCTATTAATTACCCTTGTTATAGGAGTAGTTATTTTTTTAAGATTTACTTTATCTCTCCAAGGAAGCGAATTATTTAAACAAATACATTTAGCTCAATTTTTCAAAGCAAACTTTAGGAAATCTTTTGAAAAGTGTACTCATTCAATAACCAACTTTTCTTTTCTATCAGCATAAAAATCTAGAGTTTTATATAATAAATCTGATACTTCTTTTCTTTGTATATTAAAAATATCATCATTTAATTTTGAAGTTGAACATAATATTGCATTCGTAGGATTATTAATTCTTAAAATATTTCTAAATAAATCTGTTGATATTACACCAGAAAAATTATATTTTTCAGCAATTTTAATAGAAATTAGACTTTTTCCTTGAAAAGCTCATCATATTAAAAAAATAAATGATGAATAGTATAAATTATTTTTCATATTTATTGGAGTTATTTATACAAAATTCTGCAAATAGTAAATCAAGTTTTTTATCTATATCAATAGATGATAATTCATCCATTATAAAGGGATACACAGGTTGAGTAAAAAAACTTTTATTTTTTCTTAAATCTTCTACTTTATTTATATAAATTGCTCAATTTTGTTGTATTGTTTTTGGTAATAATTGTCTAGGTAGAGAAATATATTCTTCTCAGAAAACTGGTTTTATTTCATTATCATTATACAAGAAACTTTTATATGGATGTTCATTAGTTTCACAAAAACTAACTAGACTATTATATTTATTTAAATTTAAATATTCTTTTAAAGCATTTTGTATATCAATATATGTTCTTAATGGTGAAGTAGGCTGTAATAATATAGTAATGTTAAATTTTTCATTATTATCTTCGTAATAATTTAATACAAATAAAACAACATCTATCATTTTAGATTCATCGGTAGTTAAATCACTAGGTAATCTAATAATTTCAACATCATAAGTGGAAGCAACCTTAATTATATCTGAAGAATCTGTTGCAACACATATTTTATCAAAACACTTAGACTTAATAGCAGCTTCAATACTATAATTAACTAAAGGTTTTCAAGATAATTCTACAATATTTTTTTTAGGGATTCATTTTGAACCTCATCTTGCAGGAATAATTGCAATTTTTTTTATATTTATCATTTATACTTATTATTAATAATTGATTTTTTATGACTTTATTATATAATAACTAAAATTTATTAAAAATCAATATATGTATGAAAAACGAAAATATATGAGTTATTAGGTGAGTTTTTGATCCTGTACATAAAGGTCATATTAGTGCTATGATTAGTGCTATAGAAACCTTAACTTTGTCACAATTATATGTAATAGTAAAATTTATCTGAGAAAAGGAACCAATAGCTTCATTAGAAGAACGTTTAGAAATGATAAGGATACATCTAGCTCAATATAGTCTTCCTATAGATATCCAAAGACAAAATGTAAGATGACATATTGATGAATTACTAGATTTAAGAAAGAAATATTGAAGGAATGTTATAAACATCTGTTGATCTGATAAAGCAATACGTGAAATGGAGATATATTGAAATTCGTGAGATACTTTTTGAATGATTTGTAGACCTGAATTTGAGAATCTTGATGGAGCACATAATACTTCCGCAAAAAAATGAATAAAATTAGTAGAAATAAATCCAATAATTTCTACATCATCAACAAAAGTTCGTGAATGATTTTCTTTAGGACAATTTTATCAAGATTGATTAGATATAAGTGTTTCATGATATATTGAACAAAATGGTTTATATTTACCTCATAACCAATGAATTAATCAAGAAGAATTTATATTATGATGGTTTTTCTTTTTAGATAAATTAATTGCTGTTTTTCCTGAATTAAAATTATTAGATATAAAATTGCCTAATTTTAATCCTATTCAAAGTAAAAAAGCATGGAAAGAAAAGTACATTAGAACAATAGTAAAGGCTCGTAAATTAAAATGAGATTTGTTAGTTAAATTTGTATTAGAAGCAGAAAAAACTTTTATTTAAATTTTGATTATAAAAAAAATATTATTATAATTCAAATACTTATTTTTTAAAATTATTATTATGGCATGAATACCTGAAAATGCTAAAAAAGTTTTTAGTTGAAAATCATTTGATGTATATCAATGGGAACAAGAAATGTTTGATTGAAGTAAAAAAGTTTTTGAAAAGCTAAAAAGAAACGATAGTGTAGATATCGTAGCAATAGATAAGAATAACAATATTTATATTCTTGAAGAACAACATCCTTGAAGAGAACCTTTTTTTTGATTAGTCGGATGAACATGTGAAGATTGAGAAACTCCAATTGAAACTGCTAAAAGAGAATTATTAGAAGAAACTTGACTTAAAAGTGATGATTGGGAATTATTTTGATCTTATACTAGATCTTCTAGAATAGATCATAAAAGCAATATATTTATTGCCAGAAATTGTAATAAAATTCAAGAACAAAACTTAGACGCTTGAGAAAAGATAAAAATAAAAGTTATGAATTGGTCTGACTTTTTATGTATAGTAGCTAATCCAAAGTTTAGAGTTCAAGAATTTGCTTTAGAAGTTTTAAGAGAAATATTTTTATGAAAAGAGGAGGAATTAAAAAATAAAATATTTAAAAATATATAATATTTAAATTTTCATGAGGTATTACATTTTATTTGTAATGCCTTTTTTTGTTGACTTTTATTTAAAAATAACTATAAATAAATCTAATTTAGAATATATATAAATATTATGAATAAAATAATACCTAGTTTTTATATTTGAAACAGATTAATATCTGAAAAATCAGATCCTTTAGTTATTGCTGAAATTTGAATTAACCATAATGGGTCTTTAAAAATTGCTAAAGAAATGGTTGATGCTGCATATGAAGCATGAGCAGAGGTTATAAAACATCAAACACATATCATTGAAGATGAAATGAGCTCAAGTGCTAAAAAAGTTATTCCTTGAAATGCAAGTATTTCTATATATGAAATTATGGAATCTTGTGCTTTAAATGAAGATGATGAATATGAATTGATGAATTATGTAAAATCAAAGTGAATGATATTTATTAGCACTCCTTTTTCTAGAGCTGCTGCTGAAAGATTAAAAAAGTTTGATATACCTGCTTATAAAATAGGTAGTTGAGAATGTAATAACTATCCTTTAATAAAACATGTAGCATCTTTTTGAAAACCAATAATATTATCAACATGAATGAACGATTTAAATAGTATAGAAAAAGCTGTAAATATTATTAGAGATGCTAATATTCCTTATGCTTTGTTACATTGTACTAATGTATACCCAACTCCTCCAGAATTAGTAAGATTATGAGCATTAAATGAGTTAGAAGAAAGATTTTCAGATGCTGTTATATGATTATCTGATCACACTACTTCCAATTATGCATGTTTATGAGCTGTAGCTTTAGGAGCATCTATATTGGAAAGACATTTTACTGATACTATGGATAGAATATGACCTGATATTATATGTTCTATGGATAAAAATGATTTAAAAGAATTAATTGAATGAAGTAAAATAATTGCAAAATGTAGATGATGATCTAAATGACCTGTAAAAGAAGAAGAACCTTGTATAAACTTTGCTTTTGCAACAGTCGTAACAATTAAAGATATTAAAAAATGAGAAATATTTTCAAATGAAAATATTTGGGTTAAAAGACCTGGAACATGAGAGATAAGAGCAGAAGAGTTTGAGAAAATTTTATGAAAAAAATCGTCTAAAGATATATGTACTGACACACACTTATCTTATAGTGATATTAATTTAAATAATTAAGATATCTAAAAATGAAGAAAATTTTATTTCTTACATGAACGAGAGCTGATTATTGAAAAATAAGATCTTTAATAAGAGAGGTCGATAAACATTATAGCTTTGAGAGTTATGTATTTGTAACTTGAATGCATATGCTTTGAAAGTATTGATTTACTTTCAAAGAGATTTTAGATGAAAATCATCAGAATGTTTATCTAAATATAAATCAACATGTTTGAGAAAAGCAGGAAATAGTTATAGCAAATACTATAATAAATCTATCTCACTATATTCATGAAATTAATCCAGATTTAATAGTAATTCATGGAGATAGAGTTGAAGCATTAGCTTGAGTAATTGCTTGATCTTTTACAAATACTCTTGTAGCACATGTAGAATGATGAGAATCTTCAGGTAGTATTGATGAATCAGTTAGACATTTTATATCTAAACTTTCACATGTACATTTTGTGGCAAATGATAAATCTGCTGACAAGTTAGAAATAATGTGAGAAAAAAGAGAAAATATATATTCTATATGATCTCCAGATTTTGATGTAATGTTTTGAGATGAATTATCTAAAATAGATGAACTTAAAATTAAATATGATATACCTTTTGAAAAATACTGAATATTTATTTTCCACTCAGTTACTACTGAAACATCAAGTTTTGAGCAACATTGCATTAATGTTTTAGATGGATTAATACAATCTAATAAAAAATTTATACTTATATATCCTAATAATGATCCTAGTTCTGATATTGTTATAAAATATTTTAACAAATATATAATTGATAAGAAATTTAAAGAATCTTATAGAATATTTGACTCAATTCCTTTTAATGATTTTTTAACTATATTAAAAAGTTCTAAATGTATTGTTTGAAATTCTAGTGCTTGAGTTAGACAAGCACCAACACTTTGAGTACCGACTGTAAATATATGAACAAGACAAAATAATAGAAATAATTGGGAAAGTATTCATAATGTTAACTATGATTCAGATGAAGTTAAAAACAAAATTAATGAATTATGGGAAGAAAATAAAATATATCCTAAATGTTTAACTTTTGGTGATTGAAAAGCATGAGAAAGATTTATAAAAATAATTGAGACAGAAAGATTTATAAAAATAATTGAGACAGAAGAATTTTGGAATACTTCTATTCAGAAATAGAATATATTATTAAATATTATAAAAGTACTATGAAAAAAAATTGTATATTTTGTAAAAGTTCATTTCCTAATAAAGAACAACAGATTGATAATACATTGAAATATTGGGAATTTGTACACAGTATAAACCCATTGTGTGATTTTCATTGTTTATTAATTTTAAAAAAAGAATTAATAAATGATATAGGTAAACATATTAATGACATCAGTGATTGTATATTGCCTCAAGAAGTAATTATAGAATTAGGAATATTATTAAATAAAGCATGTGTAACAATAAAAAAATGTGATGTAAATATTGATAGAGTAAATATTATATCATTAAATTCTTGAGAAAATTCAAAACATCTTCACTTTCATCTTATTCCAATTTATAAGTGAGAAAATATCAAAAAAGTTAATAATTTAAATATAGATGGCTGATGACTTAATTTTTGGTCAAGAAAAGAAATTGTTCAAGATACATTGAATGAATTTATTAATCAAACTTGTTGAGAAAAAGCACCAGATATATTATCTTCAATATCTAAAGTAACCTCAGAAAGAGTATCAAAAAATACTGGAATACTTAAAAGAAAATTTAAAAATTAATTTTATGAATAATAAAAATTGATGTAAAGCAATAATGTATCATTATATCAGAATTAATTCTGATTTTATACCATGACTTAAGTATTTAGGTATTGATAATTTTAAAAAACAGTTAGATTTTTTTGAAAAAGAATTTTGATTTGTAAGAAAAGAGGATTGGATTAATTTTATAAATAATAAAACCAATGTTCCAACTTGAATAATATTAACATTTGATGATTGATTAATAGATCATTATAAATATGTACTTCCTATTTTAAAAGAAAGAAATTTATGGTGAATATTTTTTGTATGAACTAAGCAATTAAGAGATAGAAGTATATTAAATGTTCATAAAATACATTATTTATTGTGAAGATTTAATTCAAAAAATATTTATGAAAAATTTGTAGATATCTTAAAAAATTTAAATTTAGAATCTGAAATAAAAAAAATAGAAAATAGAATTGCATATTCTGAACAAGAAATGGATAAATATTCACTTATTATAAAAAAAATAAACTATTCTTTAAATTTGGATACTCAAACTATAGTTTTAGATAAATTAATAAGTATTTTTTGAGATCCAATAGATATTATATGGGAAAAATTATATTTAAATGAAAATCAAATAAGTGAGATTAAAAATGCATGAAATATAATTTGATGACATGCAGAATCTCATCATTTATTGTCTAATTTTAGCTATAATGAGTTAAATAATGAAATTGATGAATCAAATAATTTTTTAAGCAAAATCATTAATTCTGAAATTGATTGTTTTTGTTATCCTTATTGATGAAAAGATTCATATAATATAGAAACTGTTAGAAAATTAGAAAATTCAAATATAAAATATTCTTTTATTGTAGAACCAAGAAATATTAAAACAGATGATATAATTAATAATAAATATTTATTACCAAGATATGATTGTAATATGTTTAAGTATTGAATAATTGAAAATGTATAATTTTAAAAACCAAAAAACTCTAAAAAATATAGAGTTTTTTCGCTTAATAATCAATAAAAAAATGGTGGAGCACAATAATAGAATTGAGAACTTTTTTTGAATGAACTATTGAATATGATATTAATGGTCTATATAAAGAAGATTTTATTGAATATTATAAATATCAATGAAAACCAATGGAGTACTACAGAAGAAAAAAGAAAAATACAAACTAAATCATTTAAATACAATAAAAAGACTTACTTAATCTATAAGCAAGTCTTTTTTAGAACTTTATTTTTATAAGTTATTTTTTTTATAGTAATAAATGTTTATATAAAAGTAAGACAAAAAATATTCTATACAAAAAAAGAATAGGTAATAAAAATACTACTAAAATTAGTAGTATTTATTATTCATAAATTAATAACTTTAATTTTTCTATTATTTTCTCTCTATCTCAACTTCAATTTGTAGATAATCTTAAATAAGGAATATTGTATTTTTCTAAAATACTATTTTTCTTTTTATCTCTTTCAATTTGTTCTAAATTATTTTCATGAAAAGCAACTCAATCAACTTCAATAACTAGTATAGGTGTTTTTCAAAACTTTTCAAAAATAAGAAAATCAATTCTTGAGTTATTATTTAAAAATTTTATCTCAACATCACTGGTAGTATCTCAACATCACTTAATTTGCTTGTATCATTTATAAGAAATTTTAAATGATATTCTCTTCTATAGTCTAAATTAGTAAATTCTTCATGATTTGTTAAAATATCTTTAATTAAAGCATTTCAAATATTTTCAGAATCATGTATAGAAACTTTTTCTATACTATCTAAACTAATAGATATTTTATCTGAATAATTTTTATACAAAAGATCATACTCAAACTATTTCACTATTTTTAATGTTTTCATCTAAAGAACTATATTCAACATATTTAACAAAATCTTTAATTTCTCTTCATCTTTTAAAAAATAAGTCATTATCAGTAACAACTATAAATTTATTTTTTGCTCTAGAAATTGTAACATTTATAAGATTTGGTTGATCTGCAAATTTAAGAGTTAAATTTCAATCTTTTGAGTTATCTAATACTGTAGAAAAAATAATAATATCTTTCTCTCTTCATTGAAATTTATGAACAGTATCAATATCTATAGTTTCTCAAATTATGCTATTTAATTTTTCTACTTGCTTTCTAAAAGGAGTTATAATTCATATGTCATCTTTTTCAGTAAAATTTTCTTTATTACTCAATAAAATATCCTGAATAATATCAATTTCTCTTTGATTATATTTTCAAGTACTATCTCATTGAGTTATACTTCTCATATGATTTCATTCTGCACTACGATAAATAACAAGCGGATTTGTATTCTCTCATTTAGATGTATAAATAATAAGTTCTCAGTTATAATACTTTTGATTACAAAAATTAATTATTTTTGGATGACATCTATAATGTTCTTTTAAGAGTGTAATTGGAATCTTATCTTTATAAATATTTAAAACAGATGATAAAATATTATGCTTATAATAATCAAAATCTTCATCAACACTTACACTTACCTTTTCTCAATTTGTAATATGAGTAAGTTGTTTCCTATCTCATACAATTATAACATTTTTACAGCATGAAAGAATAAGGATACCTGTAATAAGATCAACTTGAGAAGATTCATCAACTATTACATAATCTAATAAAAATCACTTCGGTATAGAGTTTAATAAAGCATAGGTTGAACTTAAAATTACAGGAAATCTTTCTGTAAAACCTGAAGATAAATTAAAAATATCTTTTGAAGAAAAAGTTAATCACTTAAATTTTTTAAATTTTGAATTAAGTTTGTTTTCAAAGAATATTTTAGAAAACTTAATGTATTCAGAGACTAAATTCTCATACTTATTATCTTGAAGTTTTTTATCTAATTCAGATAATAAATCCATTAATTCTCATATTTTAAAATCATAAAATTTTCTTTGATACGATAAAATAAGATCTATTTCACTTGTGTCTAATTTTTTAAATTCAGTAAATCAAAACTTTATGAAAAGCTCTATCTTATACAACCATCATTTATTTTTTCATTTTTTAGATTTTTTAGAATTTAAAACTAGAAAATTCATTATTTTATCTGAATTTTTAGCCCAAATTGGTAATTTAAATAATTCGTTTATTTCTTGTTTTTTAAAATAGTTTTCAAAATGTTCTTGTTCTAAAATATAGTCTGATAATTCAAGTTTTATTTTCTGCTTCTCATTATCAATATTCATTAAATTAGAAATCTCTTCTAATTTTGAAGTATAATTTCAATCTTTATCACTTTTGAATTCTTTTAGTTCAGGAATATTAGAAAAAAATGTATTTTTATTCCCTTTATTTCCTAACATTGCAACAAAAAAATCATATCAATCTTTTTCTAATTTTTCTCTTACATTTGCTATTGCAGAATTATTATTTGAAACTACAGCAATAGTTTTATCTTGCATTATGGCAAGATTTGCAATTATATTCAAAATAGTTTGAGTTTTTCAAGTTCAAGGAGGTCATTCAATAACAGATATATTGGAATCAAAAACACTTTCAAGAGCTCTCTTTTGACTAAGATTAAAATTGAAAGGATAAATTAATTCTTTCGGTTTAAAGTAGCTAGTTTTATTTGTAAATTTTTTGAAAAGAAAATCTCACAATACACTACCTGGTAATATATTCTCTAATTTTTCATATTCTCTTTTTAAATGTTTTGTTACTTCATTATTTTCAATATTATTTAAAACTAACTTTAAATAATCTATAATAGAAGATACTTTTTCATCTTTCATAATATTTTCAATAATTTTGATTTTATCACTTGTAATAACTCATCATTCTTTTAAAAACACTCTATAATATTTATTTCAGAAATATAAAACCTCTTTAATATTAAATAATAATGTTTTTTCAAGATAAAATAAATTACTATATATATCTATATTTTTGGGATCTTTTAAAATTGTTATGGAATTAGATTTATATGAATAAATTTTATCTCAATTACTAAACCTAATATTTATTTTATTTCAAGCAAACTGAAAATATGAAATATTTTCTAATACTTCATTATTTTCATTAATAAATAAATGTTTTTTGTTGTTATAATAAGTTTTATCCATGTTATTTAATTGTTTAGATTTTTGGTAATTATTTTATCAATAATCAAGAAAAACTTAATAGTTCCTCAAATAATAAAATTACTTTCTCTCTCTCTTTATTTTCTATGTAAACTTTTGTTAATCACTGAATATTTGCAAAAAACTCATATTCATATTTATCATCATATTTAAAATTTGTTCTTGATATATAGGAATTAAATAATTTTTTATCTTTTATATATAATTCATTTAATAAATAATTATAATCTCATGAAAAACTAGTATGGTACATTCAATAACAAACTTTGTCATTTAAAATTTTAACTACTTCATCATCATTTAAATCTTTTAAAGAAATTATTTCATTTATTTCTCTCTCTGGTTTTTCTAATTCTTTTAATATTGATTCAGATTTATTAATTTTTCATAAATCATATAATTTTTTATAAACTTCATAATCTTCACTATTCCAATAATAATCAATATTAGTTTCTTTTTCTATATCTACTAATAAGTCATTAACCTTTTCTATAAAGTCATCTCTTCAAATATCAACCAAATACAAATATATTTTTAATTCTAATAAACTAGTTCTAGTATCATAGAAATATAAATTTTCAATTTCATCATCTGTAAAATTATTATTATTTATTTTTTGAATTAAAATACTAGTTTCTATCTCATCATAATAACTATAATTAATTTCATTTATCTTATTTTTATATTCTATAGCTTTATTAAAACTAAATGTTAAAAGAAATTTAACTATATTTTTTCATAAATAAGCAACTCATTTTTCAGTAATTCAAT
The DNA here is from genome assembly GCA_002422305.1 of Patescibacteria group bacterium UBA6164. GTDB lineage: Bacteria > Patescibacteriota > Gracilibacteria > BD1-5 > UBA6164 > UBA6164. Next base: position 42,032 of record DIUG01000068.1, on the reverse strand, counting down.
CAATTTTTCAATACAAATCAATTATTTCATCTAAATATTGATATGTTTCTTGTTCTGTAATTATAGAATTATACTTTAACTCTTCCAATATTTCAAAAACATATGTAAGATAGTAATCTTTTCTAAATCAATATTTTACATAAGAATGTGCAATTCAACTATCAAAACTTTTAATTTGTAAATCATTATTTCAGATTAATCAATATAACTGAGAAATAAAAATATAATCTTCTACTTCTGAAGCAGGATAATCGAACTTTTTCTCTATATTATTTTCTAAAAATATAATTTTTTCTTCATTAATAGTATTTGATAATTTATTGGTTTTATTTAATTCATCTAATTTCTGTAATGTTTTGTAAAAATTAATTTCATCAACAAAATCACTTAAATTATCCCAAATTAGATTTATATTTTTAAAATAATCTCATTCAATATTATAATAAAATATATATGCTAAAATTTCTGAATAAATTATTCTTATATTAAAATCATCCATTAATCTCATTGATGAATAGCTTTTTATTATTTCAATATATTCTTGAAAAATTATTTTTTCATTTTTTAAAATACTATCAATAAAAATACTATAACTATATTGATAAATACACCTTATATTATATCAATATTTATACCTAAATATGCTTTCTTCTTCTGTTTCAGTTTTTGAGAAAATAAATTCTTTTTCAACAATTTCTTTTAAATTTACTTGATTATAAAACAAATATGAAGCTAATTGAGAATTATTTATATTAGATTCATAAAATCACCAATGGATATTAAAAAATCAATTATGTCATTCTTTTAATTCTTTAAAATCTTCTGATTCAAATATTTCTTTTTCATCTTCGTATAATCAAAAAATATATTTCAAAAATAAAGTAATAGCACTATCTTTTATTTTCAAATCTTCTTTATTATAGTTTATAAATTCTTTAAAATCTCATTTATAAAAAATAAATTTTTCTTTGATTAAATTTAAGATATTGTGATTTCACAAAATATTTTTTATATTTTCTAATTTTAGTCAAACTTGTAAAAATGTATAAAATTCATCCTTTTCAAATTGATTTATTATTTTTAAAATTTCTTCTTTATTTCAATATTTTAATAGATTATCAAAAAAAGCATAATAAGGTGAATCAAAAAAATTTGAAGTAAAATCTATTCTTGTATAAATATTTATTTCATAATTTGATTTTATCTTTTCATATAAATCAGAATAAGATTTAATATTTTCATTCAGATTTTTATTTATATATGCTTGATCTTTGAAATTAATACCATCAAATAAATGTTCTAATTCTTGTTCTAATTCATGCTTGTTAAAATTATATTTTTCATCGTTTTTGTCTAATTTTCATAATTTTTCTTTAATATTTTTTCTTTCTTGTGTTTTTTCTTCTATCAAATCATTTAATTTCTTATAAAAACCATTTGCTATATCCTTATATCATTTATCTAAAGCTATTTTTATAATGTTAAAATTTAAATAATGAAAATTATTAAACCAATGATAAATTGGTGAAGTTTTTTCTAAAATATAATACCTTAATAAATCTTCTGATAAATTAAAAAGTCATTTTAGAAAAATTTCTGAATTAATTTCATCTATAGGATTATGACTTAAATAATATTGCATAAATAGATTCAATCCAACAATTCAAGAATAGTTTTCATTTTCAATATAACTTCTTTGTAAATAAGGAAAAAATATTTTTATAATAAATTGATTATCAAGTAAAATATTTCATTCTCTAATACTTAATTTGTTTTTCAAATATTTTTCTGAAATATATCTAACTAAAAAATATTCATAAAAAGTTTTATGGTAAAAAGAATATTTTCATTCAGATTCAATAAAAAATGTTTTTAACATATAATCTAAAAACATTTTTTTCTTTTTTTGTTGAATTGACAGAGATTTAATAAATTCTTGTATTTTTTCTTTTTCTAAAGTCAATGAATTAATCTTATATAAAAGTTCTGAAACTTTTGTTAATAATAAAAATAAATCATCTGTATTAATTTCGAATTTTATTAATTCATTATTTTTATTAGAAATTTCTTTCAAAAATTTCTCAGTTAGTTCTAATTTTCAATCTTTTTCTTCTAATTTTTCATAAACTTCATAAAATTGTTCTAAATAAAAGATATCTTTTATTTCTATTTGTAATTTTTTATACTTTTCTAAATTTATAAATTTTCATTTATTTTTAAAATATTCTTCTAAAATTTGAGTATTTCATCATTTTTCAATATCAAAATTAAATTCTTGTATAGTATATTGCCTGAATTCTGAATATTTAGATAAAAGTTGTCATAAGTTATTACTAGTTTTTCTTGAAGAAATTATATATTTATAATTTTGATTATTTTCTATAAAATCTAATATATCAGCTGTTTTATCTAAATTTATTTCATCTAATCAGTCTAAAAGTAAAATAAATTTTTGATCTCATTTGATATTAAATTTAGTTATTTTTTCATCTAAATATCCTTCTAAACTATTTTCTCATAAATTTCTTAAGGATATAAAAAAAGGTAAAAATTCATTGTTTTTATAAAATCACCATCTTTTATTTAAATTATTTTTTATTCTATAAAATATGTCTACTAATAATTGAGTTTTTCAACTTCAAGGATTTCAAATAATAATACATCTATCTTCATTTAAAATAGAATTAATTTTTCATCACTCAGAAAAATCTAAAGAAATATAATAATCTTCTCAAAGTAAATCTAATTCTTTTTTTCTTCAATCTATTTGTTTTAGAAATCATTTTATATTTTGGAATCATAAAATATTGATAGTTTTATAGTTATTAAAACTATCCTTTACACTTGCAAAATCTCATATTTGTATATTTTTATTCATCAATAGATTTTTAAGATTTAAAGCTATCATCAACTTCAACTCATTTTCAAATCTCAATATCTTGATTTATTTTTGATTTAAAACTATTTTTAATTTTTGTCCTATCTCAAATTTTAATATTTTTATTATATGATTTATATCCCAAAAATGATAATCATCATAAAATTATACCTCAGAATAAAAACTTTAAAAAAACTTTTATAAAATCCCAAAGTCAATTTGTGATTAATCCTGTTAAAATATCATTTAATCAATTATTATCCATATTTATAAAATTAAAATATAAGAATTAACTTGGATATAATATAAATTTTCTGAAAAAAATCAAAAACCTATAAAAAATAAATAATAAAAATATACAAAACTCAATTTTTTTTAAAAATCTTAATATAATATATAAAAGTAAGGTATAAGATGTTCTGTATCATGCTAACTATATAGTTTTAAGAATTCTTGATTGAAGAAAATGGTATTTTTTTCAATTGTTCCCAATTTACCCCTAAATATCTTCCATAAAAATTATATAATTTTATGGTCTTTATAAAAGTGTAAAAATTATTTTATTTAATAAATGAAAAATACTTTCAATACAAGATCTTTGAGAAATTATTTTTCATAATAACAAAAAGTTTATTATGAAAAATATTAAAATTAAGAAAGAGTTAGAGAAATCTAATGAATTTAAAAAATGAGTATCAAAAAAAGATATAGAGTTAAAGAAAATTGAGTTAAGTGAAAAATGATTGATGAATTTTGAAAATAAATTAGAATGATTTTTGTGAGATGATGAATTTGGTATTTAAGAAAAAAGGCATTTATGCCTTTTTTTGTTACTATCTGTTTATATTTCTATTTTCAGTTAAAAATGAAATCTATAATTTTTGCAAAACATATAAAAATATGATACAATTTTGTAAATATTATTAAAATAATAAAAAATATGTGAAATTTAGAAACTTCATCACAAACTTGTGAAATAAACCAAAATCAAGAAACTCCTAAAATAGCAGATACTTTTAATTGGAGTAGAGAAGAAAGAGAAAAACTAAATGAAGAGATTTTAGTAGAAAAATTGAGACAAAAACTTATTGAAAAGTATCCTGAACAAAAATGTTTTTTTGAAAGTGCTGTTATTAAAATTATGCAGTTGTGATGAAATTATGAAAGACAATTAGAAGCAATAGAAAAAGTAACAAATAGTAATATATTTTTATTATTTGCATCTAATTGAGATTTACTATCTTATTTAGACCAAAATTGAAATACATTATTTGATATTTCAAGTTTTGATTTTGATAATGATTTTGCAAATTTACTTAGTAGAAGAATATGAAATTCACATATTATAAAAAAAGATTGAAAATTTGTTTTATTTAATCCTAAAGATAATACTTTTTTTCCTGAATGAAGTACAAGATTTAATATGTATATCTATATATATTATTTACCTAAAGGGTCTTTAAAATAAATTGTCTAAAAATTATTTGTGATAATTCATCATATTTTGTTATATCTTTTATAATATTTTCTTTAAAGTTGTTATAAATTATAATACTATCTCCTTCTAATAATCATTCATTTAATATTTTTTCATTCTCATTCCAAACAGGCAAAACCTCACTCTCAATAACCTCCTCCACTTCCATAAGTCTTTCTCTTATTAAAACAAGATTATATCTTACTTCTCATTTAGTTTCAGTTATAAGTGCATCTATATCATCATTATTAAATCCATTTCATTTTAAAATCATTTCTCTATAAACATTCATAGCATTTTTTGTAGCATAATTTTTGCAAAACATATAAAAATATGATACAATTTCATAAATATTATTAAAAATAATAAAAAATATGAAAAATTTAGAAACTTCATCACAAACTTGTGAAATAAAACAAAATCTAGAAACTCCTGAAATAGCAGATACTTTTAATTGGAGTAGAGAAGAAAGAGAAAAACTAAATGAAGAGATTTTAGTAGAAAAATTGAGACAAAAACTTATTGAAAAGTATCCTGAACAAAAGTGTTTTTTTGAAAGTGCTATTATTAAACTTATGCAGTTAGGAAAAAATATAGATGAACATAAAAAAATTTTAAATGAAATAACTTGAACTAATATATATTCTATTAGGATATCAAATTGAGAATTATCAGCTTATGTAGATGATTTATGAAGAACAATATTTGATATAAAATGATATGATATTGATAATTTTTGAAATATTCTTAGTAAAAAATTGTTTACTGATAGACAATACACTGAAAAAAGATTAAAAAATTGAGAAAAAGTTTGAAGTTGATTTTATTATGATAGAGATAAAAATTGAAATTTATTTATTGTAATAAGTGAATATTTTAAAGAAATCGAAAGAATTTGAATAAAAGACCCTCGTTTTAATGAATACACAGTAAATAGTTTAATATTCATTTTATGATTAATGAAAATTTTTTGAGATTAATAATTTTATTTATTTATTAAATTAACATTTTTATTATTAATTTTCATAAATCACTATATTTATGCATTTGGCTTAATATAGTAATTTTTTGATTTAATGTTAATTTATCACGACTATTCCATATAGGCAAAACCTCACTCTCAATAACCTCTTCCACTTCCATAAGTCTTTCTCTTATTAAAACGAGATTATACCTTACTTCTCATTTAGTTTCAGTTATAAGTGCATCTATATCATCATTATTAAATCCATTTAACTTTAAAATCATTTCTTTATAAGCACTCATAGCATTTTTTGTTGTGAGTGTTTCATTTGTTCTTCAAACAACACTTTCTCAAAAAATAGATGCAAGTTTTAGTGAATTATTCGTTATAGAAAGTGCTTCTCTTGATGCTCTTACTTGTCTAGCATTTACTCAAATAGAATTTATTAAAGTATTACTTCCATCAACACTATCTCTCACTTTTTGACTTCATCTGAGAGCTGTATTGATTCAAGTTCATATTTTTTCACTACTAATAGTAACTCATTTTATATTGTTATTTACTAATACTTCAATTTTTTGAATATTATTTGTTAAAAAATTATTTACTCATCCAAGCATATTTGCAGGGATTTTTCAACTTGCTTGTAATCATCTCATAATTACATTTGGTAAAGCAAGAATTCAAAATTTTGAAGGTAAAACTTTAAATGATAATACAACAGCAACTATATATGATAAAACATACATATAATCACTTACTTTTGTAAAATTTTTAGCAAGTTCATTTATTAAATCTCCTCCATTTCTATAAATTTCAGCACTAAGTTGTCATATATTTTGAATAATAGTATCTGGAATAACAACTATATCAACACTTGCTTGTATATAATCTAAAAAACCATCAATTCACCCTGCTCAAATTGCAAGAGGAAGTGAAGCAGTATCAATTCATCATTCTCTTACTCACTCTACAAAGTTTGTAGGAAAAATCTTTTCTAAAAATGAAATAGCAACTCAAATATTTCCAGTTTCAAAACTTTCTCTAATAATTTTTTCATATTCACTATCTTCTTCTCAAAATTTATAAAGTTTATTTGAACTAACATCTTTTATGAGTGATATCATTATTCTAATTCAATCACTTACTCAACTTCTTAGAATATTAAAAATAAGTAACATTATTTCTCATATTTCAGATATACTAAGAGGTTGTACTTCAGACTTTTCTAGTAGATTTATTAAACTTCAAATTCTTTCTCAAAAAGTAAGTATTAAATCATTGTTTCCATTTAAACTGATTCAAATCCTTAAATCCATTAAATAATTTCTTATGTTTCAATTATTTGTATTTGCTATTGCTCTATCAAGTTGCAGAGAAATACTTTCAATACTTCATTTTTCTATACTTTCAACTTTTGCTTCAAGGTGAGTTCTGGAAACTTGTTTGACTCTTAAAATAGCATTTATATTATTTCAAGGAACTCTACTTGGATTTGAAGTATAATATTTTCCATCTAATTCATAAAAAGTTTGATTATTTGGATTATCTCTTAAAAGTCTTTCAATACTTTTTAAGTTTTCTTGTTCTTTATCAAAATCAGTAATATATTCTTCTAAATCTTGTCTTGAAAATTTTGGAACATAAATTACAAAAGGTCTGCCTGACTCTCAAAAATCAACACTTATTATATCTCTGTAAAAAAGTCCATTATATTTTATGAAATTGTTTTGATGAGGATAATCTTTTAATAAATCTTGTGCTCTGTCATAATTTTCATCTTTTACTTTTGCTCTTTGTTCAACTAAAGCAAGTCTTTCTTTGTATAACATTCTTGAAACAGAAATATCCTCTATTTCTTCATTTGATAGAGGAGTATTATTTTGAGTTTCTAGAGTAGACAGAGTCTCATTAGTATCATATGTTGAAGTTTCAATTCACATAAGAAAGATATATTACTTTTATATGTGTATATTGTAGCATTTATTTTTTTAAAATGCAAAATAAATGTGTATAAAATTACTTTTAAAGCAGTTATTTAAGTGGTTTTTGTTGACTTTTTAAAATAAAAAAGTATATTCTTTTTGCTTACCACATCTTGTGATGCCAATAATGGCAGGTTTTTATTGTATTTAATTTCGTAGTTAAACTGGAGAAAGTAACCTTCCAGTTTTTTACGAATTATTAAAAATCATTCAAGATTGGGTAAGCAGGGTTGCTTTCTCCACTTTGTTATAAACAATTATGAGATAAGCAAATCTGCTTATCTTATTTTTTTATTATTTTTTATTATGAAATGTTATAAACATGGAGATAAAGACACAATTTGAACTTGTAAATATTGTTCTGTGTGATTATGTAAAGATTGTTTTAATCAATTTACTATACCTGTATGTGATAAATGTAATTTAAAAGCATTAAATCTTGATATCAAGAATTACTATACAGATATAATAAAATATTTTTTAATATGAAGTTTGGTATCATTATTTTATGTTTATCAAATTACTAATGAAAGAAATTTTTCATTTAATATGGAATGATATTTAAAGATATTTTTTATCACTTATTTTACCATATTTGTTTGATTTTGATGGAGTTTTTTAAACTCATTAAAAGACCCTAATACTATAGAAATAGTAGTAAATGAATCAATAATTTCTTTAATTATGAAAAAAGTAATTAAGTTAGCATTTTCTTGTATTATATGAGGATTTGTATGACCTTATAGGCTGTATAAAATAATTAAAGAGATAAAAAGTACAAAAAAAACAATTCAATATATTGAAAATAATAATAAATAATCTATAAATATTTCCTAATTTATTAAACATGGATTTTTCTTTAATAATAGATTTTTTCTATCAAAATGATAAACAAAAACATATAATTGTAAGTGCATTTATATTGATTTTTGATTTTATTGTTAGGTATTATTTTATTCAGAATAAACAAAACTGATCTTATGCATTTGCTTTTGCTCTTAGAGATACAATAATGATATGATTATTTAAAGAATTTATAGATTTACTTTGATTTTGAGAAGCAAGTTTATGAGATATGGTTGCTAATATTATTTGATTTTTATTTCCTATATATCTTTATTATTCATATAGAGAATCAAGAAAATTATGACAAAAAGATATTTTAAATTATTTAGATGATAGTTTTAGACAATTATTTATTTCTATTAAATGAGTAAAAAAAGAAGTTTGAGAATGAGTTTATCATGGATTTTTATATTATTCAAAACTTGTAAGAGATAAAATAAATGAAGATGCTTTTTCTGATATAGAGATGTTTCAATATAAAAGAAAAAAGAAAAAGGAAGTACATGAATGAATATCATCAATAAAAGAACTATGAAAAGTTATTAAATTTTTTTTTATTTTTACAATATATTCAGCAGTTGATTTTATTATAGAAATAATAAAAATGCCATTTTATATTTTGATGAAAACTTTTTATTTATTTTTTTCAAGTATGACTATTGTGTTAAAAAAGTTTAAATAATTTTATTTTTTTATTTCTTTTTATGAGAAAATTATTGCTATTTTTTGTTTTGTTTTTTTGATTTTTTTCATTTTCTTATTGAGATACTCAAATAATAAATGATGAAGAATATAGATTATATGCCCCTGAAAGCCCATATATTAATGCTTTTACCAAATTTGAGTTTGTAGAAAAATGAAAATTATTAGTTGAATATGATAAAAACTATTATGAAATTTTAGTAAAAGCATATGGATGAAAAAATATACTTTTCTGGGAAAATGTTTGAGAAATTAAAACAGAAATAAAATATGTTTGAGATAAAGTAAATATTATATTCTATAAATGAGATATTGTAGATAAATATTTACAATATCATTTGGATAATTTTGATGAATATTTAAAAATAGATTCAAATTGAGATAATTGGCAAAGTTTTTGTAGTAATGATACTTTAACTAAAATTATATGAAATACTATTATTTTTGATTGTAGTATAAGTGAAACTTTAACATATTTAATTAATACTCATTTTGGGTTTCAAACAAATAATGAAGAAAAAAAAGAAATTTTAGTTTCATTAATTAAAAAAGATTATAAAAGTTTTTGAGAAATTTGGAATAAAGTTGATATTAATCAATATAATAATGAATATTTTTTAAATGATTTTATTAATTTTCTTCATTATGAAGGTCATGATTATATGAGTCTTTATAATAAATATCTTGATAAAGAAAAAAATAGATATGTATTTCATATTAAAAATAATAAAAATGATTTATATGACTATATAACAGATAATATATTTTATAGTCTTATTTTAAGAAATGCTAGTAATTCAATTCCTCTTAATATTAATAAATGAAATTTATATTTAAATCAAAAAGATGAATTATTTTATATTTGAGAAACTCAAGAATTTGGAAATAATTTTATATCTCTTGATAACTTTTCTTGTCATGATTTTAATGATACAGGTAAATGTGAAAATGAGAATTGAGTAAGTATAGATATAAATTTTAATAATTTTCAAATTATTTCATGAAATAAGATATTATTTAATATATCTAAATTAATTGAATATGTTTATGATCAATGATTAATAAATAATAAAAATATTTTATCTAATATTTTTAATATTGGGATTAATGAAGATGGTTATTATTTTCCTTATATTCCTACAAAAAATGATATCCTTCCACTCGCATCAAAAATAGCATCTCCAAAAGACATAAATACAAATCCTTTTATGATTTGATTTAATATAATACTTGCTTTATTATACCTTATTACTTTTTATTTTACTGCTCAATTCTTTAACTCATACTTTGAAAAAGTAGCAACAAAAAATAATATAAATAAAAAGTTAAGTGATTTCACTACTTTGATCCTTAAAACACCTTTTTTAAAAATAAATCATTTTTTAAGAAAATTATTAGAAAAAAGAAAATATAAAAAATTACTTGAAATAGATGATAAAATTTCTTCTTTTTTACATAAAAATGAACATAAAATATGGATAATATTATGATTGTTATTCTTGTGAATTATATGACAAATAACTGTTGATGATTTTGATATATTATCAGTTAAATGATTATTAACTATAATCATTATGATATTTATCTTATGACTCATAACATTTTTTAAAGATTTTGTTTTATACTTTTTAAACAAATCAAAAGAAAAAGAAAATATAAAAATAGAAAATATTCCTATTTGATTTTTATTAGCAACTATAGTCGCTTCAAGTGGAAGAAGTGTTTGACTGGAACCAAATATGTTATTTTGAAATGTTTTAAGAATCAAACCTAAAAATGATAAAATTGAAAAAAAAATATTATCTTGAGAATTGGTATTTAAAGTTTTGTTTATTACTTTTTTAGTTTGACTTAGTTTTTGGTTTTTGACTTTACTTTTTTCTCCTGAATCATTTTTTTATAAATTTTTTATAATAGCATATTTTTGAATAGTGAATGATGTATTTTTTGCATTACTTCCTTTTTGATTATTATGGTGAGTTTATATATTTAATGAAAAAAAGTTAAGGATAAAATGGTTTCTTTTTACCTTTATAGTATTTTTATTTTTAATTCATACAATCCTAAATCCAGAGTGAGATTTACAAAAAGTTTTAGATTTTGATGGTAATATTTTAATACTTGTTTGATTTTTGATTTTTTGGATATTAACAGCACTGTGAACTTATTTATATTTTAAAAAATCAAAAAAAGTATAGTTTCAAAACTATACTTTTTTCTTATCCTATTGCCAACACTCCTTTAACTTCCTCAACTATTTTGTCATATTCTTCTTTTTTAAAGTCTTTAAAATCATCTTCCAGCCATTTAACAATATCATCAGATTCAACAAGATAAAATTGCTCAAAAATTTTCTTAAATCAAAACTTCCTCCATCTCATTGTGTCCTCATGAAATTGGTAAATAAAATATTGTCATTTCTTAGTTTTATAAAGAAACTTATTAAAATTCATTGCTTTTCTAGGTGAAAATTTAGTCATTTTTCAAATAAGTTTTGCAGTACTAGTGTCATAATTTTTATATTTTATTGTTTTTTTCATAATTATCCTTCGGTTATTTTATAAGTTATTTTTTTTAGAATTTTTTCCACTTCTCAATGATTAAAAAATTGAGCTCTAACCTCTAACCATTTATTTATAATCCCAGGTGTAACAAGCACAATATCATAAGTATTAACTCAATACTTCCCAAATTTTCAAAGATCATTGTAGAAAATAAAACTTAAACCTTGACCATAAATAAAATATTGTCCTCATGGAGATTTAAATAAAACCTCATAAAAAGAATTTCTTAAATCTTCATTAAATTTACATTCTCAAATCATTTCAGATTTATCTGTATCATATAATCTGTTTCATATTACTTTTTTCATTTTTATAAAAAAATTATTAAATTAAAATATTGTAATAAAATTACATTAATATTATATATATGATTTTTTGTTTTTTTTTTGATTTTTTCTTTTATTTTTGCGGATATTTTGTGAAAAGTTGAATTTATCTTTAAGTATTTTTTTTAAAAATGAAAAAATTTTTTGAAATATAAATTATTGATTGTGATAAGATGTTTTTAATACTTCAAAAATCAACAACACATATAGAAAAAATAGGAATTAAATTTAATTTTAATTCCTATTTTTTAAACATTTATTTTTAAGCCTTTTATATTTTTCTTTAAACCAAATTTCTTAATTAAAAATAATTTTATTTCCTCAAATATAATATAGTTTAAGAGTCTAAATCATCAATTTATTTCAAAGTTTTGAAATTTATTATGAAAATAATTTATTTTTGGTATTTTATGCTTTTTTACTCATAAATAATGTGATATTTCTTCTTTTAATTCTTCATATTTTTCATTTTTATAATTCTCTAAAATTTGATTGTTTATTTGATTAAATATAATAATATTATTTGTCTTTTTTAGCCTATTATAAACACTCACTTGAACCTTTAAATCTTTTTTAAAATACTTTTCTATATCCTTTTTAGTAAGATGATTTTCATTATCATTTTGATATGGTTGTTTATTTTTTTCATCAATATCAAATCATATTTTAGCTACTTTTTCATCGATTTTAAAATTATCAAATCAATAGTTTGAATTAAATACAAATATAAAATTAGATAAAATAATTTCTGTATTCGTGTCTTTTGTTCTTACTTTTTTATTTCATAAAATACTCATTATACTGCTTAAAAACTTAGCACAACTTCAGTTTTCAGTTACTTGTCATTTATCAAATTCATCAAATATAAGAATAACTTTACCATTATTATTGCTAGATCTTTCATAGATATTTTGTAATATTGATTCATCTCAATTACCATATCATGATGTAACTCAGAGTAAACTTCATGCCTCAACAAAGTGTAAAGACGATATATCTATAATTTCTAGTTCAAATCATAATTTTTCTGCAATAAGTTCCCATATATAATTTTTTCAACTTCATGAGATTCCAAATTGTAGATAGATTCAGGCATTGATTTCATTATTTTTTGTTCTATATGTATACATTAACATATTATCAATGATTTGATCAATTACATTATCTTGCCCAAATATTTTTGATTTTAAATATTTTTCTAATTCCATAATTTTATCAATATTAAAACTATAGAGCTTATCATCTTCTTGTTTCATAGTATTTTTTTTAAAATTAGATACACTTTCTTTTAAAGTTTTTGAATTATTTTCTTTTTCCATTTTTTCTGTATTATCATCATCAAATCAAGGTATTTCATCATTTTTATTTTTCCTTTCTTCATTATTCTTAAACATTTTTTGTACATCCTCATAATTCATATTTCTATAATCTTGTTTGTAGATTTCAGGAACAGAGAAAATATTTTCTTCTCATTTTATTTCTTGGCTTTCTTGAGTCATATATATTATATTAAAGAAATAAAATAGTTTTGTGATTTTATTCGGTTTTTTCTGTTTGTCAGGGTTGATTTTAAAAATTGACTGGGCTATTGTAAAAAATGTGCTGATTGGAAGAATCAAAAAAAGATTTTCTAAAAATATTTTTAGAAAATCTTTTTTAATTTAAAACTTATTTTATTTAATGCTTTCGACTATCCTCTCATAAATTCTATACATAGCCAAACTATCTTGCCCACAATATAATAGCAAATTTCTTATTTGTTTTTCTTTTTCATCTCAAGTAATTTTTCACTCAATTATTTGATTTAAGGTTTGCATTGCAACAAGTCAATTTGGGACTTCCATGTCTTTGTATGTCATTTCTGAAACAAGAGCTGGTAATACATATTTTATTGAATTAGATCACTCAAATCTTAAGGAATAATAATATCATTTTGAAAATATGTCCATCAGATCATAAGTATTTTCATTTATCATTTCAAATGCCTCTTTTAGTTCTGGAAAAGTTTCAGCAATTTCTTTATTTCTTGTATTTTCAAAAGGTTTATACCAAACTATAAAAGTTTTATCTAAATCCTCTCATATATCAGCTATAAATTCATCTAATAAATCCTTGTATCATCAAGTTATTACTTTCTCACTTTCAAAATCAACTTTATTTTTATTATTTTTTATTACTATTTGTTTTACTTCTTTTTCTCAAGTTCCAACTAAAACTCAACCAAAATGTTTTATAGTTCAATCCTCATAAACTTTGTGCATACTATATTGAACAACAGCATGTTGATAAGGAGAAGTATTATCTAAAAATGGAATTGGTACACTACAACTTTCATAATCATAAAAACAAATTGGATATTTTAAATCATCAAGTTCAAGTTTTATACTTTCTTTATCTATAAAATCTTCTCAAATGTTTTTTGCTTCTAAATAGTTAATAATATATTGTCTTGCATCTCAAATACTTCAATCAGTTTTATTGAATAATATTTGTTCATTTTCACTTAAATCATCAAGTATACTTTTTCATGAATAATGTAGCTCTTTTACGGCTTTATTACAATGATTAAGTCATTTTCAATAAATAGTTCAAAATTCTCTATCTTTTCCAAAATATTCTATAGATTTACTTCAAGAAAAAGGATGAATTTTATTGAATTCTACTTCAATAAAATTTAATTCTTCTCTCATTTTTTGTATAGTTCATTCTATAACTAAAGGAGTAAGTAATGAATCATTTCTTATAAAATCTTTAGTTGTTTTTTCTCATTCTAAGGTAATAGTTTTTTGAATATCTACTTGATCCACTGTAATTATTTTTCTTAAATTTATTTCTCAATCTTTTTTATATTCTGAATTAAGGTAAACATAATAAAAATTCTCTATTTGTCATAATCACTCACTATTTAGGACTTTATTGATAACATATTTTTGAAAAGAAATATCATATACAAATTTATTTTCAAGTTCCCATATTTTTTTGTATTTTATTTTTTCATGAGTTTTATCTTTTCTTACTCAAGTTTTTGCTTTTACTTCATATAAATCATAATTTCAATTTTCATTTAACTTTAAATAATCTCATCTCACAAAAAGATTATCTATTAAAAATCATGGTTGATAAATAAGAGGTTCTTTTCTTTTTATAGCTTCAATAGTTTGTTTTAAATTTCTTTCTCTTTTTTCTTTGTATGACTCCTCTATAATAATCATATCAATATCATCTTCATTTTGATTATCAAAAGCAGTATTATCTCAAAAAACATCAAGTTTTTCAATTCATTCAACTTTTAAGAAATATTCTCAAACCAGATCTTCTACTTTTTGACCAAGTTCCATAATAGCTATTTCTTGTTCTTCCGTTTCAAGTCATTTAATTTTTTTGTAAGTTTCAATTGAATTTTGTTTCCACCAAGCTACTTTTGGAAATTCTTTGTAGTCTACAAAAAGGGATTTTGTTATTAACATATTTTGAATGATTAATAATTATTTGCAAAAAATATTTATTTTACTAAAATAGGTATAAATAGTAATGTTAGTTATATTTTTAGTAATAATATATTTTTTATGAGAAAAAGCAATTTTGATTTATATTTATCTAAATTGAGATCATATTATTGGGATAAATGAATTATTCCAACTTTTGATATTTTGATAGATTTATTAAAAATTTCATCAAGAGATAGTATTGCGAGATTTTTTACAAAATTAGTAGAAGAATGATATTTAACAAAAGAAGACAAAAAATACTTTCCTACTGAAAAATTATCTTGAGCAGGACTTTATGGAAATATAACTTGTTGAGTTGCTGATGAAATAGAGTCTAATATTGTTAACTATATTGACTTGAATAAATATATTTTAGGTTGAAATCCTACTTGAGTTGTTCTTGTTGAGGTAAAATGAGATAGTATGATAGATGTTTGAATATTTGAGTGAGATATAGTTTCTGTTGATTTAAATAATAGATATCCTCATATTTGAGATTTAGTAATAGCAACTATTGATTGAGATAATGAATTTACTCTAAAAAGATATTCAAAAGATAAGACTTGAAAGGCAATTTTAGAGTTTCAAAATTATAACAAATATAAGACAAAAATAATTGAAGCAAATCAAATAAATATCATTTGAGTTGTGAAAGGATTAGTGAGAAAATTTTAGTTTTTAAGTAAGATAGAATTATGGCTTATGATTTTTCACAATTGGATGATAAAGAATTTGAAATTTTTGTAAATGACTTATTAGAAAAAGTTTATAATACAAAAATTGATAGATTTAAATCATGAAAAGATAAATGAATTGATTGAAAGTTTTTTTATGATAATAATAAAACTGCAATAATTCAAACAAAACAATATTTAAAAACTTGATATGATTGACTAATTAGAAAATTGAAAAAATATGAAGTTGAAAAGGTTAAAAATTTATCTTTAAATTGAGAGTTAGATAAATATATATTTGTTACTGATTTACTATTATCAGATGAAAATAAAAAAGAGATAAAATCTATTTTTAGTCCATATATTGAAACTACTGATGATATTTTTTGAAATGAAAATTTAAATTCAGAACTTTCTAAAAATAATGATATAGAAAGAAAATATTACAGATTATGGATAACAAGCACAAATGTACTTCAAAACATTTTAAATAATGCTATTATTTGAAGAAGTGAATTTCAATTTGAACAAATTATAGAAAAAAGTAAATTTTTTATTGAAATTTCAAGTTTTAATGATGCATTAAAAAAACTTGAAGATGAAAATGTATTAATAATAACATGAGATCCTTGAATTTGAAAGACAACACTATCAGAAAATTTATGCTTAAAATTAGTTGCTTTACATGATTATAAATTTTATGAAATTCAAGACTGAATAATTGAAGCAGAAAATGTATGGAATAAAGAAGAAAAACAATTATTTTATTTTGATGACTTTCTTTGAAGTAATTATTTTGAAGCAATAAATAATAACCAAGATAGTCATATTATAAGTTTTATAAATAGAGTTAAAAAAAATACTACTTGAAAGAAAAAATTTATCTTAAATTCAAGAAGTAATATTCTTAATTATTGATTAAATTATAGTACTATATTTTGAAAATCAAAAATCCAAAATAATGAGTTTACATTAGAAATAAAATCTTTTAGTGATTATGAAAAAGCCCAAATATTATATAAACATATATACAATTCAGATTTAGATAATGAATATATTGATGAAATTTATAAAAATAAAAATTATTTAAAAATAATAAAACACAAAAGTTTTAATCCAAGATTAATAGAATTTATCACAACAAAAGATAGAATTAATGTAGAAGCTAATAAATATTTTAATTTTTTAATTGATAAATTAGATAATCCTAAGGATATATGGAGAGATTCATTTTATAATCAATCTAATGAATATATTAGACTATTAATAAAATTAGTTGTATTTAATGGATGATATATAATTGAAAAAGATCTATTACATTCTTATAATAAGATAAAAGATTCTATTATTTCACCAACTCATAAATCAAAAGATTTTAATTTTGTAATCAAAGTTGCTGTAAAATCATTTTTAAATAGAAATATTAATCCTAAAAATTTAGAAGTTAGTTACACATTATTCAATCCATCAATATCAGATTTTGTAATTAATGAATATATAAATAATCAAAATGAATTAATAAGTATATATAAAAATTTAGATACTTATATTTCAATAAAAAAACTTATATTCGATTTATAAGTCTGGATTAGATAAATCAGAAAAAAAATTGTATATAGAAAAAGGAGTTTATCATGCTATATTAAGTTCAATAATTGATAATTTTGATGATAATACTAATTTAGATTATTTATATTATATATTTAAATTATTTTCAGAAGAATCTATTAATGAAGAAAGTATTATCAATAAATTACAGGATTTTATTAAAAATACTGAAGAAGAAGATATTTTTCAAAACACCTTTATTGATATTATAAAATTAATTGATAAGTATGTTGATAAGTTAAATATAAAATCTTCTTTATTTTTAGATATTTATATTGTGTGAAAACAACTTGAATTAAATATAGATGATATAAATATTGTATGAAATTTCTTAGAAAAATTATCAAATCTATTTTATATAATACATAGTCAAGATTTGTTATATTATTTTAAAGAAAATATTGAATATTATTTAATAGATAAAATTCAAGATGAGTATCATGAAGTTAATTTAGAAAAGTTTGTAACAATAAAACGTTATGAAGATTGAGAAGTTGAATTTTATTATGATGAATCTGATATTATTCATGAAATAGAAAATATGATAGATGACTATATTAGTGAATTTACTTTTAATATTATTGATAAAAAAGATTTTGATACATATGAAATATTTTCTTCTTCTAATATTAATATTAAATGAATTATTGATGATTATATTAAAGGCAATTGATATTATGATAAAGAAAGATTTACAAGTAATAAAAATGATATTAATATAGTTTCTATTAATAATGATATTGAAATAGATAATTTATTTCATAGAGATGTTTAATATATAAATATTCCTTGATAATTTTTATTTTTTTTATATAGTATTCCTAACTTTTACTTTATGTTAAATAACATTATGAAAAAAAATAAATATATTTCTCTTTTTAGTTGATGATGAGTTTGATGTTATGGATTTAAGGATGAGTGATTTGATTGTATAGCTACAAATGAATTATTAGAAAAAAGACTAGAAATTCAAAAATTTAATAATAAGTGTAAAAATAAAAATGGATATATTCTATGAGATATAAGAAATATAGACGTTCAAACTAAGATTTTTAAACAAGCAGAATGACATAATATTGATGTTATAGTAGCAACACCACCATGTCAATGAATGTCAGTTGCAAATCATAAAAAAATAAATGAATGATCTAGAAACTCTTTAGTAGTTGAATCATTAAAAATTATATCAAAAATCAAACCTAAATATTTTGTTTTAGAAAATGTTAGGGCTTTTTTATGAACATTATGTACTGATACAGATTGAATTGATAAAACTATTAGTAGTTCTATCAGTAATAATTTAGCATGAGAATATAATATATGAAGTAGAATTATAAATTTTAAAGATTATTGAGTTCCATCAAGTAGAACTAGAACATTAGTTATTTGAGTAAGAAAAGATATAAAAAATGTTACACCTTATGATTTATTTCCTGATGAAATTAAAAAAGAAATTACCCTTAAAGAAAGTATATGACATTATAAATCTTTGAGTACTTTTTGAGAAATAGATGAGAAAGATTTATTACACTCTTTTAGAGAATATTCTATTAAAATGAGAGATTGGATAAAAAAATTAAAAGAATGAGAAAGTGCATTTGATAATGATGATATAAATTTTAAACCTCATAAAATTGTTGATTGAAAAATTATAATAAATCAAAACAAAAATTGAGATAAATACAAAAGACAGTATTGGAATAAAATATGACCTTGTATACATACTAGAAATGATATTCTTTCAAGCCAAAATACTATTCATCCAAAGGATGATAGAGTTTTTAGTATAAGAGAACTTATGGATTTAATGTGAATTCCAAATACTTTTGAATGGTTTAATACTCCTCTAAAAGAATTAAATAAGTTACCATTAGCAGAAAAGAAAAAAATATTAAAAAAAGAAGAGTTGAATATTAGACATGTTATATGAGAATCAGTTCCTACATTAGTTTTTAAAAAAATAGCTAAAAATATAAGAATACAAGAAAGTTTTCAATATTTATCAAAACAAGAAATTTTAAATATAATTAAAGAAAATAATTTATTTGATAAAAAAAATCTTACAAGTTATATAAAAAATCACAAAGATTTATGATTTTCAAATTTGTCTAAAATTATTGAATTAAGTAATTTATCAAAAGATGAAACTGCAGCATTCTATACTCGTAAAGATATCATATTTAGTATTATAAAGGATTTGCCTGATTTTTCTAAAAAAGATTCACTAAGTATACTTGAACCATCAGTATGATCTTGAAATTTTATTCCTTTAATTATAGAAAAATATAAAAATATTAAAAATGTTAATATTGATGTTATTGATATTGATAATAATGCTTTAGATAAATTAAAAATTTTATTAGATACATGTCTAAATCTACCTAAGAATATAAAAATTAATTTTATTAATATAAACTACTTAGAATATAATACTGATAAAAAGTATGATTTAATTTTATGAAATCCACCATTTAAAAAATTAAAAAAATGAGATTTAAATTATAAAGCTTATGATATTAAAACTACAAATATTTTTGTTTATTTTTTATTAAAAAGCCTTGAAATTTGAAAACATATTTCACTAATAATTCCTAAATCATTTATATCTTCTCCTGAGTATAATGATATAAGAGTAGATTTATCAAAAAATAAAATTCATAAGATTATTGATTTTTGAGAAAGTTGATTTGAATGAGTAAAAATAGAGACTATTAATATAGAATTTTCACAAGATAAATCAAAAGAAAGTGATTTGGTATTAATAGAGTCTTTTATTAATAATTCTTATAAATATGAAATTAAAGATTATATTTTAAATACAAATTTTCCATATTGGTTATTATATAGAAATAGTTTTTTTGATGAGATTACTAATAAACTTCATTTCTGAATCTTTGATGTTTTTAGAGATAGGCAAATAACAAAGAAGAATTGTTCAATAAATGGAAAAATTAGAGTAATTAAATCTAGAAATTTGAGTAAAAATTGAAAAATTATTGACACAAAGGAAGATATATTTATTGATGATATCTCTAGTTTACAAATTAATAAATTTTTTAATAAAGAGAATACTATTATTGTTCCAAATTTATCATATTATCCTAGAGCTTGAATAATGCCTAAATGAACAATTACAGATGGTTCATTAGCAATATTAATACCAAAGAAAGAAATTAATTTAGAAAAGATTAAATATTTTTCAAGTGAAGAATTTACAAATTTTTACAAAATAGCAAGAAATTTTTGAACTAGATCTTTAAATATTGATACCAATTCAGTTTATTTCTTTGGATTACCTTTATAATTTTTATTTTTATGAATGATTTAATATTAGACCATTTTAATAATTATGATTTTGATATCAGAAAAACAAATGATGCTCGTTTTATGGATCAAAAAGTTACACCAGATGTATTATGTATAATTGCAGATTGTGTAATTGAATTTATTTCTGATGATAATAATAAAATATTTACGGCTAATGATATATGGAATTTTGAATATACTAATAAAAATGTTATGGATATATTTAGAAAACCAAGTGTTGATAATATAAATGCTGAAAATGAATATGATAAATTTTTTTCTCAACCATTAAGAATGCTAGCATATTCATGAATTTTAAAATTGGAAAAAAAATCTAATAGAAATTTCTACCAAATAAATAATTATAAAATTCTAGAATATATTTCAATTAAAGAAAGAAATGCTCTTAATTTTATTCAAATTTATTTAGAAAAACTTCTAAATGATAGTGATATATTTGAATTCTTTAGTAATTTTTTTGTAAAACAAGATAAATCATCTTATTGATATTTAAGAAATGGATATATTAGTTTTATTATTGAAAATACAAACATAAATTGAAAAGTTGAAGCTTGAAGAATTTTTACAAAAGTTTTAAATCCTTTAGCTTTTAAATATTGAAAATATTGAACTATTAAATGACATATATCAAAGATTCCTATAACATTAGATGAATTATTATATAACAGGCCAAATTGGAGAGATATCTGAAAAATTAAATCAGATACTAGAGAAGAACATATTAGTAAATTATGAAAAGATGAATTTAAATGATTGGCTTTATATAACTATAAAATGAATAAGTCTAAGAAGCTAATTAGAAGACTTTATCAACCAAATTCAGAATTACAAGATGAATTTTCAAATTGAACAGCTACCCAGGTACATCATATATTTATGGCATCAGAATTTCCAGAAATATCTTATTTTGCTGAAAACTTAATACTTTTAACTCCTACTCAACATCTATCAAAAGCACATCCTAATAATAATACCCAAGTTATTTGTAGAGATTATCAACTATTATTAATTATCGCAAAAGCTGAAAGTATAGAAAAATCTTTAGCAAAAGCTGAAAGTTATTATTCAAAAGAGGATTTTGTTAATGTTTTAAATACATGATTACAATCTTCAATCTCTGAGGAATTAACTTTTTCAGAAATAATTGTAGAAGTTGATAAAATATATAATTTAAGTTATTAATTTAAATATCATGAATTATATTATGAATTAATATAAAGATATATTTTATTAAATAAAACTTAATTCTAATTTATTAAAGAAATATTATGTCAGAAATTCAAAAAATGACTGTTGATCTAGAAAGAGTTATAAAAACTCTTCCTCATAAAGGAGTAAATATACTTACTCCAATTATTGAATGAATTGTAAATGGAATTGATTCTATTAGTGAAAGAAAAAAGGTTGATCTAAATTTTAAAAAATGAGAAATACATGTAAAAATCAATAAAATCGATAATTTATTAGATGATAAAGAAAATTCAAAAATAGATAATATTGAAATTATAGATAATGGTATTTGATTTATAGATGAAAACTTTCTTTCTTTTAATGAGTTACATTCTTCTAAAAAAATTGAAATATGAGGTAAATGATTCTGAAGAATAACTTATCTTAAATATTTTAAATCAGTAAAAATTGATAGTATATATAAAGTTTGAGATACTTTTAGAAATAGAGAATTTGAGTTTGCTAGTAAATGAATTTCATCAGTAAATGATAATGAATATTTATTGTGAAAAAGTAAATATAACACAAAGATTACTCTTCAATACCCAAATGATAATTTTATTAATACTTTAAATACAAAAACTTTAACACTTGCTAGAAAAATTTCAGAACATTTACTATGATTTTTGATTGAAGATGATAATTGTCCAATAATAAAAATATCTATTATATGAAATTGAAAAGAAGATAGTATTATATTGAATGAATATATTAAGTGAACTGATACAAAAATTGAAAAAATTTGATATGAAAAAACAACTTTAATTTGTATTGATAATAATTTTGAAGTATATGTTTTTAAATTTTATTATCCTGAAAATCAAAAAAGTTCTATAAATTTAATTGCTCACAATAGAGTTGTTTGACCTACAACTTCACTAGAAACATATATTCCTGAATTTAAAGAAGAGTTTTATGATGAATTTGAAAAAAAATCTTCAGATTGAATTAAAAAAGAAAATTTTGTTATAAAAATATATGTAAAGTGAAAATATTTAGATGAATCAGTTAACACTGAAAGAACTTGATTTAATTTTTTCCCAATAATTAATCAAGATAAATCTATTATATCAATTTGAAAGGAAGATGTTGAAAAAGAAATAATTGAACTAGTTAAAAAATATTTTCCAGAAAAATTAAAAGAAAGAAAATTTAAAAAAATAGAAAGTGTTGAATATATTGTTAATAATAATTTTCCTTGGCATAAAACTTTATTAAGTGAATGAATTAAAGAAGAAAATATTGATAAATTACCTTATAAACCAAGTGATGAGGATGTAGATATTTACTTTGAGAAATTAAGATTTACTAAAGAATGAAAAGCAAGATCTGTAGTTAGAAAAATATTAAACTGAGAATATTGAGAAGATATAGACCAGAAAGTTATAGATATTGAAAAAGAACTTTTAGACTTAAATAAAAGTGAACTTGTTCATTATATTAGTCTAAGAAAAGTAATATTAGATTTGTATCAAAGATTTATTAGTTTTAATTCAGAAAATAAATATCTAAAGGAAGAAAAAATACATAATTTAATTTTTCCAATGTGAAAAAAAAATACCAATCTTGATTATGATAATCATAATTTATGGTTGATTGATGAAAATTTAGTATTTTCTGATTATATTACTTCTGATAAAGCAATTATTGCAGAAGATTGAAAAAAAACTGAACCAGATATTTTGATATTTAGAGATTGAAAAGATAAATATTCTCCAATTTATATAGTTGAATTTAAAAGACCTTGAAGAAAAAATTACTCAGATGATCCTTTAAAGCAAATTTTATGATATGTAAAAAGATTAAGAGAAAATAATGATATAACTGTAGATGGTAGACCTATAAATGTTGTAAAAGAAACACCTATTTATTGATATTTTATTTGAGATATAACTCAAAAAGTAAGAGAATCAATAGAATTATTAGATGCTATTAAATTGGAAGAAAATGAAAGTTATTACTGATATCATAAAAATTTAAATGTCTATTATTCTGTTTTATCATTTGATTTTGTTTATAAAAATTCTGAACAAAGAAACAAAGTATTTTTTGATAAATTATGAATTAATATAAATTAAATAAAAAACTTATTTATTAATAAAATTTTATGGACTATAAAATAGTATTGTTACTTGTTTGAATTGCATATACCATAATAGTATTCTCATATAAATTTTGAATAATATCACAAATTTTAGCAAGTAAATTTTTAACAAAATATGATAATAAAGAAAAACTTTTAAAAGAAGAAATAGAAAAACTTAAAGATATAAAATCTAGAAAAGTTGAACCTTTATTTTATAGCCTACCTTTTTTATTATCATATATTTTGTTATATTTAATATTATTAAATTTTCCTAATTTAATAATAGATTTTCAATTAGAGCAATTACGTCTTTCCTATTATATACTTCCAATTATAAGTGAATTAATTTTTATCTGATATATGCTTTATTGACTTAATGATAAAGACTTTGATGTTGATAATCAATGAAATTTACAATTTACTTTTCCTCTATTATTATTTTTTATAATAATAATAGCATTTATTTTTTGATTATTAATTGATAAATTACCATGAGATATTATAATTAAAATTTTATGATATTTAAATATTAATAGTATATCAGATAATAATTTCTCACTTTGATTAATGCTTTATTTATTCATATTTCATATGGTCATGAAATTTATTTCAAAAATTCTAACGGGGATTGATATTAATAAATATAAATATATTTTATACAAAGAATGAAAAAAAACAAAACATAGAATATTAAGTATTCCTGCTTTTGTTTATACTTTAGTTATTTTACTATGAATAATATATATTTTCTTTACTAACATAAATATTTTATATTCAATTAAAATATGAGATATAGTCATTTTATTTACATTTTTTATAATATGATCGTTGTTACTGGTCAACGTAAACTTAATATTGAATTGTGTGAAAAATATATTAAAAAATATTTTAAATTATATTATGTAAGTATTGATTGAAAAAAAACAAAAATTGACTTATAGAGATTTAAAAATTCTCTGGGCTTTCCTAAAATAATGATTAATATCTAATCATTATTTTTTAATTATCAAAATATGAAAAATATAGATATAACTTCAGATATTCATTCATACTTCATCTATAAAAACTTTAAAACAATTTTTTGAAGCAATTGAGTATTATTTCAAACATGAAATTATTTAATCATTGCATGAGACATTGATGAAGAAATAACAACAATACAAAAATCTTTTGATGATATAATAAATAATGCAAATTATAAGAAAATTATAGTTACTTTTGGAAATCATGATTTGCGGTTTAATGTATCTGATGAAGATTTTAATATAAATGATTCAATATCGAAGTACGAGTTTTTAATTAACCATTTTCATGGATATAAAGATAAAATTCATATCATTGATAAAGAAGATTTTGTTATTGAAGAAAACAAACAAATCATTACATGAAATATGGGATGGTATAACTATACAATAAGAAGTGTTGATAAATTTTATTTAGAAAAATATTATCATGTAAATTTTGATAAGATGTCTTTTTGAAGTACTATCTTTAATGATAGGAGATATATAAAATTCAATGAAAAAATAAAATGAAATATAGATTTTGCAAAATATTTAGAGGATAAATTAGTAGAGAGACTTAGAAACATAAAAAAGTATTATAATAATTATGAGATTATTGCTATCTCACACATAAAACCAAGCAATGAACTTGAAAAAGAATCTCCATATTACTTTGATTATTCCCCAGAAAAATGGTAAGAAATAGTAAAAGATTGAGCAAAATGATTAAAATTATATAACCTTGATTCTATCTATTGAAATGCTTTTTATATCAATAATAATTTATCAAAAATTTATGAAAAATATTGAGTGATATATGCTGTATACTGACATACTCATTTTCATGGATCTGAAAATATAAATAGAGTTGAATATATTACAAAAGCATTTTGATACTATCATGGTTAATGTTTAGAATTGTATTATCATAATATATAATTTATATTTCTAAAAATGACAATAGATATATAACTTTTTAATTTTTTAGTTTATTTTTTTAAAAAATATATATTATAGAAATATTAAAATCTAAATTAAAAAATATGACAAAATCACAAGAAGAAAAAATTTATTTCATCTATACAAGGGTGTCAAAAGTGTGAGAATATGATATGAGTTTAGAAGATCAAAAAAATATTCTTCTTGGAATGGCCGATAATAATTGACATAAAACCATCATAGTTGAAGAAATGGCAAGTGGTAAAAAAGAAAATAGAATTGAATTTGATAAAATGATCAGAATTCTTATAGAAGATTCAAAATTAAAAAAAGAAAATAGAAAATATTGATGAGTTTATGTTTTTAAACTCGATAGATTTGCAAGAAACTCTGTTGACTTCACCAGATGAGAAAAACTTTTAAATGAATGATATAAAATATTATCAGCAACTGAAACATTGGAAAATACTCCTACTTGAAGACTCCTTTTTAGAATGCTTTCAAGTTTTGCTATATTTGAAAGTGAAAAACTATCAAACAGACAAAGTCTTTCAAGAATTCAAAACTTAATCAGATGAAATATATGAGGATTATGATGAAAACTTATTTTTTGATACACTAAAAATTATAATACTCAAAAAATAGAAATAGATAAAAATCATGCTTTAGTTATAAATAGAATTTTTGATATTTATTTGAAGATAAGTAATCAAGAAAATGAAGAATATGTTAAAAATGAGGATAAAAAATGGGATATTATTTGGCAAAAATTAAATGAAAAAGAAAAAAAGATTATAAGAAGTCATAAAAGTGATAATTTAAATAAAAATGATAATTATGATACTCCTTT
This sequence comes from Patescibacteria group bacterium UBA6164, assembly GCA_002422305.1. Classification (GTDB taxonomy): domain Bacteria; phylum Patescibacteriota; class Gracilibacteria; order BD1-5; family UBA6164; genus UBA6164. The sequence goes on along the minus strand of DIUG01000068.1, from coordinate 15,084 downwards.
AAATAATGAATTAAGACTGATTAGAGAAGTATTAGAAAATAATTATGATAATAAATATAGTTTTAAGTATAATTGAAAATTTACCAATGAACTTAATATAAATGATGAATTAATAGTAAACTATATTGCTAATATATGAGAAAAACAAGATGATGATTTTGATATAAATTGACTCAATGAAGTATGATGAACTATTACTTTTAGTTTTTATTTTTCTGATCTTCAAATTATAGATGATTATAAATTTAAATTAGCAAAAAAGCAAAAAAGAACATATAAAAAAGAAGAAAAAATAATATGAAAATATTCTAATTTACTTTATATGATTAATGAAGATGGAGAAATAATAGAATTAGAAGCATATTTAAAAAAATGAAGTATTCAATACAGAACTAAAAAAAGAAGTACCAAAGATGAAAAATGAATATTTATATCTCAACTAAAAATAGATAAATTATTAGAAAAAAATAAAACATTAAAACAAATAGTTTTTAATGATGCGCAAATAGATTTTTTAAAAAAACTTACTCTTGAAAAAATACAAAAGTTTTACAAAAAAAATGAAAAATCACTCAAAGCAAATAAAATGGTATATGAGAGAATAGTCAATAATTATGAATATGCATTAAAAAATATAAATTATAAAAATGATGAATTAAAAACTATAAACAAAGAAATGTCTTATTATAATGATTATTTAAAAGACATAAATGATAAGTTGTATAATTTAAACTCTCATGTTAATAATCAAATACAAATATTTTTAAGTATTTTTAAAAATATTAATGAAACACTAAAAGATACTGATATAAATATAAATAAAAAATTAAAAGTATTAGTTGATGGAATTGAATTGGATAAAGATGAAAAAAATCAAGTATTTATTAAAAATATTAAAATATCCTTATTTATTAAAGAAATACTATGAATGAAAGAAAAAAATACGTAGCTCTTGCTCGCGTTAGTTCATGGGAACAAAAAGAGAGAAATATATCAATTCCCTCGCAAATAGACCAAATTCAAAAATATTGTTCTGAACATGATTTTGAATTGGTAAAAATTTACAAAGAAGAAAACAGTGCTTACAAATGAACAAGACCTATCTTTAATGAAATGATTCAATTTATAAAAAAAGAGAAAAATTTACAATGAATTGTTGTATTTAAGTGGGATAGAGTAAGTAGGAACATAAATGATTTTGTATTAATTGACCAATTAATCACAGAGAAAAATATTAATATAATATCTATATCTGAACCATTGTTAAATAGTTATATGTGAAGATATATGATTAGAGATATACAAAATAGAAGTGTATTATATAGTGAAGAATTATCTTTCAGAATTAAACTCTGAATCAGAAAAAAACTACAAAATGGTTGAGATATTTGATGAAATACACCTTTTGGATACAAAAGAATAAATTGAACTTACATAAAAGACTGAGACAAAGCAAAAATTGTTCAAAAAATCTTTAAACTTTATTCTACATGATTGTACTGAAATAAAAGTCTAACTCAGAAAATAAAAAGTGGTTTAAAATGAGATGAGGATTATTACAAAAAAATTAGTACAAGACTAATGGAGGTAATTTTAAACACTAAAACATATACATGAAAAAGAGTGAAAGTTTGGAATTTATCAAAAGAAGAATATATCTTCTGGTGAGTCGAAAAACCTTGAAGACATGAAGAAGAATATGATCTTAATTTTGTGTATCCAATAATTACAGAAGAATTATTTAATAAATGTCAGGAAATAAAAAAACAAAAAGACAGAAGATGAGGTTTTGTTTATAGTAGAACCTGAATACCAAAAACTTTTCAGTGTAGTTGTTGAAGATTGATGCTTAGAGATGATAAAAAACTAAATAAATATTTAAAATGTCCTAAGCAATTAAATTCAGTATTTACTTATAAATGTAATGAACCTTATACTAATTTGAATCTTATCGAAAAAGAAATTGAACAAATATTTTTATCATTTCTTCCAAGTAAAGATTTTATACAGAAAAGTATTGAAAAATTAAATAAAGAATACTCTATTTGAGATAAGGAAAAGAAACTGATAATAATGAAAAATATAAAAAAAATAGAAGAATTAAATAAAAAGAATGAAGAATTAACTCAATCATTTATTGAAAGTAAAATAACAAAAAGTATTTTAGAAAAGTCATCTACTTACATAGATGAGGAAATAACAAAATTAACTAATGAAAATAAATTTTTACAAAATCAAGAAGAATCAAAAAAAGTATTTAAAAAAATAATAGATTTTATTAAATACTTAGATTTCCTTTTAGATAAGACAAAAAGTAAAGATTTAGAAGAAAAAAGTTCTCAATTGTTTAACCATTTTTTTCACATAGTTGAGAACCTAAAAATAAGCAATAAAAAAGTGCTTAGTTATCAACTAAAAACACCTTTCAATTTTATCAAAAATACTAATTTTGCAATATGGTGGAGCTAGTGAGATTCGAACTCACGTCTCGGAAGGCTAAAGAAACACATCTACTATCATAGTTTGTTTTGATATTCATGTGTATAAATTACAAACAAAAATTACACATAAAAATCTAATCTATTAATATTTTAAAGAAACAAGATTAAATCAAAACCGTTTCAATAAAAACTCTTTTTTATAAGTCTGTAAAACTCCAAGAGTGGGGATTTTTATAGACTTTGTAGTAGACCAAACGGTGCTCATCGACTTAGCGAAGACTACTAGTTAATGCTTAGGCAATAACTAAAGATGGAGTTAGTATTTTTTTAAAAGATGCTAAACCACCTGCGATTCTGTTTTTTGCATTTATGCTTGTTTATGATTGATTATGGAAGTCATAAACACCTCCCAGATAGCATATAACCCGAGCAATTCTCCCGATAGAAACCAAGATTAACCCCGTAAAAACATTGTACTTAAATAATAAAAAAAGTAAAGACAAAAATGTATTATACTTTCTACGAAAATCTATTGATTTCTATAAAAAAGTTATATAATAATATATGTTTATAAATTCTTATTTCTTAATTATTAAATTATGGAAAATAAAAGATTGATTGAACTAAAAAATACACCTATTATTGTAAGTGTAATATTTTGAATTACTTTTTACTTATTATTACTCAAATACTTCAACCAGGAACCTAATATATCAGATTTAAAATACAAAGATATATATCTAAAATATACTATGTTTTCTCCTATTATTTTATGATTTCTAAGCCTTTTTATAATATATTTATTAATATTTATAAAATATATTTTAAGACTAAATTTTTTGACTGTTACGATTATAATATATCTTATGACTTATGGTTTTTTCTTATTTTTATGAATTGATTTTATGTATTTTGAATCTAGAATTGCAGATTTTGCTAGATTAATAATTGAAACCTTTTCTATTCCATTGATCGGAAGTTCTATTATAACACTTTTATTAATTGTATTACTTTCATTTAAAAAAATAAAAATTGAAAAATAATTTATACTATAAATTAGATTTATGAAAAATTTAAAATCAAATTTTAAAATAATTACTATTTCATTATTATCAGTTCTATTTTTATCTTCATGTAGTTTTTTAGAAAGTATATGATGAATGGTATGTGAATTAGTACCAGACTCAGATCATTGCTCTCAATTTGTTGCAATACAATCATCTTCACCAAGTGCTTGTGAAAATATAAAATGAACAGCTTTTAAAGATTCTTGATCAAATCCACCAAAAGATAAATGTTATATGCAAATAGCTATAAATACTTGAGATGAATCTATTTGTAATAATGTAAAATGATGATTAATGTCATATACAAAAGAAGAATGTCAATGAGAAACTAGAACTAAAGTTGTAAAAACAGTTGATGAACAATTAGAAGAAATAAATTCAAAATTAAATACTTCTATATGATCTGAAACAAGCGAATTATTAAAACAAAAAAAAGATTTAGAAATAAAGCTTAAAGATACTTTTAATAAATTACCTGAAACAGAAAAATCAGCATATTATACAAAGAAAAAAGATGAAATATTACAATTTATATATGATGAAGACTTAAAACAATCTATAGCTCACAACTATTCATCATATAGATCTAAACATCAAGATGATATTTTAGCTCAATTAGAAGGACTAAAAAATATTACTGAAACAGAAAAAACAGCAAAAGAATTAGATGAAAATGCTAATACACTTGTAGATACAGTAAAAAATACACTAGTAGATATGGTAAATGATAAAAAAGATGCTATTTTGGATGAAGCACAAGAAAAAATATTAGAAGAAGCATATAATAGATCATGAGCTAATATGAAATATATGCTATCTAAAATGGAATGATTAAAAGAAACATATGATAAATGAAGTAAAATGTATGAAAATGCTAATGAAAAATATGAAAAATTAAAAGCTGCTTATGAAAAAATGAAAGACATACAAGATAAAATAGATAAAATCGAACAATTATGAAAATAATGAAAACTAGATGCTTGAAAAGTAGAAGTATTAAAATGAAGTATACTATTATGAGAATGATTAGAATATGCTACATCTTATGTACCTGTTTTTTGAAGCACTATATCAACAGTTACAAAAGAAACTTTTTGAGTAGTAAATAAATTTGCTACAAATAGAGCTGTTAGAACTACTGCTATAAATAAATGTATAGATGATCCAGAAAATTGTGATACTGAATGAATAAGTTGATACTAAAAAATCAAGCAAAATGCTTGATTTTTTTTATATATTCATCTCCATCCCCTCATCATATCAATTAAAATAATATTCATTTATAAAATTTATATCAAATTCTAAAAATTCTCAATTTTCCATAACAATATAATTATCTTTTTTATAAACTCATATAGCATTTGATCATACAAAAAATAAATCATCATCATATTTTTTTATAAGTTTAGAGTATTCCATATGATTTAAATTTTCTAAAATTTTTTCTTTACAATATGCATTTATATATGCCTTAAAATTTCAATTATTATCATTTAAAAAACACATAATATTATAACCACTTTTTACAGCTTTTACTGGTTTAAGTAATGATTCTTTTACAGTTGATCATTTTTCTAACTCTTTAGATATTGAATGACATATAATTGTTGTTCCATTTTTTCTTACAAAGTTTTTATAATCAAATCAGTCTAACAAAGCCAATTTTTCATGATCTAAAAGTCAATTATAAAAAAACCATCACTCATATCAATTATATGTAGAAAAGAAAAAAGGATGCGAATTTATAGAACTTATATGTCATTCATCAGTTAATCTTAGTTCAGACATTAATAAAAATTCTCATGAAATATTATAAATTTGATTTTTTAGATTTTCAAAACCAAATTCATCATTAAAAAATGCCTCTCAACTCAAATAAGTATTAATATTATCTTTTGTTACTAATAAATAGCCCCATCAATGAAGATGTTGATTTTTAATATTTTTAATATTTAAAGATTTGATAACATTACATAAATGAGGATCATCAAATCATGCTTTATAAAAAGCATCAATATAATCTAATGCTTTTTTTTTATTAGTTCATTTTAAAAATAGTATTCTACACATAATTTTTTTTATTTATTTTTAGTTTTTTTTAGTGAAAAAATAGCATCTCTTAATTCTGCTGCTTTTTCATACTCCATATTTGCTGATGCTATATCCATTTCTAATTCTAGCTTAGTTATTTCCTTTAATATATCTTTTTTTTCTAAAACAGAATAACTTCTTTTTGTTTTATTTGATTTTAGTCACATATCTTTTATATCACTAAAAACCGTTTTTGGAGTTATATTATTTTCTTTATTAAATTTATCTTGTAAATTTCTTCTATAATAAGTTAAATTTATAGCTTTTTTCATAGCTTCAGAGATCACTAATCAATTTTCATTAATCAATTTAGCTTTATCTACTCTATAAAGTTTTCAAAGATAAATATTATTTTCTACTAATTCCAAATTTTCTAATTTTTTATAATGTTCACTATACATATAAACAATTCAATTTTCATTTCTAGCTGCTCTTCATATTATTTGAATAAGAGATGATACTGATCTTAAAAAACCTTGTTTATCTGCATCTAATATACATATTTTACTTACTTCTGGCAAATCAAGTCATTCTCTAAGTAAATTTACTCCTACTATTACATCTATTTTTCATTCTCTTAATTCTTTCAATGTTTCTAATCTTTCAAGTGTTTCTATTTCACTATGTAAATATTTTACTTTCACTCAATTATCTAATAAATATTCTGTTAATTCTTCACTTGATCTTTTTGTAATAGTTGTTATAAGTATTCTTTCATTTTTTTCTACTACATCAGTTATGTTTTTCATTATATCATCTATCATAAATTCCATAGGTTTTAAAACTATTTCTGGATCAAGCAATCAAGTAGGTCTCATCATTTGAGGAACTATTCTACAATCAGGTGTAGATTCCCAAATTCAATCTTTTATAGGATCGAAATCAAAAAATTTTTCAGGATTTGTACATGAAAGTTCTATTTCATATTTACCTGGAGTAGCTGAAACTGCTACTATATTTTTCATTTTTGCTTCAAATTCATTAAATTTAAGTGGTCTATTATCTATAGCACTCGGCAATCTAAAACCATTTTCTACTAAATTTATTTTTCTAGCCCTATCTCATGCATACATTCATCATATTTGAGAAAAAGTCATATGCGATTCATCAACTAAACATAAAAAATCATCTCAAAAATAATCTATCAAAGTTGCAGGTGCATCTCAATCATTTCTACCATCTAAATATCTAGAATAATTTTCTATACCATTTACATATCAAACTTCTTGCATCATTTCTAAATCATATTCTACTTTTGTTTTAAGTCTTTCATATTTTAATAAATCTCATAATTCATCTTTAAAATATTTTAATCTATCTTCTAATTCTTTTTTTATTTCTGGAATTATTTCTTCTATTCTTCATTTTGTAGTTACAGTATGTTTTGCTGGAAAAATAGTTATATTTTTTAAATATTCATAAATATCTCCCGTTAAATAATTTCTACTAGTTATTTGACTTACTTCATCTCACCAAAATTCTATCGTAATAACTGTCTCACTACTAGAAGGAAATATTTCTAAAATATCTCACTTAACTGTAACCATTCAAGGTTTAAAATCACTAGCAGATCTTCTGTACTGAAGAGAAACTAATTTTTTTAATAATTCATCGATTTTATATTCTTTTCAAACTACTATATCAAAAACTTGTTCAGTATATAAATCTATATCTCATATACCATAAATACAAGATACAGAAGCAACTATTATTACATCTTTTCTGGTTAATAAATCTTGAGTAGCTGCATGTCTAAGTCTATCTATTTCTTCATTTATTGTTGCTTCTTTTTCTATATAAGTATCAGTTTTTGCTACATATGCTTCAGGTTGATAATAATCATAATATGATACAAAATAATGTACTGAATTTTCTGGAAAAAATTCTTTAAATTCTTGAGCTAATTGAGCAGCTAAAGTTTTATTATGAGCTATTATTAATGTTGGTTTATTTATTTTTTCTATTACATTTGCCATTGTAAAAGTTTTACCACTTCAAGTAACTCACCAAAGTGTTTGAATTTTATGTCAATCATTTATATAATTTGTAATAGTGTCAATAGCTTTAAATTGATCAATACTAGGAGAATATTTAGATTTTAATTTGAATATTTTTTTCATTACTTTTTTATAATACATCAACTCATTTTAAATAATATTTTATTATCATATCAAATGTCCATCATTTATCAGCAAAATATTTAACTCAAGCTCAAGAAATTCAAACTCAATGTCATGCAGATTGTTGTCATTTACTTCATATATCATAAACCGATTGTAAATATGGGTATTTTTTAGCTTCTTTACTACAAATTGCATCTGAATATTTTAATCTACAATATTCATAATAACTTAATGTTTTTCAATTACTAGTACTAAAATACCATGGTTTAATTATTTCTCATTTATATGTAATTATTTGTCATTTTGTTTCATCAACAACTTTATTTATATTTGGACTTCTAGCTTCTAAACCATATCAAAGATATCTTTGAAAAACTTCTGGATCATCTATTCAATCATAATCTTCTCATGGGAATTTTCTATCTTTTGTCTTATACCAAATTGCATAACTTCTAGCTGCAATAATTATAGCTTTTATTTTTTCTGGAGTTTCATAATCACTTACCTCTCATAATCATTTTAAATAATCTTCTACATTTATTCTATTAATAACTACCAACTTTTCATCTTTTACATATAAGATTAAATCTCATCTAAATTTATTATCATTATATCTTTTTTGTTTATCCCATAATGGAATTCTTTCCCAAGAAATTATTTCTAAAATAGATTCCTGATCTTTTTTAGGAATTTTTAATGTATTAAATTTTTTTCATTTCAAATATAAGTCATTTCATTCTCTACTAATATCAATTGTAATATTTCCTGTCTTTATTTTTATATTATCATTATTAGGATATGATAATTTTATATCTATAATTTCTTCTTTTTTATTTACTATAGTATTTTTTGTATTTTTTCTTTCCTTAAAATAATCAATTATTAATAATTTTAAATTCAATTTACTTGAATCTTTTTTTATATCTAATTGCATTTCTATATTTGCTAATATATCAATTAATTTATCATCTGGTATTTTTTCTAAAGTTTTAAAAATATTTTTTTTATATAAATTTCAACTTGATACAAAAGATTTTTGTTTTAATAAATCAGTTTTTATATTTTGTATTTGTTTATATAATTCTTCTCAAGGACAATCAGTATGTCAAGCATCTCTATGTCATATTAAAAAATCATTACTTTCTGTTATTAATGGTAATTCACAATTACGACCTACACACTCTTTATGATAATACATTTTTTTTGTTAAATCTATATCATATTTTTTAATTAAATGTGAAGTAAGTGATTTTAACGATTCATACTGTTTTGAATTTATAGGCTTTTCTGTATAATTTCATATTATTGATATTCATACAGTTCAAATATTATTATATTTATTATGAGCTCATACAACATAATCTCATCAAGCTCTTCATTCATATATTTCACCATCTTTTCATATAATATAATTATATCATATATCTCACCAACCATTAGTCAATGTATGATATTTATAAATATTTCTAACTCATTCTAATGAAGTCTCATAATCTGTTCCAGTATGATGAATAACTATTCATCATATTTTTTTTGCCTTTTCTATTGGCCAAAATAACTTTCTACCATTTTCATGAGTAATTTTATTACTTATTTCAGTTTGATAAGAATATTTATTAAATAATTCATTTATCTTATTTCTTCTATCTTGAGATATTTTTTGTGCATCAAGCTGAGCTTGAGTATAAACAATATCTTTATTTTTTATAGCTATTTTTTCTCTTTCTTCTAATATTTTTTTCCATTCAGGAGAATCTACAAATCTAATATTTTCATCTGCTCACCATTGAGATCTAGAAATAATTTTTATTTCATTGTATGCAAAAGTATGCATAAAATATAAAAAAAAGAAAAAAAGTATGTAAAAAATTTTCATCATTTGAATTTTTGTGATAAAATAATAATATATTAAAAATAACGAACATTTATATGTCAAAACAATTTAAAAATTTTCTGATTAGAGTTCTATTTTTAAGTACATTTATAGTAATTGTATTTAACATATGAGATAATATGATAAATGCAAAAAATAAAAATATAGACAATACAAACAAAGATAGTATAACAATAAAAGAAAATAATTCAAATTTTAAAAAAATTAATTCATCAACTTTATGAAAAACATGAGTTGCAATTAGTACAAATATTTGAATTAGATATAAACAAAAAAAAGACATTCCTGTAACTATTTATAAGGATATCTTTTCTATTAATGAAATAATTTCTGATCAAAAAATTGCAAATAATGAGATAATTTGAAGTAATATGTTAGTTATAGAAGAATATAGAAATATACTAAAAACTAATATAAAACAATTGATTGATACCAACTTAGATAAACCTAGAATATTAAATGCTTTTATAGAACAATTAGAATTTAGATATGTTTTATCAATAGAAAATAGTAAAAATTTAGTAGAACAAAAAACTATTTTTGAAACTGCAATGAATAATGCCGATTCAAAAATAGAAATTTTAAAACAAAAAATAGAAAATGATTTTAGATCAAATAAATCTACTGAAAGTTTAGAAAATATAAATACATATTTAGACCTAAAAAAAGAGTATTATTATGCTAGAACATACATAGTATATATAAATCACTTTTTATCAGAGTATAATTATCTAAATAATTACACTAAAGTCTTACTTGATACACTAATAAACAATAAAGAAGCTATAATAAAAAATTCTTTTGTAGTACTACCTGATTCTTGAACTCAATTACTTAGAAAATTTAATCTAATTTATGATGAAGAAGAATATAAAAAAGAAATTAGAAAATAAAAAGTAAGTTTAATAATAGACTTGTAGAGAAATAACCCACTATTAAATTCTCTCCCTTATTTTAAGGGAGAGAGGCTACAATTGTTCCCCTTGCCCTTATTTAAGGGAAAGGATTCAGGTTAGGGTTAATTTTGAAATTATTTCCCTACAACTCTATTATTAAACAGTTATAAATGGAGCAAATACAAATCTATTATTATCATTATTTATAAATTCATTACTCAAATAATCTAAATTTAATTCACTTCTATATCATGCATTTCATCTTTGAATCATATTATATCAAACAGTTTTTATTTTATATGAAACATCATATTTATCACAAGTTCTAGGACATATATCATCAATAGCATACATTCATCTACTAGGATTTTCTATAGCACTAGTATCACAAAGTCTTCATGTAAAAATTAAAGCCCACGGATAATATAAATCTATTCCTATTTGATTATTTTTATATAAATCTTCTCTCTTTTCCATATAATCTAATGCAACCCTTTCTACTAAATGTTTTTTTAAAAAAGTTTTATAAATATCTAAACTTACTTCTGATGAAGAATAAAACTTCATTTGCCATTTAACTATTTCATTTTTAATTTTTATTTTTTCTTGTTCAGATTTATTTTTTATCAATTCTCAAGCTGGATGAGCTTCATATCAATATGTATCTATAAGAGGGGTCTTTAATAACTTATGTATTAATCTACCAAAAATAATTTTTAAATTTGTATATTTTTTATTAATAATCCTAAGTACTCAAAAATCATTGACAACTACTTCTATAGGATTTTTTATATTCAAAGAATTTAGATATTCTAAAGATTCTTCTAGTCTTTCCATCATTTTGTTACCTACATAAGGTGTAACAAAAGTAAAGGTTCTAACTTTATGTGGTGGAAAATTTTTATTAAATTCTCTAAAATAGAGTATAGCTTTATCTATCTCTATTTTTGTAGGTGTCAAATATTCACAATTATCACTTCAATAATATATTCATGATATTTTATTAAAATAATCTTGTCCTAATCTTTTTTTTATTTCTCTGATTGCCATAAAATTCACCTCATATTGTGGAGAAATATTTTCTGCTAATTCTCATGGAAAATTTTCCATAAAAAAAGAAGCTAATTCCCTATCTTGTTTTCATTGAGATAATATTTTTCACTTATTTAATAAATCAAAATACTGTAAATTTGTTCAAATATGTATAAATAATTCCATAATAATAATTTTTAATAAACAAAATCTACTTTCACTACTTTATTTCAAAATTTATTTGAAATTTCTCATTCTCTAACAGATATAACTCAATCAAAATCTATAAATCTATCTAATATTTCTTCATAATCTATTTGTTCTCATTCAAATGTAGCTAATTCATATACTCATTCTTCAAAACTATCTCATATAATATTTATTTTATCTTTACTAGAAATTGATATATCATAATTTAATATTTCTCAAAGTATATTTTTTATATCATGAATAAATTCATTAGATGATTCAAATTCAGTATCTCAAAAAATAAAAAGTACCTTGTTTCAATCTTTTGAAAAATTTTCTACATAATCAAAATTTATTCAATTAATTACTTTATTTCATTTTAGAGTTATATTTCATGCAAATGTATTCATATTTATTTTTTTGTTAATCATATTAAGATTTTAATCCATCTCTATTTTAAATCCAAACTATTTAAATAATCTTTAAACTCATCTTTTAAATCATCTCTTTTAAGAGCATAATGAACGACTGCTTTTAAAAATCATATCTTACTTCAAGTATCATGTCTATATCATTTTATATTTATTCAAAAAATATCTTTTTCTTTTCTCATCAATTCAAATGCATCAGCAAGTCTAATTTCTCAATCTTTTTTTCAAGAAGTTGATTTTTCTAAATAATCAAAAATATCTGGAGTTAAAATATATTTTCATATAACTCACTTTCTAGATTTTGTTTCTGTTGATTTAGGTTTTTCTAAAAATTTATCCAATTTAAAATATTGCTTATCTTCAAAACTAGATTCTATTATTCAATAATCAGACACATTTTTATCTTCTACATCTACTGTAGCTATTATTGATGATTTTTTTTCATTATAAGCTTCTACCAATTGAGTAGCTGCTGTTTTATCATTATCTATTAAATCATCTCAAAATAATACTAAAAATGGTTCTTCTCATATTAAATTTTTAGTTCTAAGTATAGCATCTCAATCTCATTTTGGATATGGTTGTCTTACATAAACTATATTAGCCATAGTATTTAAGCCTTTTATTACTTCTAAATACTTAAATTTTCCAGATTTATCTAATCTATCTTCGAGTTCAGGATTTGAATCAAAATGGTCTTCTATAGCTCTTTTACTTCTACCAGTAACTATTATAATATCAGTACATCATGCTGAAATAGCCTCTTCTACAAGCATTTGCATAACAGGCTTATCTATAATCGGAAACATTTCTTTTGGTAATGCTTTAGTAGCTGGTAAAAATCTAGTTCACATACCAGCTGCTGGTATTACACATTTTGTTATTTTTTTCATAGGTTTTTGTAGCCCTTGCCCTTATCTAAGGGAAAGGATTCAGGTTAGGGTTAAAAATAGATTTATACTATTAATTTATTATTCCACTTCAATTCTTTTAAATAATATTTCTCCTTTTTCTTTTATATTAAATACTTCTTGTTTTTTTCTCAAATCAACTAATTTTCAAGCTTCTAATTGTTCTACATAATTTTCAAGTCACAATTTATTAAACATTTCTCACATCTTTTCTGAAAAAAATGGATATAAATTTAATCATACTTGTCTCAATCATTCTGCTAAAGTATATAATATATCTCTAGTTTCATCTTGTTTTTCTTCTTCTTTTATTGTTTGCCAAGGTTGTTTTGTATCTGCAAATTTATTCAAATCATCTAAAAATTTAAAACTTAAATCAAGTAAATCTTTTAAACTATATTCTTTTACATAATTATTGTAATAAAATTTATAATTATCTAATTTATCGTTTATATTATTATCAAGTATTCAATTCAATCAATCTTTTAAATTCATTTTCAAAGCTAATACAAGTACTCTATTAACTAAATTACCTAAATTATTTGCTAATTTCGCATTGTAAGTAAGTATTGCTTGTTTTTGGTCAAAATCTCAATCTTGTCATATATTAAAGCTAGATAAAATATATAGTGTTAATAAATCTTTTGAATATTTTTCACTAAATTCAACTGGATCTATAGCATTTCAAAGTGATTTTGATATTTTTTGTCAATCAACTGTAAAAAATCCTGTTGTAAGTATTTGTTTAGGTAATTTATAACCTGCACTTTTTAGCATTGCGGGCCAATAAATAGCATGAAATCTAATAATATCTTTACCAACTACATGCAAATCTGCAGGCCAAAAATTCATATCATCTCAACTTTGACAAACTGTTAAATAGTTAAATAAAGCATCATACCATACATATGTAACTTGTGTTTCATCAAATGGTAATTTAATACCGAATTTATTTGTTTCCCTAGAAATAGAAAAGTCATCTAATCATCTTTTTACAAAAGCTTTTACTTCATTATACCTATCATTTGGTATAATGAATTTTGGATTATCAATATAAAAATCTTCTAAAAATTGTTGATATTTTGAAAGTTTAAAAAAATAATTTTTTTCTTTTATTTTATCTGGTACAGTCAAATGATCTGGACAAACTTTTATAATATTTTCAGTTTCTACGACCGATTTTGTAATAGGAAAAGTTATTTTACTTGTTTTGTTTAAATAAACTAAATCTTCTTCTTTTTTAAAAACTTCACATCAAACACAATACATTCATTCATATTCTCATTCATAAATATCTCAATTATCAAATGATTTTTGTAAAACTTCTCTTACAAATTTATGATGCATTAATTCCGTAGTTCTTATAAAATCAGTATATTTTATATCTAATCAATCCCAAACTGCTTTATGTTTTTTTGCCATCATATCTAAATATGGCATAATATCCATTCATAAATTTTGTGCAGAATAAATAGCTTTTTGACTATTCTCATCTACTCATGTAGAAAATTTTATTTTTTTTCATGATATTTTTTGATATTTAGAAATTGTATCTGCTATTATAGAGCTATATGCATTACCTATGTGTGGAACTCAATTTGTGTAATAAATAGGTGTAGTTATAAAAAAAGTATCTTTCATTTTATTTTATTTTATTTTATTATTATTTATTTTATTATTATTTATTTGATTTGTAAGGAAATATAGAATTAATAGCTAAATCATTTATTATTATTATTATTTTTACTTCACTTTCTCACTTTCAAAACTTTCTATATTTCTATCCTCAAAACTAAAGTTTATTCATATAATAAATATCTCTTTTTCTTCTAGCATATATTTCTCTACATAATTTCTTTCTTTTATCTATTCTAATGCTTTTAATCCTGTTTTTTCTACTTTAAATTCTATTACATATATATAATCTTCTATCTTTATTGTTAAGTCTATTCTTCATTCATTTGTTATATCTTCTTGGATTACCTCCATTCACATTGAAAACAAAAATG
>DIUG01000029.1 GCA_002422305.1 Patescibacteria group bacterium UBA6164 | reverse complement strand
ATATATGTATTTTTAAATAAGTCTTTTTCTCATAAATACAAATACTTCATACCTGATAATGTAAGGGATTTTCAAAATCTTCTTGGACGAGATAGAAAACAATATTTATTATTTGTTAAAATTTTATGTATTGCTTGTGTTTTATCTACATAATAACTTCATGTTTTTCTTAACTCTTTAAAATCTTGTATTCACATTATTATCTTTTTCATAATTTCTTGATTAATTTTAAATATGTTTTAGTGTATCTATTTTTAATATTTTTGCAAATTATAAAATATTCATAATTAACATTATTAAATCTTATTTAATAATTGTCAAGTTAATAAAAATATTTTATAATTCAATATCTAATCATACATATCTTTTTCTAAAAAATTCTTTTGTTATTAAATAATATATAATACCTGCAATTGCTCAAAATAAATGTCAATATAAACTTATTCAAGGAATAAATCATATTCATATATTTATAACTAGTGCTGTTATTCATCATTTATATTCTATATCATTTCTTGATTTTAGCTCTAAAGTATAATAAGAAAGTAATGCCATACAAAAACCGCTTATTCATACAGTATTTCAATTACTTATACTAGTAATAAGTGCTCCTATAAAAATAGTAGAAAATATAAAAAAAACTGTAAACTTTTTCTTTCATATTAATCACTCTACAATATTTCAAAAATAATAAATAAAAAATGAATTAAAAAATAGGTGAATTATGCCTCAATGCAAAAATGTACCAGTAAAAAATTGTATTATATAAATATGATATAATCATTCATCTAAAAATAAATTATTTATACTCAAAATATAAATTTTTGGAAAAATAGTAGCTAAAATAGTAAATATAATGGAAATTAATATTAGCATATTTGAAATAGATAATTTTTTCATATATTATTTATAAAAAGTTAATAAATTTTAACCCGTCCTATTTTATAGATTAGGGTTATTTAATAGGTTTTTTGAATCTAAAATAAATTATTATTCATATAATTAACATAGGAAAACTAAGTATCTCTCACATAGTGAAATATCATAAAATATATCATATATGAGAATCTGGTACTCTAAAAAAAACTTCTACAAAAATTCTAAATAATGAATAAAAAATTAAAAATAATGATGCTATTTGTCAAGACTTATGGACTTTTTTATAAAAAAATAATAAAATATAATATAAAACTAATCATTCTAATATAGATTCAAGTAAAGGAGAAGGAAAATAATTTACTCAATCTTTTTCAACTGCTAAAAATCAATTATATGGAGAATATCCTAAAAGCTCTTTATTTAAATAATTTCATATTCTTCATAATCATATTCATATAGGTAATATCAATGTAACCTGATCTGCTAAAACTAAAAATTTTATATTAAATTTTTTAGCAAATAAATACATAGCAATAATTACTCATATAACTCATCAATGAAAGCTCATTCATCACTCCCAAATTTTAAGTATACTTAAAGGATCAGTTATATAAGTCGAAAAGTTATAAAATAATATATATCAAAATCTTCATCCTAAAATTACTCCTAAAAATATATAAAAAAATAAATTATCCATTATATCGGATTTAATTATTCATCTTTTTTTTATTATATAGTATCAAGCAAAAAAACCTATAGCATACATCAATCAATAATATGTAGGAGCTAAAGTTAATCAAAAAATATTTATCTCAAAAATAGTCATAGGAAATTAATGTTAAAAAATAATATAATTTATTTGACAAATGTATTTTTATATGTTTTAATATATTTACGGAAATAATTTAAGTATACAAATTTTTAAATGTCAATACATAAATATAAATAATATTTTATATCTGCAAATATAAATAATTATTCCCATTATATATAAAAATTGATAATTTAAAATAAATTATTTCAAAAAAAAGTTATTATGAAAACAACAAGAGACTTTAAAAGGTTTTTGTCAGAATTGATGCTTGGTATATTTACTGTAACAACAATAAATCCAGTACCTGCAATAGCAAGTCTGAATTCTGATAAAATAATTTATCCATTGAAGCAAATATCTAAGCTTGAATGTAGGTTCAATGATTTTTGAGATTTAGGTGCGGATTGTAAACAAGAATTACCAATACTTAATACAAAGGATTATAGTAAATACGCTAGTTTGAATTGATGATATAATAATTATACTAGACTTTATACAGTTTTATGGTGAGCTAGTTATAAATATTGATGGGATGTTTGAAATGGAGGACATATTTGAACAGATATTGCTACTGCAAAATGAACACCAGTATATACAATTGCAGATTGAAAAGTTATAAATGCTAGAAATGATGTGATGTTATGAAATTTTATTTCAATAGAACATACAATTAAATGAAAAAGAGTGGTTTCAAATTATGCACATTTATCAAAAATGAATGTTAGTGTATGAGATAATGTTTTAGTATGAAATAAAATTTGAGAAGTTTGATCTACATGAAATTCCACATGAAATCATCTACATTTTCAAATTGATTTAGATACTACAAAAAAACACCCATATTATTATAGTTATAATTCATGTCCTTTTAGTTATTATAAAATAACTGAAGAATGAGTTTGTATAGATGAATTATTTAAAAATTCTATAGACCCTTTATTATTTTTAGAAACACAATGAGCAATATTAGATAATCTTTCTACAAAAAATGTTATAGTTAATAATAGTGCTATAAATAATAATACTATTATTACTACTACAACTAGCTCTAAAAATGACGATAATTTAAGTATTTTTGATAGAACTGTATATATTTGATACTCTGAATCTGATATTAGAAAAGTACAAGAAATTTATCAAAAATTATGAATTTATAGATGAGAAATAAATTGAAACTATCAAGATATAATAGAAGATATAATAAATTATCAAATATCTAAAAAATTAATATCTACTAGAAATGAAAGTTGAGCAGGTTGGTTTTGACCAAAGACTAGAGCGACAACTAAAACAGATTATTTAAAATATTTAGCTGATTGAACTAAAACTGATGATTTAGAAATTGTTTATGAAACAAAAGTAGAAAACCAAAAAATTGATAGAGTTAATTTAATGTCTAGAGAAGAAATAGAAAAAAGAGAAGTAGAAGAGTTCTTAAAATTGTACAATATAGAATTAAATTTTATTAACAAAGGTTGAAATATAGAAAAAAATTGATCTGAAATATTAAAACTAAATATTACAAATAGAAAAGGTCAACCATTTAAATGAGAAATGCCTTGAGGTATGACATTTGTTGTAAATACTGAAAAAGTAAATGTTTTTCCAGAAAAATTATTTTATTTCACTGATTGAAAAAGAGATATAAAAATTACTTGATTACAAGAATGAGATACTAATTTATATGTAAAAATATGAAATGAAACAATAAAAACTATACCATTAAAAATATATAATTCATCTATAGTACTTTATCCAACTAGTAGTAAAATATTAGCTTCAAATAAAACTATATTATGATCGAAACAAACATGAGTAGTAGCTTTTAAAGATGAGAAAAATAAATATATGATAAATCTAAAATACTGATCTACATATAATATAAAAGCTTCTTGAGATAATAAAATATGTATTAAACAGGGAACAATAAATAATATTAAAAAAATTTATTCTACTAATTGTAAAGATGAAGACTTTAAGAATGAATTTAATTTTACATATGATGATACAGTTTGATGAATATTAGTATTTGATTATAAAGCTACATCTAAAAATTTTAGTGTAGTTGTAACAAATAATTATAATAATAAAAAATTATCAGAAAAAAAGATTGCAGTTTCAGATCCTAAAGGATTAGCAAACACATATGTATATAAAAAAGAAGTCGTAAATATGCTGGAACAATGAATAGCAAATGGAGTAAATCAATGATATTTTTTAGAAGATAGATGACTAAATGAATTAGATGCTTTAACTTGGATTGAAAATGCCTTAGTGAAAATAAAAACAAAGGTTTATGATACAGAAACAACAAAAATTATAAATAATAATTTAGAAGAAATAAAAAAGAGTAAACAAATAGCTAATAAATATAAAATAGTGACTAGACTAAATTTTTTAAATATAAGTTATAAATATTTAGTATTAGATACTAACAATAGTACAAAAAAGGTTTATAAAGATATTGATAATGAAACAAGTATAAAAATAGCTAAAATATTTGATGATCAAACAACTTGGAAAGATCAATTTTGACAAAATTATTTTAGACCACAAAATGAAATAACTAGATGAGAATGAGCATATTTATTATCAAAAACTTTAGAAAAAAATGCACAAACATATTTAACATTAAGATAAAAAAACTATGAAAAATAAATTACACTTATCTGAAGATAAGACATTAAAAACATTTAAAGACAATAAAACAGAATCTTATTTAGATATACAAGAAAAAATATTTATGGAAAGAGTATTGCAAATATTATGATAAAAAAATAAAAAGAATTTTAATTTAATAATATAAAATTATGAAAAATTTAGAAAACAGCTATAGAGATATAGACAAAGTTCATGATAATAATATAATAGATGTACATAAAAATCATACAGTGAATAGGGTAAATCAAACTTTATGAGAAAATGTATCTAATAATTTAGCAGAGTTATTTTGATTATCAAAAGAACATTTAGCTAAATTAACAAAAAATAAAACAGAAGAGATTTCAGATGAAAATGAAATAAATATTATGGAAGCCCAACTTGCAATTATGTTTTGAAAATATGATAAAATAGTTTGACTAAATAAAACTAATGAAAATAAGCGATATAATCAAAATGATATAAAAATTAATAAAAAAGAACCTTTATCTATGGCTAGTGTTTTATCACATTATGATTCAAATGAAGACTTTTTGATTAAGTAAAATTTTTATATTTAAATTAATAATTTTCATTTAAAATATCTTTAATAGACTTGTATGGAAATAATCCACTCTTGTCCACAGGATGACCTAAAGGCCTAATTCTCTCCCTTATTTTAAGGGAGAGAGGCTACAATTGTTCCCCTTGCCCTTATTTAAGGGAAAGGATTCAGGTTAGGGTTAATTTTGAAATTATTTCCATATATCTTTAATATAGATAATAAAGTTGTTACTATAAACACAAAAAAGCACTTCAAATATGAAGTGCTTTTTAAAAATTAGGAAATATTATTTTTCAAGATAATATAGAAAGTAAATTTGATTTTAGTATTAATTCAATTAAACTTATTTTTGATAATTATTTATCTCAATTTTATGAGTTTTTAAGTCATGATTTTAACTTTTTAAAAAATGTTAGAATTTAAAATGAGAGATATATAAAAAACTTATTTTAATTTTAATTAATTTAAAAAATGAAATAACTGAAACTGTTGATTACTTGAATAGTAAAATTTTAAATAAAAATAGCTTAAAATGATTTTTAGTTTATTCTTTTATATTAGAAAAATCTAAAGAATTAGACAAACAAATCCCTGAAATATATAGACAAGAAATGAAATGAATTTCTATTTGAGCTTGAGTAAGCTATAATGATATACTTTTAATAAATGTATATGATGATCTATTAAATTTAAAATGATGTTCTTCTTTTATTGTTTGAAAATCTGAAAAAAGTGATTATTTAATTCATGCTAGAAATTTAGATTATCCTATTGATTTTTTAGCATCAAAAAAAGTTATTTTTAATTATCTTGATGAAAAATTTATATCTGTTTCATTTCCTTGATATATATGAGCTTTAAGTGCAACAAATTCAAATTGAATAACAATTAGTACTCATACTTCATCATCTAAATATAAAAATATTATTTGATTGCCAATTTGAATAATATATAGAAAAATAATACAAGAATCTAAAAATATATTAGAAGTAGAAAACATAATTAAAAATTCTTCTAGAACTATTTCTAATAATTTAGCTGTGTCTTCTTTAAATGAAAATAAGATGATTGTTTTTGAATTAACAAGTCAAAATTATATTTCTAGAATATGAGAAAAATATATAGTTTCAACTAACCATTTTGAAAGTAAGGAATTTACTTCTTCTATTTCAAAAAATAGTAAATGAAGATATGACTATTTAGAAAATTCTTTTATTAAAAATAATAAATTAGATTCAGAAAAAATAAAACAAATAATGTCTTTTTATGATTGAAATAGTGAATCATGGTCAAGTGTTGCTAATAAATGAACTGTTCAAAGTGTAATTTTTGTTCCAGAAAAAAGAATTTTATTTATAGCTGATTGATTAAAAACTCCTGTTACTACTTCTTGATATTTAGAATACAATTATAATATTAATTAATTACCTAATTTTTAAATAAATAATATGCACACAATATTTATAATATATGGATCGACTTGAGATTTAGCTAAAAGAAAACTTTTCCCAGCACTATATAATATATTCAGAGAAAAGAAAAATTTACAAGTTGATATTATAGCCGTTGGTAGAAAAGATTTTACTAATGATGATTTTAGAAAATACTTAGAAATAGAAACTAAAGAATTTATTAAAAAAGATAATACTTTTTTAAAATTTATAAAAAATATTAATTATTCAAAAGTCGAAATAAATAATTGAACTGATTATTCTGAATTAAAAAAAGATATAAATAAACTACAAAAAAATAATAGTCAAATAATTTTTTATCTTTCTATTTCACCAGAATATTTTAATTCTTTTGTAGATAATTATAAACATATAAATATAAAAAATGTTAAAATAATATTTGAAAAACCATTTTGAACAGATTTAAAATCAGCTAAAGTTTTAAATTCAAAAATCATGGAAGTATTTAGAGAGAAACAAATATATAGAATAGACCATTATGTATGAAAAGAAGCTATTCAAAATATACTTGCTTTTAGATTTGCAAATATTATATTTGAACCTATTTGGAATAATAAATATATAGATAATATTCAAATCACTGCATCGGAAAATATATGAGTTGGGGATAGATGAGAATATTATGATAATTCTTGAGCTCTTCGAGATATGGTACAAAATCATTTATTTCAGGTATTATCATTAGTAGTGATGGATCCTCCTTCAACTATAGATTCTGACTGAATTAGACAAGAAAAATTAAAAGTATTTAGAAGTATAAAACTATGTGATAATTTTGAACAAAATATAGTATTTTGACAATATGATTGATATTTATGAGAAAAAAATATATCCAAAAATAGTAAAACAGAAACTTTTGTAGCAATGAAATTAGAAATAAATAGTTGGAACTTTGTAGGTGTTCCTATTTATTTAAGAACTTGAAAATTTATGTCTAAAAAATGTACTTCTATAGTAATAGAATTTAGGGAAATACCAAATATACTTTTTAAAAAATTCTGACCTATATCAAAAAATAGAATAATATTAGAAGTACAACCAAATGAATGAATAGATATACATTTTAATATAAAAGAAAATGGTAATTCAAAAGAAGTAGAAAGAGTAAAATCAAAATTTATAAAAGAACTAGAATCAAAGGAAGCATATGAAAAATTAATAGAAGATGCTATTTTATGAGATAAAACATTATTTACAAGTTGGGAAATGCTTGAAGAAAGTTGGAAAATAGTAGATGATTTAGTAAATTGTAAAAATAATTGTCCTATAATTCATAAATATAAAAAATGAAGTAATTGACCAAAAGCTAGTGATATTTTATTAGAAAATGATTGAAAAAAATGGTACTGAAATTAAAACCTCTCTCTAAATTCTTTCTCCTTATAAGGAGAAAGAGGTTACAAATTAAATAAAATATGAAAAAAATAATAGATAAAAACTTTGAGAATCTAAAAAATAAATTTAAAAAATATTTTTTAGATTCTATAAATCATTTAAAAAATAATGATAGAATAGTTATTTGATTATCTTGATGAAATTCACTAAAAATATTTTATGAAGAACTAAAAAATAACTTTCATTTAATTGATAAAACTTTAAGAAATAAGATTTATTTTTGTTTTTTAGATGAAAGAGTTGTTGATTTTTCTAATGATAATAGTAATTATAAATCAATTAAAAAAATATTTTTAGATAAATTATTGAACAAGTGATTAATAAAACAAGAACAAATATTATTACCAGATTTTAGTTTAAAAGACTATGAAATAAACTATTTTGAAAAAGTAAAAAAAATAGATATATGATTTTTTTGAGTATGAGAAGATTGTCATACTTGCTCACTATTTCCAAATCATAAATTACTAAAAAATGAAGAATATTGATATTTAAAAATAATAGATTCTCCAAAACAACCAAAAGAAAGAATAACAATATCAATAAATATGTTATTAGATATAAAATATGCTTATGTTTTTTTTATGTGAAAAGAAAAAGAAAAAGCTTTTAATATATTTAAAAAAGAAGAAGTAAATAATAATGATTGTCCTATAAAGTTCGTAGAAAAATGTGAAAATGTTATAATATTTAGTGATTTAGTTTAATTAATTTAAAAATGAATTTTGCTTTATTCTACTTTTTTTATACTTTAAAAGTAAAATAAAATTTAATTAAAAAGATATGAGTAAAAAATATTTTGATAAATATCCTCCATTTATAAATAGAATAGCAGAGCAAGAATATATAAATAATTATTTATGAAATTCACCAAGTAATATACTTTTTGTTTATTGACCAAAATCAACTTGAAAAACTACTTTGATTGAAAAAGTTATAAAAGAACTAGATCAAAAAAAAATGCAGTGAATTATCTTGATATGAGATGAGTTTTAATTACAAATTTTAATGATTTTAAAAATATATTTTTCCCAGAAGATCTAAAGTGAAAAGTTAAAGAAATAGAATGATTAGAAGATAAAATTGTAAAATATTTTTGGGAAAATTTATATAGTAAAACAAACTCTTTTGGTATATATAAAATCATATTTTGAACTTCATTTTTTTGATTTATAGTTGATTTGAATCAAAAACTAATAATTATTAAAAACAATTATTAGTTTTAATTTTTGATTTTTAAGTTAAAAAAAGATCGGATTTTTAAATATATCTATAGAAATTTGAAATGAAATGATAGATTATTTGATTTTTCATTGATTAAATAGAAAAAATAAGTATATATAAAATATAAATTATTTATTAATATGAAGAATAAAAGTGCCACCAAAAAAGAAATATATAAAAAAAACTAATTTTCATTTAACTAAAGATATGAAAAAATATATTGCAGTATCTATTTTTGTGTTTTTTTGAGTACTTGCAATTATATCAGATAAAAATTCTACATTATGAAATTATATACATAATATATTAGATATTATTTTTTGAGAATATTATCAATATATTTTTTCACCTGTTGTTTTATTATTATCATTTTTACTAATAAAAAATAAATCTTTAGAATTAAATTTATATAGATTAATATGATTATTTATATATTTAATATCTTTAACTACTATTATATGATTTTTTCATACTAATTCTTATTATAATTGATTTTTAAATATATACGATATTGTGTACAAATTGATGTGAAGAGAAGCTACAATATTTACTTTTTGATTATTATTTTTATGATCTTTAGTCATATTATTTAGATTCAATCCTATTGATTTTTTAAATAAATTATTCTCTCTTGCTCCAAAAGTAAGTGATATAAAAGAAAGTTTTAAATCTGAATTAGCCTCTAACAAGAAAACTGTAAAAGAAGTTAAAATGGATAAAAAACAAAAAGATATGGATGAATTAATGCAAAAATTACAAGAAGAAAAAAAACAATTAGCATTAATAAAACAAAAAGAACAATTATCTTTAAGTGATATTTCAGAAAAACCTCAAAAAATAAAAATAGAAAAAAAAGAAACTTGAATTATTTGATTAATATTTGATAAAAAAACTGATAAAAAAAATTCAGAAATAGAACAAAATATTATTAGAAATCCAGAATTTAAAAATTGGCAATTTCCAGAATTAAATTTATTATCAAATAGATGATGAAAAATAAAATATGATGAAAATGAAATTAGGAGAAAAGAAATAGAAATACAAGAAAAATTATTACAATTTAAAATAGAAGTATCAATGGAAGGTTATGAAGTATGACCTACTGTTATACAATATAGATTAAAACCAAAACAATGAGTAAAACTCCAAAGTATAGAAAATTTAAAAAAAGATTTAGCTTTAGCACTACATGCTAAATCTATAAGAATACAAGCACCTATACCATGATTAGGTGTAGTTGGTATAGAAGTTCCAAATTCAAATAGACAAACTGTATGATTAAAAGAAATAATATGATCAAAAGAATTTAATTCTAAAGATATATGAATTCCTATAGCAATCTGAAAAGATGTAAGCTGAAATATTGTTGTATGAGATTTGGTTAAAATGCCTCATTTACTTGTAGCATGACAAACAGCTAGTTGAAAATCTGTATGAATGAATGGTTTTATAATATCACTATTATATAAATTTTCACCTAGTGAATTAAAAATGATAATGGTAGATCCTAAAAGAGTAGAATTATCTGTATACAATTGAATTCCTCACTTACTTACACCAGTAATAACAAACCCCGAAAAAGCATTAAATGCTCTTAAATGGTGTGTAGCAGAAATGCTTAGAAGGTATGATCTGGCAACAAAAGTAAATGCTAGAAATTTAAGTGAATATAATGAGAAAATGGAAAAAGAAGACCGTTTACCATACATTGTAATGATTATAGATGAACTTGCTGATTTAATGATGAGCTGAAATAAGAAAGAAGTTGAAGCATCTATTGCTAGAATAGCACAAATGGCTAGAGCAGTTTGAATGCATTTAATAATAGCAACTCAAAGACCATCTGTAGATGTTATTACATGATTAATAAAAGCAAATATACCATCTAGAATTGCTTTTACTGTAGCATCTCAAATAGATAGTAGAACTGTTATAGATAAAGCAGGAGCAGAGGATTTATTAGGTAGGGGAGATATGCTTTATTTTCCAACTTGAAGTATGGCTCCAGAAAGAGTACAATGAGTATATGTAGAAACTCCAGAAGTAGAAGCCGTAGTAAATAAACTTAAATTAACTGTTGATCCAGATATGATTAATAATTTACAAATACCTGAAATAGTTGACTGAAAATCTAAATTGGAATGAAGTATAATGGAAAACTATAAATGAGATCAAGATGAAGATCCAGAAATTATTGAAAAAGCTATACAAATAGTTAAAGAATCAAAAAAATGAAGTACCTCTTTAATACAAAGAAAGCTTTGATTATGATATGCAAGGGCTGCAAAAGTATTAGATATATTAGAAGAATTATGAGTAGTATGACCTAGTAATGGTAGTAAACCTAGAGAAGTATATGTAGATTAAAATAAAAATAGATAATTCAAAATTTGAATTATCTATTTTTATTTTAATAATTTAGTTTTCATAATCCTAAAAGTATAACTTAGTCTACTTTTATCATAGGAGCATTTTTTCTAATTAAACTAAAATCTTCAGGTTTTTCATCTAAATTAATCCATACTTCATATCCTCATCCATGAGCTGTTTTTACTTCTTCTGATATTTCTTTATCAAATTTCATTTCATTTACAAAAGTTGTATTTGCTTTTTTAGTACCATGATTTATTTTAGTTTTATAAATCTTCTCTATTTTATATTTTTTTATTCCAGTTGGAGAAACTAATTCTATATCATCTCATAAATTAAATTGATTTTTTACTTCGACTCTTACAAGTTTTTCTACTTCATCATATTCTCTAAGTATTCATAAAAAATATTTCGTACCATAACTACCATTTCTTTCATAAAATTGAGCATTAGCATTTGTATTTCATGCTAAAAATCCAGGTATATATCATCTATTTGCTATTCAAAATAACTCTTCTGATAATTTTACAGCATCATATTTTTCTCATTTTTCTACTGCATCTATAGCTTCTCTATAAGCTAATCAAACAGATGCAATATAATTTACAGTTTTATTTCTTCATTCTACTTTAAAACTAATTATTCAAGCATTTTTTAATTCTTCTATATAGTCAATAGCACATAAATCTCTAGAATTCATCAAATATGTACCATATTGATCTTCATCTATTTCCATTATATCTCATAATCTTTCTTTTTCTTCTAAGTAGAAATTTCAAGTTAATTCTTCATAATCTTCTGGTCTACCTGTAACAGTTTCCAATTCCTCTTCTGTTCTTTCATCTTTAAAAACTTTATATTCCCATCTACAAGAATGACTACAAGTACCTTGATTTGGATCTCTATTAGATAAATAATTTGAAATAAGACATCTTCAAGAATAAGCCATACATATAGCTCAATGAACAAAAGATTCTAGTTCCATTTGTGGTACATGTTCATGAATTTCTTTCATTTCTTTTATAGAAATTTCTCTTGATAATATAATTCTTTTAATTCACATTTCAGACCAAAATTCTGCTTGTGCCCAATTTGTATTATTTGCCTGAACGGATAAATGAATTTCTACATCTGGAAATTCTTTTTTCACTAAATGAATTAATCAAGGATCAGCCATTATAAAAGCATCTGGTCACATTTCTACCATTTTTTTAAATTGAGCTAAAAATGGTTTTATTTTTACATTATGAGCATATATATTTGCAGTAAAATATATTTTTTTTCATAAATTATGTGCATATTCTACAGCTTCTTTTATACTTTCCATAGTAAAAGCATTAGTTCTAGCTCTCAATGAAAACATAGGTACTCAAACATAACATGCATCAGCTCAATAAGCATATGCAAACATAAGTTTTTCAAAATCTCATGCTGGCATCAAAAGTTCTAACTTTTTTGACATACTAAAATATTAATTATAAAACTAGTTCCTAACTAGCCCTTTTAGTTCAAAGGTGTACAAATTGTAGTAAAGATATTTTAAAATACAAGTTTTTTTATTTTTTATTATTACAATGTTTATCATTAAGAATTTTTGATAACTGTCAATATAAAAAAATAACATCTGTATTTATTTCTATTCATTTATCTTTTAATGTTTCATATTTTCTAACCAAATCATTAGCTTTCGTAAGTAAATTTATAATTTTAAAATCCTCTACAGTATTTCATCTAACTTTTAACAATTCTCTTACCTTATTTTTTATTTTTGTAGTTTCATTATCTACAAACTGGTATTCTACACTTTTATTTCATTTTAAACCAATAAATCTTGTTCTAAGCATTTGTTCATAAGTACTTATTTGAGATTCAAAAACATTTAATTCTCATATTATATTATTTTTATCCATTTGTTCAAAGTTAAAATATAAAGCTAAAAAAAAATATTATGTTTTTAAAAATTTAAGTATACAAAAATTATATTTTATTTATTTTATTTATTTTATTTATTTTATTTAAAAATCAAATTATAGTTTTGATTTTATTAAATTTTTAATTAGTATTTTAAAAGTTATATGTTATTTTATATTTATATTTTTATCATTACATATTATGAAAAAAATAATTAGTTTAGTGTTGGTTTTAGTGCTTTTATTTGCAAATGTAAGTTTTAGTTTTGCGAATAGTGAAAATAACTGTAAAGAAGAGATTATAGAAAATGCAAAATCTCCTATATTTTCCCCAGATTGAAAATCTTTTGCATATAAAGCAACAAAAGATTGAAAAGAGTTTATAGTAAAAGATTGAGTTGAGTGGAATAAATATGATATGGTTGATTCTCCTACATTCTCACCAGATTGAAAATCTTTTGTTTATGTAGCAGAAAAAGATAGAAAAGAGTTTATAGTAAAAGACTGAGTAGAGTGAAATAAATATGATATGGTTTATCGTCCTACATTTTCCCCTGATTGAAAATCTTTTGCTTATGTAGCAATAAAAGATTGAAAATCTTTTATTGTACAAGACTGAGTTGAGTGAAATAAATATGATGAGGTTAGTCAAACTAAATTCTCACTAAATTGAAAATCTTTTGCTTATCAAGCAAAAAAAGATTGAAAATATTTTATAGTAAAAGATTGAGTTGAGTTAAATAAATATGATAATACTTATTTTCCTATATTCTCACCAGATTGAAAATCTTTTGCTTATTTAGTAACAAAAGATTGAAAAAATTTTATAGTAAAAGACTGAGTAGAGTTAAATAAATATGATAATGTTTATTCTCCTATATTTTCACCAGATTGAAAATCTTTTGCTTATGTAGGAGAAAAAGATTGGAAAAGGTTTATAGTAAAAGACTGAATAGAGTTAAATAAATATGATGATATTGGTTTTCCTACATTCTCTCCAGATTGAAAATCTTTTGCTTATGAAGGAATAAAAGATTGAAAAGAGTTTATAGTAAAAGACTGAGTAGAGTTAAATAAATATGATAATGCTTATTCTCCTATATTTTCACCAGATTGAAAATCTTTTGCTTATATAACAGAAAAAGATTG
>DIUG01000014.1 GCA_002422305.1 Patescibacteria group bacterium UBA6164 | reverse complement strand
TTGCTTATATAACAGAAAAAGATTGAAAATGGTTTATAGTAAAAGACTGAGTTGAAATTTGAAAGAATTATGATAATGTAGGTTTTCCAAAATTTTCCCCAAATTGAAAATCTTTTATTTATTCAGCAGAAAAAGATAGAAAAAAATTTATAGTAAAAGACTGAGTGGAGTGAAATAAATATGATTTCATTAGAGATATTATATTCTCACCAGATTCAAAATCTTTTGTTTATATAGCAGGAAAAGATTGAAAAAAATTTATAGTAAAACAAACATGTTGAGATGGTGAAGATAAAATTACGGAAAATGAGTTAAATAAAGAAACAAAACAAGTAAAATATATAAAATTAAAAAATACTCTTAAAGAATCTTTTAATGAAAATTTTCTAAACTGATTTGATAAAAATTTGAATACATTTAAAAATAAAGTAAAAAAACAAGATATTCAAAAACAAAAAGTTATCATAGAAAAATTATACAAAGCTTTAGATGAAATGGGTAAAAAATATACAGATTCAAAATGACAAATGCTTTTAGAATATATAAAAATATATTTTGAAGTACAGTTTTTTGATTTATAGCTTTATTTTATTAAAATTTATAGTTTATGAAAAAATATATAATCTTAGTTTCTATAATATTTTTGTTTTTATCGGCTTGTAGTAAAGGGGACAATATTTACACAAAAGAAATTGTTGAAGAAAATAATATAATTGAAAACAATCTTGAAGATAATATTATTGAAAAAGAATTTAATGAAGCTGATTTTAACAATGATTTAAATAGTGTTTTTGAAAAAGTGTTTGATTAGGTATAGAAAACCGAATAAATAGATTTAGGTTTAGGTATAAAAACCGAACCTTTTTTTTATAAAAATATTTGTATTTTATATAATAGTCATTATAATGACTATTATATAAAATACTTAGTAACTTAAATAACTATGAATAAAGATTTTCAAATATTGAATTGAATTCAAAATGAACTTTTAAAAGAAATAAATCTTGATTTTAAAAGGGATTATTTCAATAATATAAATTGGGATGAAAAAGTAGTATGACTTATATGAGAAAGATGAGTCTGAAAAACTACTATGATGCTTCAAAAAATAAAAGAAACATGAGTTTGATTTTATTTTTCAGCCGATAATTCAATTATAAAAATAAACTGATTATTTAAATTTTGTTACTATTTATATAGTGAATATGATATAAATATATTTTATATTGATGAAATACACAAATATCCAAATTGAACTTTAGAAATAAAAAATATTTATGATTCTATGCCAAATAGTAAAATCATATTTTCTGGTTCTAGTTCTCTTGATTTGTATGCTGGTATCTTAGATTTATCAAGAAGAGTTGATTTTTATAATATTTTTCCACTTAATTATAAAGAATTTTTAAAATTATTTTATGAAATAGATTTACCTTCGTTTACTTTTGATGAATTAATATCTAATCATAAAAAAATTAGTCTTGATTTATCAAGTATTACAAAAGATAAATATTTTGAAGAATATGTAAACTTTTGATACTATCCATTTTCAAAAGATATAACCATTGATTCTTTTAGAAAAAAATTACAAACATTACTTGATAAAATTATTATAGAAGATTTACCAGTTTTCCTAGATTTTAAAAATATTTCTCTTGATTGACTTAGGAAAATGTTTTATTTTATCTCAAATACAACTCCCAGTGATTTAAGTTTTACTTCTTTAGCTTTAAAAGTTTGATTAAATAAAATAATTATTCAAAATACTTTACAATTATTAAGTAAAATATGACTTATTTCACTAATTCCTAGATTTTGAAATTTATCTGATAGAGTAAGAAAGGAGTATAAAATCATTTTATGAAATCCAAATCTATATAATGCTTACTCAAAAAAAACAGATATTTGAATATTAAGAGAAAGTTTCTTTTTATCTCATCTTAGAAAAGTAAAAAATACTGAGATATTTTTACCAAAAACTTGAGATTTTATTTTAGAAAGGTTCGATGAAGTATTTTATTTTGAAATTTGATGAAAAAATAAATCTCAAAAATCTTATCCAAAAAATACTTTTATTGTAAAAGATAACATAAAAATAAGTGAAAATGATTATGTTATACCTTTATGGTTATTTGGATTAATAAAAGAGTAGAGAAACTAATAATTGAATTATGAATAAATTTTGATATAAATAAAAAACAAATAGAAAGTTTTAAATATAGAATTGTTATATAAATTTGGTTTCAAAAATCGAGAAAGAAAACTCATTAAAACTCAAGTTATTTTATATTTTTATCATTACATATTATGAAAAAAATAATTAGTTTAGTGTTGGTTTTAGTGCTTTTATTTGCAAATGTAAGTTTTAGTTTTGCGAATAGTGAAAATAACTGTAAAGAAGAGATTATAGAAAATGCAGATTCTCCTACATTCTCACCAAATTGAAAATCTTTTGCATATAGAGCAACAAAAAATTGAAAATGGTTTATAGTAAAAGACTGAGTAGAGTGAAATAAATATGATAGTACTTATTCTCCTACATTCTCACCAGATTGAAAATCTTTTGCTTATGTAGCAAAAAAAGATTGAAAATGGTTTATAGTAAAAGACTGAGTTGAAATTTGAAAAGAATATGATAGTGTTGATTCTCCTATATTCTCACCAGATTGAAAATCTTTTGCTTATGTAGCAAAAAAAGATTGAAAATGGTTTATAGTAAAAGATTGAGTTGAAATTTGAAAAGAATATGATAGTGTTGATTCTCCTATATTTTCCCCAGATTGAAAATCTTTTGCTTATGTAGCAAAAAAAGATTGAAAATATTTTATAGTAAAAGATTGAGTGGAGTGAAATAAATATGATAGGGTTGATTCTCCTACATTCTCACCAGATTCAAAATCTTTTGTTTATAGAGCAGGAAAAGATTGGAAATGGTTTATAGTAAAAGATTGAGTTGAAATTTGAAAAGAATATGATATGGTTTCTTATCCTACATTCTCACCAGATTCAAAATCTTTTGCATATGAAGCAAAAAAAGATTGAAAAGAGTTTATAGTAAAAGACTGAGTTGAGTTAAATAAATATGATAGGGTTGTTTTTCCTACATTCTCACCAGATTGAAAATCTTTTGCTTATCTAGCAGAAAAAGATTGAAAATGGTTTATAGTAAAAGACTGAGTTGAGTTAAATAAATATTATAGGGTTGATTTTCTTACATTCTCACCAGATTGAAAATCTTTTGCTTATTCAGTAGAAAAAGATTGAAAAAAAATTATAGTAAAACAAACATGTTGAGATAATATAGATGAACAAACAAAAGTTATTAATAAAGATAGAGCTATATTTGTAAAGCAACTAATTCTTTCTTCTTCAAAACTTAAAAAATCTTGAAAAGAAAAATATATAAAATCACTTGATTTAGTAATTCAAAAACAAAGTAAAGAAAAATTAAAATTAATTTATGAAAATATTTGAAAAATTAAAACAAAATATAGTTGAACAAATAAAGATTTAATAGATTATTTAGAAGCTAAAATCTTTTTAGAGTTAAATAAGTAAATGTTTGTTAGTATTATATTAATCCTTAAATTAATTATTTCTTTTCTATAAAAAAAATAATTTACAAATAAAAACTTGCAAATAAAAATTAAAATGTATAATCGAATTAATTTAATATTTAAAAATAAAAAATGCAAACTACATTAATTTTATTAAAACCTGATACAGTAGAAAGAAGCTTAATTGGTAAAGTAATAGCTAGATTAGAAAATAAATGATTAAAAATTGTATGATTAAAAATGATGCAATTAGATGATTCTATTATAGAAGAACATTATGATTTTTTAGCAGATAAACCATTCTTTCCTTCTATTAAATCGTATATGAAAAGAACTCCAGTAGTTGCTTTAGCTGTTACTGGACAAAATGCTATAGCTACAGTTAGAACTTTAACAGGTGCAACAAATCCAGCAGAAGCTCTACCTGGTTCTATTAGAGGTGATTTTGGTCTTACTATTGATGGTAATATTATTCATGCTTCAGATTCTGAAGAAAATGCAAAAATAGAATTGAATAGATTTTTTAAATGAGAAAATATTTTTGATTATACTAAAATAATTGATATAGTACTATAATTACAAAAAATACTCTACATTATAGTAGAGTATTTTTTATTTACATATTTTTTATTGACTACTTAGTTCTAAAAAATATAATAGTATAAATAAAATTAAATAATAAATATGCTTGCAAAATTCTATGATACACTTCTTTGAGAATATATAAAAAACCCCTGAATTAGATGAATATCTTTAGATAAATTATCAATAAAAGATTTCTGATATAAAATGATTAGTTATGATGAAATAACTAATCAAAAAAAAATAAATTTTAAAGATGTAGATTTAAAACAAGCATCTATTTATTCGTGAGAAGATGTATATATTACTAATAAAATTTATGAAAAACATATAAAAGAAAAAATAAATGAAAATAAAGTTTTAAATGAAATAGAAATTCCATTAATACAAGTATTGAAAAAAATGGAAATTGATTGAGTATATATAGATTGAGATATTTTAAAATGAATATGAACATTACTTGATAATGAAATAAATAGACTTGAAAAAAATATATTTGATGAAGTAGAAGAAAAATTTAATATAAATTCTCCTAAACAAGTATGAGAAATACTTTTTAATAAACTAGCTCTTCCTAAAGGTAAAAAAACAAAAACATGATTTTCTGTTTGAATTGAAGTATTATGAGAATTAGCAAAAGATTATCCTATAGCTCAAAAAATTGTAGATTACAGACATTATTCAAAAATCAAATCCACATATGTATTATGATTATTATGATTAATTGATGAAAATAATTTAGTACATACAAATTACAATTCAGCATTAACAACTACTTGAAGATTATCTAGTACAAATCCAAATTTACAAAATATACCTAGTTCAAATTGAATAGCTTGAGAGATTCGTAGTGCTTTTATATCTAGATTTGAAAAATGAAAAATAATAACTATTGATTATTCTCAAGTAGAAGTAAGAATATTAGCTATAATGTCTGGAGATAAAAATTTACTAGATGCTTTTAAAAATTGATTAGATATTCATCATAAAACAGCAGAATTTATTTTTCCTTGAAAAACCATAACTAGTAATGAAAGAAAAATAGCAAAATGAGTAAATTTTTGAGTTATTTACTGAATAAGCTGATTTTGATTATCAAAAATGTTATGAATAAATATGAAAGATGCAAAAAGTTATATAGATAAATTTTTTGAATCATATCCTGATGTAAAAATTTTTTTAGACAATACTATTACTTTTTGTGAAAAAAATAATTATGTGGAAACATTATTTTGAAGAAAAAGATATATAAACTGAATAAATGACTTAAATAAAATAATAAAATGATCAGCTCAAAGAGAAGCTATTAATATGCCTATACAATGAACAAGTGCAGATATAATAAAAATTTCCATGATTAATACTTATAATTTTTTGATAAATAATAATTTAAAATCAAAATTAATAATGCAAGTACATGATGAATTGGTATTTGATGTATATCCATGAGAAGAAAAAATTATTGAAACTGAAATAAAAAATATAATGCAAAATATATTAATAGATAAACCTATAAAATTAAAAGTTGATGTATGAATGTGAAATAATTGGAAAGAAGCAAAATAATATTTAACAAAAAATATATATGAAAAGTTATTCTACTGATGAAAAAATTGAATTTATTTTTAAAGAATTAAGAGCTCAAAAAAGAACCAGAATACTTAATTTATTTTTAAAAATTAGTATATTTTGATTTATAATTTTTTTGTACATGACATATATACATTGAGTAAGTAAAGAAGAATTAATAAAAGATATATCAATAATATTTTGAGAATTGATTAAACCGATAGTTAATGATTTAGCAAATGAAATGATAAAAAATAATGAACAAATTATAAACAATTAGTAAAATGAATATTAGAAAAAATTTTTATTAATAATGAATGAAAAAGAATTTTACAATTTAATAATTTTTATGAAAAAAATAATAGTATGATTAATAATTAGTTTTATATTAATACCAAGTAGCTATGCATGATTATGTATGGGTTTATCTTGATACTTATATCAAGATACAAATACAAAGAAAGAATTAGTATTAGAAAGAGATAAACTATCTACAATAATTACAAGATTTCCAATACCTACATTTGATACTAAATATATTAGATTCCTTAGTGATTGTCAAAAAGAAAATTCATTAGATAGATTAAAATTAGATAATTTTTCTATATTAGATCATATAGTTATTTTTATAAATATATTATTTTATATTTTCTTATTTTTAATTTTACCAATATTTTTGTCTAAAAAAATACTATCTAATAAAAATAGAGTATTATGGAATAGAATATTTTTACAAATAATTATATTATTATCATCAATACCTTGAATACTTTTTTTAAAAAATATAATAATAGGCTTTATTAATTGGTATTAACCTAAAATCTGTGAACCTAAAAATAATATTAATATTTATACTAATTTTATCTTTATATTTTTGAAGTTTATTTTATTAATGAAATTGAGATTATGAAATTAAAATGACTGATAATAAAAGAATAGCTGAAATTAAAGATTTAATAAGACAATTTTATAATACTTTTTAGTTTTTCCGACTATCGTAGGATTTTCTTATATCAAAGCTAGTTATCACTCGCAAAAAAGTTTTTGTAGGTTATTATGTCATTTTCTTTCTAGAATATAATACAAATTAGCAAATGAAATAATAAAAAAT
Organism: Patescibacteria group bacterium UBA6164; assembly: GCA_002422305.1. Classification (GTDB taxonomy): domain Bacteria; phylum Patescibacteriota; class Gracilibacteria; order BD1-5; family UBA6164; genus UBA6164. The sequence continues at coordinate 14,974 of DIUG01000014.1, read as the reverse complement.
AATGGACAAATTATAAACAATTAGTAAAATGAAAATAATTTACTTAATAAAATAAAATTAAATAATAATGATAGTTAAAATTATATATTCTATATTTCTTATAACTGGTTGATTTTATATTGTAAAGTATAGAAAAATAGTGAAATCCTGGACTTGAAATTTCTATTGGGCAGAACATTATTTATGAAATTGATGAACATATCTGGTACTTATTTTAATATGATTATGAATGATATTTTTCTGAGTAACATATCCATTTGGAGTATTTGAGGTAACACCAAAAAATTAATATATTTTAAATTTAAAAAAAATAAAAATGACAAAAATAATATCGAAAATCCTATTAATTCTAATATTAAGTGTTAATTTTTCTAATACAAATGCTCTAGAAATAACATGAACGGAGACAAAAATAACAATATCAAATATAATAGTAGAAAAACAACAAACTACTATATGAGATATATTTAACTTTCTTGCTAGTTTTTATGATTGACAAGTACCACAAAGTTATAAATATATAAAAATAAATTATAAGGATGTATTAAAATGAAGCGAATTAGAGGATTCATTAAAAAAATTGATATATTTAGATTTAATAAAAAATCCTACTGTTTCAATAAATAAAGATAGAGAAATAAATGCTTGGAATTTTTATAGATTATCTGAAAAAATTTTATGAATTCAATTAGTTGATACTGAAATAAAATCAGTATTACAAAATAGAAATGCTACAAATAAAGATATAACAACAATCATAAATTCAATATGAGATAAACATATATCAATAAATACAAAATCTGTAAATAATAATATAAGTCAAAAGTTAGACATTTTAAATGATGTTTATGATACTATTATAAAATGACATTATGATAAAGATAACTTAAATGAATTAGATATACTTGATTCTGCTATATCATGAATAGCTAATTGAACAAATGATAAACACACCGTATATTTTCCACCTATAGAAAGTTGAAATTTTCAAGATTGACTTTCTTGAGATTATGAATGAATATGATCTTATGTAGATATGGAACAACCTTGAGCTGTAAGAATAGTTTCTCCTATACCAGGTTCACCATCAGAAAAAGCATGACTTAAATGATGAGATTTAATTATAAAAGTTGATAAAAAAGAGGTAAAAAAAGAGAATTCTTTGAGTGAAGTAATTACTTGGATAAAATGACCAGCATGAACAACAGTTCTTCTTACAATAGATAGAAATTGAGAAATATTAGAAATAAATGTAGTAAGAGAAAGAATAATTATTAATGATATTGAAACTGAAATTTTAAATGAAAATACTTATTATATACAAATAAAGAATTTTTGAGAACATGTTTCTAATGATTTTAGAAATAGTCTTTTAAAATTAAAAGAACAAGATAAAATCAAAAAAATAATTATAGATGTAAGAAATAATTGATGATGATATTTAAATGAAGTAGCTGAAATATTATCTTATTTTGTAGAAGAATGAAAAAATACAGCAATAGTAAAATATCATGATGATGAAAAAAACTTTATATCTAGATGATATGATTTAGTAGATTTCAGTAAATATAAAATAGTTATTTTACAAAATTCATGAACAGCTTCTGCTTCAGAAATACTTATATGAACTTTAAAAGATTATTATCCAGATATTACATTGATTTGAGAAAATACTTATGGTAAATGATCAGTACAATTAATGAAAAATTATATTGATGGTTCTTTATTAAAATATACAATTGCTAAATGGTTTACTTGATTAACAGAAACTTGAATTGATTGAGTTTGAATTAAACCTACTATAGAATTAGAATTAGATTTAGAAAAATTTAGTAAAGATTGATTTGATAATCAATTAGACAAAGCTTTAAACATTAAATAATAAAATGATTAAAAAAATATTACTTTTACTTATTATATTAGTTAATTTAACCGTAAATTTTGTTTATGCAGAAAATACGATTAATAATGAAACTAAAAAATGGTTTAATAATTATTCAAAAACAATAACTTCAAAATATAGTACTAAAGAACAAATATTATTTTATGAAGGATTAGGTGAAAAATTAAATGAAATATTAGAAAGAAAAAAATTAAATGATAGTCAAATAAAGGTACTAAATGATTTAAATAAACTAATAAATGAAAAAAGATTTTATATAGAACTAATAGAAAAAGAAAAAAATAATAAACAAATTCTACAATCAAATAATTTATCAAAAGATTTTAATTTTTTATCATATAATAAGGAACATATTTTTATAGAAAATTGAATTTGGTATACATATTCTTTTGATAAACATTTAATTTTTCAAAAATGAGTAAATATAAAAAAAGAAGATTTAGCTTATAATTGAATAAATACAAAAACATCTATATTATTTTTAAAAGAAGATTGAAATTTAGGATTTATAGTAAATTATAAGAAAATTAAATTAATTTCAGATAGTATAATTTATTGAATACCAAACAAATACAATTTTTTAAAAGAAATAAAAGATGATAAAAAAGAATTAAATTATGAAACTGATGAATTATTTAAAAAAATAAAATCTGACACTTTATCTATAACCAAATGAAAAAATAAATCTAGTAAAATTACAGTAATTTATGATTATATATTAAATAATATTGAATATCCAAAAACTTTTTCTTTAGATGATTCAAAAATATTTTCATGAATAGATACATATAAAAATAAATTATGAATATGTGAATGATATACTAAATTATTTATGTATATGTTAAATTTTGCAAATATAAATAATACTGCAGTAATTAGATGATATGTACTTGATGCACCAGATTTTCCACAAATATGACATGCATGGGTAAAAATATGAGATAAATATTATGATCCTACATTTGATGATCCTATTTGAAATACTAAAACAAAACAATATAATCAATATTTTTATTACTGATTACCAAAAGATTTATTTTATACTAATAGGTATGATTTTAATGAAATTCCAGAATATTTAAAAGAAAAAGATATTACTTTTAGAAAAGCTTTTATAAATAATAATATATCTAAATTATTAACAAAATATAGAAATTCATGATATAATATTTTAAAACCATATATACTTAAAATAGATAATTGAATAAAAATTGATAAAGTATTAGATATTCAAGATTTAAAAAAAATTTTATGATTTTATGAAGTTGAAAAACAAACATTTAAAAAAGATTGAATTATAAAAAATATTAAATCACTTAAATTTTATTTAATAAATAATGAAGTAGTTGAATTATTAGCTAGTCAAATAGATTATAATTTTGATTGATACTACTTATTTAAATGGAAATTAGATAATTGAAATTATGAATATAGATTAGCTTATAATGTAATTTTAGATTAATATAGTATATAAAATGTGTATAATCTTTTGACTTTTAAAATATATCCTTACAATAGACTAAATTAATTTTTAGTCTATTTTTTTATGAAAGAACAATTTTTTAAAGAACAATTTAATAATTTAAATGATGCTCAAAAACAAGTCGTAGAGGAGATTTACGGGCAAATAATGGTAGTAGCATGACCATGAACTGGTAAAACACAAATAATAGCTCTAAGAACAGCTAATATTATTCTTAAATCGTGAGTTGCACCTGAAAATATATTAATTACTACTTTTACTGAAGCATGAGTAATAGCAATAAAAAAAAGACTAGTAAAATTTATATGAACAGATGCATATAAAGTGAAAGTATCTACAATACATTCTTTTGCACAAGATGTAATAACTAGTTTTCCAGAAAAATTTTCTGAAGAAAAAGCAGCTAATACTATTGATGATATAGAATCACTTGAAGTACTAACTCATATAATAGATAAAAATATTAAAAATGAAAATTTAGAATATCTTTTTACTCCTTTTGATAGATATATGTATCTAAGAGATATAAAAGATAGAATAGGTAAATTAAAATGAGAATGAATTAATACGGATAAATTTGAAAAAATTATAGCTAATAAGAGGCAAGAATATGATATAAAACTAGAAGAATTAAAAGTAAATAAGAGAATAAAAGATTTAGAAAAAAGAACAAAAAAAGATAGTGAAGAATATAGAAAGCAGATTTGAAAATTAACAGAATTAAATTTTATATATAAAGAATATAGTGAATATTTAAAAGAAAATAGCTTATATGATTTTTCTGATATGATTAATTTTGTTGTTGATAAATTTAGATTTGATGAGGATTTAAGATTATTTTATGCTGAAAAATATCAATTTATAATGCTTGATGAATATCAAGATACAAATAATCCACAAAATGAAATAATAAATTTTATTTTACAAGCAGGTGAAGATAAAAATATAATGGTTGTTTGAGATGATGATCAATCTATATATAGATTTCAAGGAGCAAATATAGAAAATATGCTTGATTTTTCTAGTACCTATCCAGATACAAAATTTATAGTATTAAAAGATAATTATAGATCAACTCAAAGTATACTAGATTTAGCTACAATTTTAATAAAAAATAATTCTGAAAGATTAATAAACAGACTTAAATTTTTAAATAAAGAATTAATATGACAAGCAAGTTATAAAAATCATAATAACAATAATTATTTTATATTAAATGGTGATATAAATGAAAAATTATTTATTCTAAATGAAATAAAAAATAAACAAAAAATTCCAAAAAATAAACTTTTAGCATCAAGTAATAAAGGAATAGATCATTTAGAACAAGAAACTTTTGCTATAATTGTTAGAAGTAATAGGGAAGTAGAAGAATGGACTAATTTTATGACTTATCAATGAATAGAAGTAGAATCAAAATTAAAAACAAATATACTTACTAATAAATACGTAGAATTTATACTTGATTTCTTGAAATTAATAGAAAATCCTAATTTTAATGATGAAAAATTATTAAACATACTTAGAACAGATATAATAGATATAGAAAATATTGATATAATAACAATTTCTAGAGAATTATATAAAAAAAATTATTCTAGATATTGATTCAAATTAGGATTATGGGATATAATTAAAGATATTGATAATTTATATATTCCCCGTAATGAAGAAAAAATTAATAAATCCCAAAGTATTTTTGAACTAGAATTAGAAGAAAAATATAAAGATTATAATAAAATAGTTGCTTTTAGAGAATTAATATTAGATCTACACTCTGAACTATGAATGTATGGTATATCTAGATTATTTCAAAAAATTATAGATAAATTATGAATTGTAGAATATATAGAAACTAATTGAAGTTTTTCTGATTTAGAAGATATATTTACACTATTTAATAAAATAAAAGATTTTAATGAAAAAAATAATGATTTAACATTATATGCATTATTAAATAAATTTGATTTACATAAAAAATATAATATTCAAATATCTAGACAAATTCTTAAAAAATCAAACTCAAATATAGAAATACTTACAGCTCACTCTTCGAAATGATTAGAATATGATTATGTATATATACCATGAGTTTATTGATGAAATTGGGAAAATAAAAGAGTTATTGATAAATTAAAATTGCCTATTTGAGTAGCTTGACAATGATTGCAATATAGTAATTTAAATGAGAAAGAATTAAAAGACTTAGAAAAGACTATAAGTAATGAAGAAGATAGGAGATTATTTTTTGTAGCTATAACTAGAGCAAAAAAAGAACTGATTTTTACAAGACCAGCTTGAAAAGAGAATAAACCATATATAGATAGTTCATTTATGGTAGAAATATGAATAGAATCAAAAATATTTGATGAAAATATTTCTGATTCATCATTAATTTCATCTATAAAAAATCAATTATTATGAAATAATAATTTAATAAAAAATACAGTTGAAGAAATAAATTATATAAAAGAGTTTTTAGAAACATATAAATTAAGTCCTACCGATTTAAATACTTTTTTAGAAGATCCTAAAATATTTTTACAAAATGTAGTATTTAAATATCCATTTGTAGATAATGAATTTACAATTTTTGGTAAAGTTTATCATAGAGTATTAGAATTAGCTACTGATAAAAAATTAAAATGAGAAGATATTGAATTATGATATTTAACAGAAGAATTTTTAAAATTACTTAATAGACAAATTTTAACTCAAGAAGAAAAGAATAGACTTACAAAAAAATGAATAGAATGATTAACTTGATACTTTGAATATTTTAAAAATAATACTAGAATACCTTTAGCAGTAGAATATAATTTTAGACCTAGAAATATAGTATTTGAATGAGTTCCTATTACTGGAAAAATAGATAAAATAGAAAAAATAACTATATCAAGCCATCAATCAATCTCTCCCAATGGGAGAGAAGAAGCTACAAACTGATTACAATCACCTCTTTTTGTAGAAAATATAGCAGTAGTAGATTATAAAACTTGATGAGTAAAAACTATATGAGATATTAAATGAATAGATAGATATGGTAGTTTTAAACCATGATATGAAAATGGAAAATATTATAGACAACTATTATTTTATAAATTATTAGCAGAAAATGATAAAGAATTTTATAGTAAATATAATATATCTGAAATAGCCCTTGATTTTGTTGAATGAAAAAATGGTGAATATAAATATGTAGCAATTAGTTTTGAAGAAGAGGATTATGAAGAATTTAAAATTCTAATAAAAGATTCTTGGGAAAAAATAAATAGTTTGGACTTTTGGAAAGAAGTATTATTATAATATTATTGAAATATTCTTTATTTTATTGACTTCTTTTAAATATATTATATTATTATAGCATATAAGTGAAGTAAAAACATTAAAGTTGTAGGGAAATAATTTTAAAATTAACCCTAACCTGAATCCTTTCCCTTAAATAAGGGCAAGGGGAACAATTGTAGCCTCTCTCCCTTAAATAAGGGAGAGAATTCAAGAGTGGGTTATTTCCCTACAAAAACATTATTAACTAATTATTTAAAATGAAAATAGTATTAATAGGTGCATCGAATAATCCAGAAAAATATGGAAATAAAATAATTAAAGACTTACTAATAAAATGACATACAATAATTCCTATAAATCCAAAAGAAAAACAAATAGAATGACTAAAAACTCATATAAATTTATGATTTGTAAAAGGTGATTATGATATAATAAATTTCGTAGTACAACCAGAAGTAACTCTTCAAATACTTAAAAAATATAAAGATAAAATAATAAATAAAATAATATGGTGCCAACCTGGAGCTAGTAATGATGATGTAAAATTTTTTTTAGAAGAAAATAATTTTAAAGATTTTAAAATTGATACATGTATAATGATAAATGAAATATAAAAGAGTAGATTAATAATCTACTCTTTTATATACCCAAAAACTATATTCTATATCATTTTCTTTTTCCCAATCCGTATATGATTCTACAATAAAACTATTAGGTATTTTATTTAAATAAACATCACAATCAAAATCTCATTTTATTTTTGTCATATATATTTTATCAAGCATCGGATGATTTAAAACTTGATTATATAAATCTGCTCAACCTATAATAAATATATTTTCTACATTTTCTTTTGATTCAAGTTCAAATAAACAATCATCTAAAGAATTAAAATACAAAACAAAATCATCTATATTACTTCATATATCACTTTTTTTTAATTCTCTAGTTAGTATACAATTTATTCTTTCTGGTAATGGTCTATGTAAATTAGGTATAGAAAACCAAGTTTTTCTTCACATAATTACAGCATTCATTTTAGCTAAATCATTTGTTTCACTTGTTATTTTTTTAAAATATTTCATATCATTAGATAAGTGCCAGGCTAACAAATTAGACTTTCATATACCATTTTGTTCATCAACTGCAAGTATTATATTAAACTTCATATTTTTTTTATATTATTTTTTCCTTTAATTTGGGCCTCTTTCTCCTGACAAGGAGAGAGAATTCAAGAGAGAGGTTTTTTTAAACTGCTACAGGAGCTACTATTCTTTCATATGGATTATATCAAACAAGTTTAAAATCTTCCCATTCTAATTGTTCTAAATCCTCTAAAGTTTTAATATCTTTTAATATTTGTAATTCTGGTAATTCTCTTGGTTCTCTAGATAATTGTAAATCAACTTGTTCTACATGATTATTATATATATGTGCATCTCAAAGAGTATGAGTAAATACTCATGGTTTTAATCAAGTAATTTTTGCAATTAACAAAAGTAGGGTAGAGTATGAAGCTATATTAAATGGTACTCATAAAAACATATCAGCACTTCTTTGGTATAATTGTAGATTTAATTTGTTATTTGTTGTATCAACATTGAATTGAAAAAAAGCATGACATGGAGGTAATAACATTTTATCCATTTGAGCAGGATTCCAAGCGGAAACAATAATTCTTCTATTTGTAGGATTATTATTTATTTCATTTATAGCATTTTTTATTTGATCAATTCATTGAGAATTAAAATTTCTCCATTGATGTCAATATACAGGTCATAAATCTCACCATTCAATTACAAATTGATCATTTTCAGGTAATATTTTGATTTTATTTATAAAAATTTCTTTTTCTTCAAACCAGACTGTACTATATTTTGGATATTTTTCTGATAACAAATTATTATCTAAATAATTTTGAAATGGCCATTCATCCCATATATGAACATCTCTATCTACTAAATATTTTATATTAGTATCTCATCTAATTAACCAAATAAGCTCAACTACTATTCATCTTAAAAATGTTTTTTTAGTAGTAACAAGAGGAAATCAATCTTCTAAATCATATTTAGCTTGCATTCAAAATAATCATCTAACTCAAGTACCAGTTCTTTCATCCTTTCAAATACCATTTTCTTTTATTTCCTTTAATAATTGTAAATATTGTTTCATTTTTATTAAAAAGTTATTTATATTTGAAATATTATATTATTTTTAAAAAAATAATCAAAAATAAAAATATTTTAAAATGATGATTTTAATAAAAATCAAAAAAAATATAAATTCCATTAATAATGAAATTTATATTTTAAAATTTAATTTATTTTTTTATTATATATACTTTTTAATAATTCTAATTTTTCCAAAGCTTTTTTTAATGCTTCTTTATTATTATATTTTTTACTAATAGTTATATTTAATATAAAATTATTATAATCTTTTATTGATTGATTATATTGTTTCAATGTTATATTATTTGATGATTTTAATAAATTCAATTTTTTAAATATAAAATCTTCTACTTTATTTAAAGGTTCTTTTAATTCTTCATAATTAGTTTTATATATTTTATTATTATTACTTTTAGTAATATATTTATTTTCTGGTGATTTTAATGATTTATATAATGTATTAAGTTTTTTATTATCTATAATTATTATATTAATTAAATCTTTATCTTTAGATAACAAATAATTATCTAAATTTAAAATTAAATTCATATATGTATTTAATAATTCATTATAATTATTCTTTATATCTTTATCAAAAGATATATAATAATCTAAATCATCGAAAATAAGTTTTTTTTCAAATAACTCTAATATCTTTTTTGTATCTTTTGAAGTTTTAGTAGATAAATATATATTTATATTTTCTATATTAAATTCTTTATCTTTATTCTCACTTATAAACTTAATTACTTCTTTATTATTTAAAGTTATTGAATTATCAATTTTTATATCTGTTTTTGAAATATTTTGTGTACTTCAAGATTTTGTTAAATTATTTACATTGCTACTAGATGAACTAGAAGTACTAGATGAACCAGATCAACCTGATGAACTAGTTCAAGCAGATAAACTAGAAGTACTAGAATTAGATATTTGTAATAAACAAGATAATGTACTTGAATTCCAGTTATATCAATCATTACATTTAAAATTACAAGATGTAGTTGAAAGAGTTAAATTATAAGTTGGTGTTGAATCTATAGGTAACCAAGTTGATCAAGTTAATGTTTGCATATAATTTGATACAGAATTCCAAGAGGCATTAGCAGGAAGTAATGATGGATTACATATAAATAATTTAGTATTGTCAAAAATAATACTTCCTGTATAAGTTATACTTTCATTTCAAGCTAAATCCACATATTTAACATAAACATTTTTTGTTCAAGTTCATGATGAAATATCTAAAGTCCATCAAGTACTAGTAGTATTATTTATAGTTGTATAAGTATCAAAATTAGAATTATTTGATATTAAAATATTATTTACTCAAATATCATCACTTCACGATAAAGTTAATTGCACATTTTTATCTTGTGTTGTCGTTGCTCAAGAATTAATTTGTATACTTCAAGTAGGTTTTTTTGTATCTAAAACTTTTAAAGAAAGATTAACATTATCTAATATATTATCTCAAAAATCTTTTACTCAAGAATTTGATGTTAAAATATAATCTCAAGCTTCAAGTTCTAAATTAGGTTCAAGTGTTAATTCTTTTAAATTAAAACTTAAAGATCAACTTAAAGAAAAAATAGTTCATCAACTTTTAGTTAATGTAAAAGAAGTAGTTGTTGTCGGCTTTAAGGCTTCAGAAAAAGTTAAAACTATATTTCAAGTACTAGAAATTACTCAAGATTGTGAATTATTTGATAATAAAACTGGTTTAGCTCAATCTTGTTCTTCTAATAAAGAAGATGATATAGTTCATATATTTCAAAATACATTTCAATTAGTAACTAATAATTGAGGCTTGTCTCAAGTAGAAAAAATTGAACCATTAAAAAGAATATATCAAGAATTGGTACTTCAAGAATAAGAATTGACACTAATTCATCAAATTGTTAAATTAGATAAATCTGAAGTGTTAGTTATTGGATTATTAAATATTAATTCATATGCATCTAAATATCAATCACCATTTAAATCTCTAGTAAAAGCACTTGCAATCGAATTTATAGGCATAGTTATACTTCATTTTTGATTTCATCAATAAAGTAAATTCATATTATGAGTTCAAGCACTAATTGTATTAAGTGTATAAGTAAGCTCAACTAAACATGGCCTTATTGTTGAAGTAATAGGATTTATAACTCAAGAATAAGAATAATATATAGATGAATTATTAATTCAAGCATTATTAAAAGAAACACATCATAAATTACTTATCGTATGTCAACTATAACTTAATCAAGCAGGTAAAGACAAAGAAAAATAATTATTAGATGTAAATAATCAAACTGTTTGAATTCTTATATTAATAGAATTTCCATTTTTTAAATCAGATAGAGTAGTACCATTTGAATATAAAGTATTACTTTCTGTTGTTTTCTTTATTTTTATATCAAAAATTTCACCATCAGCAAAAACATTTATATAAGAAAATAAATACAATAAAATTATCCAAATTATTTTTTTCATATTTTTTTTAATTAATAATAGTAAATTTTTTATTTTTAGCTTCATATATTCAATCTATAGTCATTATATTTATATAATAAGTTCATTTATCCATTCAAAAAGGTATTTTTATTATTATAACTTTATCATTAATTATTCTATAACTAGTATTTTTAAAAACAAAATTATTATTAAGTTGTACCCCCATTATTTTTGAAAGTCAATTTCATTGAATAACTACTTCTCTATCTTTATCATTTTTTACAATATTTGGAATTATATTAACAATATTTACTTTAGAATTAATATAATTGAAATTTAATTTTTGATCTAGATAAATTATATTTCAATTTAAAAGATGAAGTATAATAAAATATTTTCAAGTATCAAAAGTATCTTGATTTATAAGTAAAAAATATCTTCATTTTATTAATTTAGGTTGAAAATTAATTCATCAAATATTAACATTTTTTATTTGTTCTAATCAAGTTCAAAATAATTGAACTGCATTTGTTATATTTCAATTTAAAATAGTATTTTCTATCTTAATATCTACTTTTTTTTCTAAATCTTTATCTAAATCTTTATCTATACTATTAGAATCTTGAATTTTTCAAACAATATTCAATTTTATATCATCACTATCAGATATTTTAAAAACTCAATTATTTTTAGCTTTTCAAACTATTTTTATAGAATCTCATTTTTTAACAAGAATATTATTATTTTTAATATTAGTATCATTAATATTAATATTAAGTACATGTATATTTTGTTTCAAAGAATCTATATTTAATAAAAATTGATTTTTAAATTCATCTTTTATAATAATATAAAATTCTAAATCATCTCAATTTTTATAAGGTATTTCTCTTCAAATAGGAATATCCCAAGAAATATTTTTTATAAAAATATCTTTTTTAAAATCATCTAATTGTTTTTTATTATAAAAAAAACTATATATAAATAATATTATTATAAAAAAAACGAAAATTAAAAGAAAAATATATTTTGTTCTTTTAAGCATATGGATCATATACATATATATTTAAAATCTTTTCTACAGTATTAATTCAATCACTTATAGTAACAACTATTTCTGTTTGATATTCAACTTCTCAATCTGATAAAACTGGAATATATTCAAATTTTAAAGTTGCTAAACCATTAGAATCATATGATGATTTTCATAAAGTAATTCAATTACTAATTCATGTATCTATATAAGTTCAAATTCAAGGAGTAATAGTATGAATTATATCATCTTTTTCATAATCTGAAAAAGATATAGTATATATAATAGAATCCGTAGATGGTAACACAACAATATTATTATCTGGATTTACACTCAAAATAATTGGCACACGATTAATATCACCAACAACGGCAGAAACAGCTACTGATTTATTTGCATATATATTCACTGGTGATAGAAAAAAAGAAATTGCCATCAATAGAGATATAATTTTTTTCATAATTTTATAGTTAATTATAAATTAAAAATCAAGATTAGTTCATTGTTTTATTTTTATTCATTTCTTCAATTATCTTTTTTCTTAATTCTTCTTCTTTTTTAGATTTATTTTTAGGAGCAACTAATATAAAATAATATAAAATTCAAATAATAATTATTATAACAATTCAAGAAATTATATAATTTATTCAAACATATTTTTCCTCATAAGTTATATAAAAATCTTTACTATCTAAAAAATCTTTTTTAATTTTATCCTTTCATTCATAACTTAACTCAAATTTTGCTGTTATTTTCTTTTCGACTGTTCTTGTATTTATAGATTGCCATGGCATTAAAAATTGTGCTTTTTCAGATGCTTTATCTGCATAATATTCTGTTAAATTTTTAAATTTAACACTTTTTGTTCCATCATCATTTAAAATTGTATATCAAAATCCTTCCCAAACTCAATCAAATTTTCTTTTACTTTTTGGTAATACATTTCAAAAAGAATCATTTATAGGTATATAATCAACCATCTTTTCTCAAAGATAAGCTCATGCTGTACTTAAAAGTCTTTCTTTTCAAATATTTTCTAAAGTTTTTCAATCTTGATCTATTAATGTTACTTTTCAATTTGGTTTTAAATGAACATTTCATAAATTTTCGAAAATTGTTTCAAATATTATAGGGAAGTCTTTAAATGTAGTATTTTCTATAAAATCTTTATTATCATTATTATTACCTATTTTAAAAGAATCCAATTTTCACTCTACTTTAACATTTCATTCTACATTTACAAGAATTAATATTCATAATCTATTAACCATAGCAACTTGTGCTCAACTTGGTGTTCAAGGATAGAAAAATATAGCTGCATAATGTCATCCTGGTTCAGCATTTTTTGGAATATTTAAGTCAAAATAAACTTCTCTAGTTTCTTTTGGTGCTAATGTTATATTTTTATCTTCTACATTAATCCAGTTACTTAAAGAAAATTGTGAATCTGTTTGATCTTCTATTTTTACAAACTTAGGATTTCAACTAACATCTCAAGCCATAAAAGTTTCCATTGAACTATATAGTGTTATAGGTTTATCATCATCATTTGTTATTCTTATTTTTTCTTTTTTACTAGTTCAAGGTTTTGCTTCAAATTCATATTTCAAAGGAGATATTGTAAATCAAGCATTAGCATAATTACTAAATAGAACAGCTATAATCAAAGCAAATATTATAAAGATTTTTTTCATATATAAAAATAAGGTTAATATAATATATTATATAATTTAATATAATTAAAAAAATAAAAAAGTCAAATTTTAAAATGAAAAAAATCGTAGAAAGTATAATACATTTTGTGCATCGTTTGAAATACCCAATGAATAGTTTTTTAAAAGAAATAAAAAATCACTAAAATGTAGTGATTTTTTATTATTTATAATCTATTCTTAATTAAAATAAATTAAAAAGTTCAAGTAACTGAATATGTATGAATTACAGAATAATTACCAGCTGGAGTAATATTACTAATAGATGCATTAGTTGTAATATCAACAGTTGATCAGTTTGTAGGTCAAGCTACAGACATTACATTAATAGGAGTTGAGCTATCAATAATTGCATTTCCAATTGTTGGTGTAGCTCATGTTGAAGCTGAAGGAGTACCAACACTTAAATTATATCATTCTTCTCATGGAATAAGAGTTCCTCCTGAAAAAGCTATCAATCCTCATTGTTCAGAAGATAATCAACCTGTACTAGAAGATATACTTACAACTGCTCAATCTATAGCATTAGTAGATAAAGTTAAAGTTGTAGCACTACCTGTAGTTACTTCTCAAGGACTTAATATTCACAATTCTACATTAGGACTTGAAATACTAAAGCTTAAAGTTGGTAAAACTTGAGCAGTAGTAGTAACATTTAAATCTCATGTAACAGTAGAACCACTTAAAGTTTCAGTAGAACCAGTTAAACTTAATCCTGTAGTAGAACCAGTTAAACTTAATTCTGCGAAAGCTGAATTAGCTACTATTAAAGCTAAAACACTAGCTCCAGCAACTAACTTTTTTACACTTGTTTTCATAAAAATATAGTAAAAAAAATAAAAATAAAAACATAAGTCTTTCAATTTTTTTATAAAAGACATATTCTATTATAAATAATATTTTTAAAAGTCAATAGAATATTTATAAAAAAAATTTATATTA
>DIUG01000019.1 GCA_002422305.1 Patescibacteria group bacterium UBA6164 | reverse complement strand
GATCTAATAAAATAGGACATCTACTATTATCTAATTCTATTAACAGTTTCAATAGAACAAATGATTTTTTACCTTGAGACATTTGCGAAATTTCATCTCAATTTTGTCTTATTTTGTAATCAAATATATACCAATTTTGTGTAAGTTTAGTTATAGCTTCCTTTTTTGAATATTTTTTAATAATAAGATCTTCGTTTAAAATTGATTTAATTAAAATTAAAAGATCCTTTTTAAATTCTACATTATTTAAAAAAGTATATTCTTGTAATCAAACTTTTTTAAATTGTGAAAGTTTTCTTTGATCACATATTTCATTTATAAAATATTCTTGAAATGAATAATTTCTAAAAATAATATCAATTGAAAACTCTAACTCATGATCTTTAGTTATAATATCTTGTTTAAGAATTTCAGTTTTAGCATTAAAAAAATTATCAAAAAATTTTGAGTGATTCTCAGCAATATTTTCAACTAAAGTGTTATACTCTACCTGTAGAACTTTAAGATTATTTTCTTGTTCTATTATTGTTTTTAATTTTTTTTCTTCATCGTCTAATTTTTTAGTTTTTTCATCAATAGATTTTGATTTTTGTGCTTTTTCAAGGAGTGGAATAAAAATCTTATTTAATTTTTCTAGTTCACTTAAATTATTAATATTTTGTGTTTCAACTTTTTTGTACTCATCATCAACTTTATCAATCCATTCTTTATTAATTACCTTTTTTATTTCTTCAATTTTATTTTCTAAAGATTCTTTAATTTCAGTTGATAATGAAAAGATATACTCCTCAAATGTTCAATTTTTAAAGGAATCTGATGTTACAAAAGACATTTTTGAAAATCATGTATTTTCTTTTAGATTTTTTAAAATAACCAAATCTTTATTTATTTTTTCATTTTCATCCTTAATATTAGTTATTTTTTTTAAAATATCATTATAATCAGATATTTCCTTGTCTGTCATTCAAGATTTTATTTTTAATTCTAATATATCTTCTTTAATTTTTTTAATTTCTAATTCAATTCATTTTTTATCTCAAATATTTTTAATCTTTTCCAATAACTCTTTTATATCTTTTTCTTTATAAAAAATATTTTCAATATTCTGATTAATCTTTTTTTCAGTATCTCTATTTAATTTTTCTAATATAGTATAATTATTTTTTATATTATCTTCTTTTTCTAAAACGGATTTAATTATTTCATCTATTGGATTTCATTCTTTATCATCATCAGTAAGTCTGTTTAAATATGACTGAGGAATATAAATAATTTTTTTATTTATGTCATTTCATTTTTTACTTTCTTGTCAATCTCTCCAAAAAACACTAAAATCATTAATTTTATAATCTCATAGTCATATTTCTTTTATTTTTCATGTAACTTGTTTTACATCTATTGTTTCAGCAATACTTCTTAATAAAATAGATTTTCAAGTAGATTTTCAGCCAATAATGGTAGTTAAATTTTGATTAATTAAGATTTCTTCAGGATAAAAAGAATCATCAATAAATTTTACTTTATCAATAATTTGATAATTTTCTTTTTCTTCTGGTTTTGTTTCTTGAATAACTACCCTATCCTCAGGTTCATAAATAATTTGTTTTAATCATTCAAAAGTTAAATCTGCTTTTATCCAACAATATTTATTATTATCTGGAGCAAATAATTTATCTTCTGTATGTGCATCACTTCAATGTATACAAGGTTTTAAACTTCAACATTTTTGTATAACAGTATTTTTATCATCTTTTTTAAATCATAAAAAATATTGTCTATCATTATTATTTGAAGAAAATATTCATTTTGAAATGCAATATATTGCTTTTCTAACTCAATCTAAACTACTTGTATCCACATCTTCAAATAAATCATAATGCTTTTGAAAAGCAGAAGCTCAATCTTGATTTGAATTACTTACTACAATAATTACATTTTCTCTAAAATTCAAATTTTCATCATACAATTTTTGTAAGCTTTCATGAGTTACAATAAAATTATTAACTCATTTTTCATATTGTTCTTTTTCAGTTAATAAGCTTGAATCTAAATTTTTTCCTAAATCTATAATTCATTGTCTATTCATCTTATATTTTCTTCATCATCAATTAGAAAATTCTATTGTAGAAAAAAAATCATTATCTAAACTACTTTCGTAATTAGGATTGAATAAACAATGAATATTAACTAATCTAGAATTATCAGTGACTGGCAACATTCTTAATTCAACATTTGGCAATAAAAATATTTTCTTTATTTTTTCTTTTTCTAAATAAGAGAATGATTTTTCAGAGTCAATTCAAGAAACAAAATCTTTAACTTTTTTATAGTTATTTATACTAAAGTAATCCGTTATTCATATTGCTTCTACATTATTTTCTAATGCTTTTTTAAAGAAAATTATACAAAAGTTATTAAAATCAATTGATGAAAATTGATCATTTTTTGCAGTATCTTTTGTATGTACATGCAAGTCCCATTTTCTCCATTCAGATCATCTACTAAACATAAATATTAAATTATTAACAGATAAATTATTTTTTAATTTTCTCAATCATATCATCAATCATGCTATTCAAAATAGTAAAAAATTTTAAATAATATTTTTTCATTTTTCATTCTTCTATATCCTTTGCAAACTTATCAATATTTTTAATCATATTAGTTATTTCTTCATTTTTTGTTGAAGAATTTGGATTTATTGAATTAATAATTGAAATCTCTACTAATTTCTGAACTTTCACTAATATAATTTTTTCAAACTCATATATTGATTTTTCAAGCATTTTTATTATTTCTTTTTTCTCATTTAATAATAATCTAGTATCAGCTTCTTTTCAAGATTCAAAATAGTTTTTTGCTTCCCTAAAATACACATCTAAGAATTTGTCTAAATTAATATTTAAGTCATTATGAATTCATTTTATTTTATCATCATAAAAAAACATTTTCCATATTAAAGTTAGACCTTTATTGTTTTCAATATCATTAGTTGTTTTATCAATATTTTCAATTAAATCTCATTTTTTTATTTCTTCTATTTTATTTAAAAATAAAGAATTTTTTTTATTATCATTTTTAAGTATTTCACTTTTTATTTCATCCAATAATTCTGTAAACAGAATCTCTATTTCATTTTTATGCTCAGTAAAAATAGACCTTAATCTAGATCTTATTATTTCTTTATTTTTTTCATCTTCTTTCTTATTTTTTCACCATTTGATTCCATCAGTAATTTTATCAATTATTGTTCAAATTCATTCTGATGCTGTAAATATACTTAAAATTTCCATTTATCATTAGATTAAAAATTTAGACATTTAATATTATTAGTTTTTCACTAATAATATTCTATTTATTTTTGTGATTTTTTCAATATAATGAAAAAAATAAAATTAAATAATTTTTATGCCAATTATAAAATATGTAAATGGTTTTCTTAAAGATAGA
Source organism: Patescibacteria group bacterium UBA6164 (assembly GCA_002422305.1). Lineage (GTDB taxonomy): Bacteria > Patescibacteriota > Gracilibacteria > BD1-5 > UBA6164 > UBA6164. Next base: position 71,093 of record DIUG01000019.1, on the reverse strand, counting down.
AACTATACTGATAGATACTCTTCTTTTGATTATTGTTATAATCATTTTTATAGTTTTTATAAAAATGATAAAATAAATGAGTTATCTAATGAAAAAAATATTGAGGATAGTTGTTATAAACTATGATTTTATTTAGCTAGTTGGTGAATGATGAGATGATCTTCATTTTTATTATGAAAAAGTATAGTCTTTTTTCAAGATCTTATTAAAGAAATATCAATAATGCCAAAAGAATATTGGGAAATAGATATAGATAATTACACAGATGTAAATATTGAAGTTTTATTAAAAATAAGAAAAATATTAAAAACAAGTTTATGAATTTCTAATAATCCTAGTGATACTCTAATAACTAAAATAATGTTATGAGTCTTTTGAAACATTCCTGCTTTTGATCAATATTTTAGAAAATGATTAAATTTATGAACTGTAAATAAAAAAAGTTTAAAAATTATAAAACAATTTTATGATAAAAATAAAAATGATTTGGATAGTTTTTCAATAAAAACATTAGATTTTAGAAATTGAGAAAATTCAGAAATATTTTATACAAAAGCAAAAATTCTAGATATGTATTGATTTTGAAAATGATATGATAAAAGTTAATAATCTTTTGACTTTTCTCTAAAAAAATGTAACTTATTGAATGCAATTTTATTAACAATATACTATGATACAAAAACTTTTAAATGATTATATTAATGCTTATTGAAGTGTTTCTAATATAGATTCATTATACATTGAATTAATAAACTATATTTATAATAAATATCAAAGAACAAATTTAGAAATTAATAACATAGATAATCTTAATAAGATTTTTTGATTATTTTCCACAAATGATATTTTAAAAACAATTGATGAAATAAATTCTTTTAGATTAGACCATGTTTTTATTAATTGAAAATACATCAAAGATTCTTTTTATAAAAAGAATCTTTGAATTTTTTATACACCTGAAGATATAGCAGTTAAAATGATTAAAAAATTAGTAACTAATTTTTTAAAGTATAAATCTAATAATATTAAAGATATAAAACTATTAGATTATTGTTGTTGAACATGAAATTTTTCAATTATATTTATTAAATATTTAATTAAAAATTTTAATATTAATTTAAAAGATATTATTAAAAATAATTTATTTTTTTCTGATATTGATAAAGTTTCACTACATATATTAAAAATTAAAATTATAAACTTATGATTAGATAATATCGAGGATTTAAATAATATATCTTTGTTTTGAGATTATATATTTGAAAATAATAATAAATTAATAATTTCAAAATGAATTAATGCAATAATTTCTAATCCTCCTTATTTATCCCTGAAAATAAATTCTAAATCTGAACAAAATACTAATTTAGGTATTTTAATTCAAAAAGAAAAAGAATTATTAAATATTAAGATATCAAAAATAAAACAATTTGATACATATAAATATTCTTTACAATGAGTGTTAAATTTATATAAACTATCTTTAGAAAATATAATTAATATTTTACCAAAAAATTGAGTTTCTGAGATAATATGCCCTTCAACTATATTTTGAGATATAACTTCTTCTAAAATTAGATCGTATTTATTCAACAGCTGAAAAGTAGAAAATATTGAATATATAAAAGAAAGAGAGAAAACATTTGAAAAAGTAAGTCAATCATTAGTAATATTTGATTTTATAAAAGGATTACAAAATGATAAAATTAATATTTTTCATCATACAGGAAGTTTTGAATTATTATTTGAGGATATTAAAAATATTTTTCATGAAAAATTAGAAGTTCCCTATATAGATAAAATTTGATGGTGAATATTAAATAAATTATCTAAATTTAAAAAAATAAAAGAGCTTTCAGAAGTAAGAAATAGAAGATGAGAATTAGACCAAACATTACATAAAAAATTTATTACTAATAATTATACAAAATATAATTTTGTTAGATGAGCTATGTTATGAAATAGCAATATTGATTATAAGAATGAATATGTTATTATAGATGATTTTATATCTAAAAAATCTAATGATTATAAAAAATATGATTATAAAAAATATAGGATTGTAAGTAAAAATATTGCAAATATTGATAATAAAAAAAGAATAAACTATATATTTTGTTGAGAAAATGATATATTAGGAAATTCGTGCAATTACATATCTATTAAAAATAATTCTAAAGAGGATCTTGAAAAATTAAGAAAAATACTTAATTCAAAATTAATTAATTGGTTTTTTAAAATAATAAGTAGTAATAATCATTTAAATAATTATGAAGTAGATGATTTTCCTATGATTAAATACCAAGATGTTTTAAACTTTGAAGAAGAAAATATTTGTAAACTATATTGATTAAATAATCATGAAACTAAATATATTTTAAATTATTAGAAAACAATGACTAAAAAAATAATAATACATAATCATATAGCTCCAAAATTTAGTGAACTAGAATTGGATATGGTTATTCATATTCCTCAGTGATGAAATTGGAAAGATATTCCTGTTCCAAGTAAATCAAAAAGAGTTGAAAGAATAAGAGAAACTTGATGAAGAACTACTTTATATTGAAGATTAAAAGAAAATGAACCAAGTTTTACAATATCTACATACTTTAATAGGATGTGAAATGGTACATTTATTCATCCAACACAAGATAGATTAATTTCTATTAGAGAATGAGCAAGATTACAAAGTTTCTCAGATGATTTTATATTGAAATGAACAAAAACATCTCAATATAAACAAATATGAAATGCAGTACCAGTTTTGTTAGCTAGAGCTGTAGCTGAAGAGATTAAAAAACATACAAATAATCTTAATACTCTTGATTTATTTTCATGAATATGATGATTTACTCAATGATTTCATATGGAATGATTTAAAACATTATGATCTATTGAAATTGATAAACATATATACGATACTTTTATTTACAATCATTGAAAAAAATCATCATATATTAACTGAGATATAACTTCTAGTGAAGTTAAAGAGCAACTTATTAATCAATTAAAAAATGAAAAAATTTGAGTAATAATATGATGACCTCCTTGTCAATGATTTTCATTAGCATGATTAAGACTTACAGATGATCCTAGAAATAAATTATTTTTAGAATATGTACATTTTGTAGAAAAATTAGAACCTGAAATATTTGTAATGGAAAATGTTCCATGAATCTTATCAATGAATAAATGAAAAGATTTTGAAGCTATAATTAATGAATTTAAAAACATATGATACCATATAAATTCTGTATTTAAATTAAATGCTGAAGAATATGGAGTTCCTCAAAAAAGAACAAGAGTTTTTATAATTTGAACAAGAGAAAATATAAAAATTAACGAACCAAAACCTTTATTTTGAAAGGATTGATTACCAAAACCAATTACTGTAAAAGAAGCTATTTGATGATTACCAATCATATGAGCTCCTTGATGAAGTGAAAAAATGGAGCATGAGTACAAAAATAAATCAACCTATGAAAAATTAATGCAATGAGAAATTGATTTTAAAGAATTTTATAAATTAATAAAAGAGTGATGTAGATAACTACCACTCTTTTATTAATTCTCTTCAAATATATTCTACCAATTCTTTTACTTTTAAATCAGCATTTTTATAATCTTTATTATCTAATAATAAAAAAATATTTTTAAGTATTCAATGATCAATATTTTGAATATATTTAATATTTTTTCTATTTTCTTTTTCAGAATATATTTCTAAAGTTTCTAATGCAATTCTAATATATCTTTGAACATTATTATGTTGTTCTTGTCTATTAACTTCTTTAGATTCTACACTTTCATAAGTTCCATCTTCATGATTAAATCAAATTATTTTATGATCAAAAAATGAATAATCAGGATAAAGATATGTTTTAATTAAAAAATCAGAATATCATTCCTTATGTATTATAGATAAAATATTTAATGAAATTTGTGTATTTTTTGATAATAGATCACTTAATTTTTTTGCTCCTTTATCATCAACAACTTTATTTTTAAGATTATCCCATAAATACTTTCAATACCATGACATAATTTTTTCTTTTTTTTCATCTTCTATTAATATTTTTACATCACTATATGACATTCTGTTTCATTTAGAAGAATTATTTTCTTTAGACATAGGAGTAAATTTAGGTCTATGGCAAAATCATAAAGAGATTGGTCATATATGATCAGCTGATACTCAATTTTTTCCAAACATAGCCATCAATCTATCTGCCTTTTTCCAGTCTCATTCTACCCAATTTTCATAAACTCTTCTATCTTGAGTATATCTTTGTAAATTATCTTTATGTCTTCATTTATCTGATTCATGTCTGCAACAAGCTCAATCTGAATGATATCAATCAAATCTATCTGGAGAATTACTCATTGCTCAAGGAGAAAAATATCATTTATCTCAATTTATAACATATTTATTCACAACATTTAATAATTCATCATATGAATTAAATTTATCTTTTTTAAATAGAGTTTGAAATTTAGACAAAAATATTGAATTATTTTTTATAGTATTAATTATCTCAAAAATATCTAAAGTAAATGGCTCTAAATTTAAGTTAAAATTTTTATTTATAAATGTTAAAGTTCTTTTATTTGGATAAACATATTTAATACTTAATTCTTTTCAACATATTTGACAGGTATGTTTTTGAGTAGGATGGTTAATTAAAGCAATTTTTGCATAGCATCAAGCTTCTATTTTTATTCAATATTCATTACATTTTTTATCCCACCATGCTCTTCTTTTTAATCAATTTTCTGATTTTCAAGTAACTACCCATTTAGGAATTCAATCTTCTTTTGTTTCTACAAATAATCATTTATAATTAGTGTGATTTATAATAAAATTTACATATTTTATAAAATTAGGATGCCATTTTCTTTCACTCATATAAATAGAATTAATCAAATAAATCTTTAATTTCTACATTTAATCAAATAGAAATTTTTTCTATATTTTCCAAAGATATATTCTTAAGTCATCTTTCAACTGAAGAAATATAAGTTCTATGAATTCATGAAATCTCTGAAAGTTTTTCTTGAGATATTCAACTTTGTAGTCTTATTTCTTTTATCTTTTTTCAAAATTTATTTTTAATATCCATAAAAAAATATAAAAAATATAAAATGTTATTTATCGGATTTCATTCAATAAATAACATTAACTCACGAAGTATAATATTTTTATAAGTTTTTACAAATTTTTTTATTTCCTTTGATCATACAATGTAATCAATTCTTTTACATCAGCAATTGTAGCTGGTCTATCATCTAGATAATCATTAAACTTAAATCATTTATCTAAATTATCTTTTATAAATCCTGCAAATTTAGAATCTTTTAGAAAAATACTATTTTCTTCAACTAACTCTTTTCAGTTATCTTGAAAGTGTGGTTTATCTGTTTTCCATAAATCGTATCACCAATCTATTCAGTATTTTTTAGCAATTTCAGATATTTCTTTCCATAAGTAAATATCGTTTGGATAAAGTTCTTTTCAGTTAAAGGCAATATCTATTGCGAGTCATTTTGTATGTTCTGAATCCTTAGTCCATGTTACTGTTTTTCCTGGAATACTTCTTCATAAAGAGTAGAGATAATTTTGCCTTTCCTGACTTCTCCAGCTTTCAGTTATAAAAATCTTATTTCAAACTTCTTTTAAAAATAGTTCTACTTTTTTTCTAAATTTTGGATCTAATTTATCAAGTCATCTATATGTTTGCATATTAGTTATTTTTAAAATATAAAAATCAAAATAATCTCACAGCTAAATAAACAAAATTTCTTTCTAAAAATCATGATCATTCAACTTTTATTGATTCTCTTAGTGTCTTATCAGCAAAACATCTATTTGGTGTTGCAAATAACTGTTCTTTACTATTTATATCAAATGTAACTCTTAGTTTTGATATTTCTTCATCAAAACTATTTCAAGTATTTGAAATCAAAATTTTTGAATCTTTTGAATACAAATAATCATGGAGTATGTATCAAACATATTTTGTTTGAGAAAATATGTTTTGTAAAAACTTCGGAATACTTCAAAAGTCAGTTTTAAATCATTCAGGTATTATTATAAAACTCAATTTAGTTTCATAATTTACATACCATACAAATTCTTTTTTTACTTCCCAATAATCAGTTCATGGGATTTTTTGTAGTAATCAGTTTTTGTTTAAAATAGCTTGTGAATATCTCATATTATTTTGTAAAAGATTCTAAAATTTTTTCTCAAAACATTGTTAAAATACTTAATCATCCCATAGCTATATAAATTCTTTTATTGATAGCAGAGATTTCTTTTCAATGTTTATCAACATCTTCTTCGAGTCTATTTACTCTTCAATTTGTTTTTGTTGTTTGAACTAGTATTTTTTCTAGTTTCTCAAATATTAAATCATCGTGATTTCACATATTTTTATTGGTTATCAAATAATTTTTGTAATTCAAGTCTTTTATTTTTCTCTATTTTAGAATAAGTTAAAACAAACTCTTTATGCTTTATTAATATAATTTCAGCTAAATTTTCTGCAGATTCTCATTCAATACATAATTTCTCTAAATAATCTGATTTTTCTCAATTTTTAACTTTTTCAGCTTCTAAAACTTTTTGATTCCAGCTATAAACTTCTCATTCTCAATATCAACTTATTAATTTTGAATATTGGTAATCAAATTCTTTTTGAATTAATTGTTTTTTATATTCAATAAATTCTTTAGTTTTTTTCTTTGGTTCTAGAGTTTGTAAATTTCAAGAATCATCTAGTTTAAAAATGTAGCCTATATTTAACATTTCTTGTTGATCTAAAGTAAGAGTATTAAAATCAATTTCATTTTTCATTTTAAATTGAGTTAAAAGATATTTTATTTTGCTTTCAGATACTTCAAGGATCTCAAATAGTTCATGCTACAGCTCATCAAAAAGATCAGGCAGTTCATCAAGCTCATCAAGTTCAAGCTGTTAATTGATAATTAAATCAAGAATAATCGTTGTTATAAACAATTACAGATAATCATCCTCAACCTCAACCACCTCATCCACCACCTCATCATCCTGGTCATGAACTATCACTATTTCATGCTCATCAATTTCATCAAACTCATCAGTTTAATCCCTTAAGACTAACAACTCAACTTCATCAAACTTTATTTGCATAAATTACAACAATTCATCAATCTCATCATTTTACTCATCATGCTCATCATCATGCTCAAGCTCAGTTTGATTTACTTCATCATCATCAACCAGAAAGTCATCAACCTTGTGGTGCAAAACTTCATCAATTCCAATTAGCTCATTGTCAGCTATTTCAATAAGCATTTCATCAAGCTCATCATCACCGACCAGCTCATCAAAGTCATCCAGGAAATCATCAAGTTCATCAAGCTCATCATCAGTAACTATCTGATGCTCAACCTCAACCACCTCAACCATATCAACTAGTACTTCAAGTTCATCCAGCTCATCAATATGCTATTCAATTTATTGATGCATTTCATCCAGCTCATCAATTTCATCATTTACCAGGAGATCCAGGATATAAAATAGTTCAATTTGGAAGTGTAAAACTTCAAGTATTTCAAATTCAATCAGCTTTTAAAGTACCATTATTTTCAAAAAGATTATTTACTTTTATAAGTGTAGTTAATGTTCAAGTGATATTTAGTGTAGCTCACTCTTTTATTATTACATTTGAATAGTTGTATTCTCAAACTGCTAGATTGTAATTTCAAGAACTTATTATTAAATCTCAATTAGATCAGTTTCAGAAAAATTTATCAGTTCACATCGTACTTGAATCAAATAAAATTTCAGTTTCAGAAATTGCTCTAAAATCATATCATCATATTAAATTTCAGTTTGAATCATATCAGTAATAATTTCAAGTAACTAGACTTAGTTGATTTCAATCATAAAATTGATTAAAAATTGATTCTTCTCAAATACCTCAAGCTTGTTGACATATTCAAACAAAATTATCTCATCATTTAATTGCTAATTTATATCAAGATATTTTAAAATAAATATTTCAAGAATCACTTATCCAACTAGTTCAATTCCACTTTTTAGTTTCTCATGTGAAAGTTGAAGAACTAAAAAATCAAACTCAATAATAATTTATATTATCATTTCATCAGCTTCTTTTTACATTAATCCAATATTTTTGAAATGGTTCTAAAAATACAGGAGTTAAAAAAGTAAACTCTTTTTCTGATGCTGAAGTAGATATGTTATCGTATGATATAGTTTGTGATGTTGCCAAAACTTGTGATCATGGATTTCAAGCATTATCAGGTCTAATTTCTATAAATACAGTATCACTTGGAGTATTAAATTTTGATAAAAATAAAATAATATTTGTTATAGGAGTTTTTTGTCAGAAGAAACTTTGAGCAATTATTTGCTGACCTGGTTGTCACATTCAATGAGTATTTTGTCAGTTAATTTGTGCATAATCTATAACACTGTAAGCTTTTCAAACTATTCACTCACTTCATAACATATATTTTAAACTTGAACTATTAACTTCAGCTTTTATTCAAGTAATATTACTTCCATCTAAAACTGGTATTTTTCACTGTGAATCTGTTTTTATAAGCTGATTCGCTCAATTAAAAACATTTCACATTTTTGTGATATTTAAGTACTCTTTTGTTGTGATAAAATCTCTTTCATCAGTAATATTTCAAGAATCAATAGAAGCTAATTTCAAAAAATTAGTAGTTGGATAATCACTTCAAGTTTTTATTTCTCAGATTCAAGTTCAATCAGAATTATTTTCTGATCCATCATCAATTTTCACTTGATCTAACTCTATAAAAACTTTTTTAGTTCATGTTGTATCAATATTTAAATTAGAAGTATTTTGAAATAAAACTGGAAATGTTATTCCATCTCTTACTATGTTAATAAAAGCAAATCAAGGAGTAACTATTCCATTTTGCACTTCTAATCACTCAGCCACTCATGAAGTTGCTAGAGCTTGAAATATTTTTAATAAATCATAATCTTGATTTATATTTTCTCAGTTTATTAAAGCAACTCTTTGCATATTTTGAAAATAAAAAATAACTGTAAAAATATTACAGCTACTTTGTTTCCCCTCAAGGTCTTTTATATCTCAAGGTTTCTCGTTCTATTTCTTAAATCTTGTATAGTTTCTATTAAATTTAATGTTTTTACTGATCAAGTACTAAGTCTTATTGAAACATTGTCGAGTTCTCAAGATTTATAATTTTTTTCAATAACTTTTAGTCATCAATTAAAATAAATTATATCATTTCAAGCATCAATAAAAACTTTTACAGTATCTCATAAATTTGCTACAAAAAAATCGTGAGCGATAGGTGTGATTTCATATTCTTTTACAGATCATTTTCTCTGATCAAGCAATATATCTTTATCTCAGGAAGTAAAATATTTTTCATTTCTTCAAAAATCTTCAATACTCTCCATGCTTACAGATTCTCAAGTATCTTTTTGCAAAATTACAGAGGTAATATTATCACTATCATATTCCATTTTTGCTGTATCAATAGTCCTACTTCAAGGGAACTTTATATCATATGAAAATTCTACAAAATTAACTCAAGAAGTTCTATCTATTCATATTGATTCTTTAAAATATAGTTTGTTATCTTTTACTTCAAACTCATATCAGTTAAGTGCTAGATCTTTTAATATATCAAAATAAGTTTGTCATTTTCTATAGTTTTTTGTAACTAACTCATTTGCATTAGTTTCTAAAATAATTCAAGAATAATACCTGGAATTTATTTCATTTAAGATTTCAGTAAGTATTAAATTTATTGCAATATTTTCATATGTTTTATCTGAATATAAAAGCTTATTTTTTAGTAAAAATATTTTATCATTGAGTATAACTTTTGTTTTAAACAAGTCAGCTTCAACGGATCTAATAATTCAAGAAAACATTAATTTTTCTATATTATTTTCTATTTTATAGATAATTACTTCATTGAATTCTTTAAAATTTACATATGAATTTTCAACATAAAGATTGGACACTTCAAAACTAGCAGTTGAAATATCATTTAATTTCAGCTTTACTTCAAGATTATTTACTTCAAAAATCTGAGATATATTTTCTCATAAAATATTATTTATATAAATTACAAACATTATAAAAGTGCATTACGGAAATAAATATTTACACTAAAATCATTAAAAGGAATATTACCATCTTTATCTTCAATGAGCAGTTTTGTTGATTCTCAGATTCTCGTCCACATACTTCCTGGAATTCTAGAATATAAAATATTTTCTCAATTTTTTGTGACAGTATACTTTCAAGAATCAATAATTATTTTATCTCAAGAAACAGCATCAATATCAAGTCAGAAAAAAGTATTTTTAGTTAAATCCTTTATCATCAAAGGTCTATTTATTTCTCAATTAGCAGTTATCTCTATACGAGCTGAAGTTTCTATATTTCAAGAAGTATTACACTCAATAATATTATCTATTTTATTAAATGGATTAGATAGTTTTAATCACAATTTAAAACCTCAATAATGTCACTCAGTAGATGCTTTTATTAACTCATTTAAGCTTTTATAAATAGGTTCTTTTGTACTTTCTAAAACTATTCTCCATTTCCAATGACTTCAAACAAAATCTTCATCTCATTCTATGATTTCAAGAGGTTCTTTTATTTTCACATTTAAAATCCACTCGTTATCATATAAATCTTTTATGTATAACTGTTTTTCATCAAGTTTTGATAAATCTCATTGCATAGCAAATATCTTTTGTAGATATTCTATCTGTTCTTGATCCAGCATTGGATTTCAAATTCTATCACTTATTCATTCAAAAGTTATGATTCTAATTCTTGCATAAGTAGGACTTACATTTCTACCATGCACTCCATCAATATTTTCTGAATTGTCAGTTGTAGATAATTTTCTCCAATCTTTAAAAGTATAGAAAATTCAGGAATTACCATCTTTTAAAATATCTTGTCAGTTTATTTTTGCTTGTTTTAAATCCATAAATTTTTGTTACATTCTAAATTTTAATTTATCAAAGAAAGTTTCTAAATCTACACTGTTTGAAACACTTACACTTCATACATCTATCTTTTTTGAATAGTTATTATTAACCGTTCTTCAATTTCTAATCATTTCTAAATCAGGAACTATATTTGGCATTTTTTTAAGCATTTCTTGGCTTAATACATATTCTCATTTATGAACGACTCAAGCTACTTCATTTTTTCATCCATCTCATGTATAACCTCAATCAGCGAATCCATTTGAAGAGCTAGATTTTAATGCATTTAATCTCTTTTGAGCAGATATAGCATTGTTTATTTGATTTATTAAAGCAGAATATGAAACTGATAAACTCGAAACATTATCTTTTAGTATTTGTGTTGTTATAGCTGATAATTCTCTTGTTTTTTGATTTATTTCTATTTGTAGATTTATAGCTTCATCTTTTTGTCTAGTAAGTTCCTCCTTTTCTCTTGCTAACTTAAGAATAAGGGATTGTTCTTCTTCAGATAATCTTAAAAATCTTTCATCCTTTAATATTTTTTCTATTTCTGCTTCAGTAATTCTTTTCTTCTCAGAAAAAAATTCATAAAACCTTTGTTTTCTTTCAAGTAATTCTTTTTCTTTTTCTAATTCTGATTCAGCTTGAGTAGTTTTCTCATTTGATTCAGATATAATTTTTTGCTTTTCTTTTTCCTGATCTATAAGTATTTTTCAAATTTCAGAAGCCTGTTCATATTTTTTTACTCTTTCAAATATTTTTTGATCTATTATTTGTTGAGCTTCAAGTTCTTCTTTTAATAATGAATTTAGTTTATCTTGTTTATTAAGTTTTTCTTCATAGCTAATATCAAGAGAAGCAAGTTCAATTTCAATTTCTTTTTTTTCTTTTTCAATTTCCAAAAGTCTTTTTGCTAATTTTTCTTGAGTATCTGTATCATTTTCTCAAAGTTTTTCATTTCTTTCTTTTACAATTAAATCTATTTTTTCTCTATATTTTTTATTACTTTCTTCTAGCTGATTATTTATTTTTCTGAGTCACTCTTCAATTTCATCATTATATTTTTTAGTATTTTTTGCTAAATTTTCATTTAATTTATCTGATTCTTTTATTAAATCATTATAAGATTTAAAGCTATTTTCTAGTCAGTTCATACTTTCTTTTATTTGATCTCATGCTTGAGCTCATGACTTTCACATTTCTTTTGATTTTCATCCTGTTTGATCATAAGTATTTCAAAGTCACTCAATAGTTGAATTTATTTTATCGAATACTCAAGTGCTAGTTTTTCAAGTATCTTTTAAATCATTTTCATAATTATCAATATTTTCAAGCATTCTATCAAAAGCCTTTGAATTATTTGTTTTTATTTTATCCCAACTATCAGTCCAAGCTTTTTTGGTATTCTCAAGTCACTGTCAGTTTTCTAATACTAGCTTTTCCATTTCAGTATTTACTTCTTTTATATGATCTATAGTTTTTCTTCATAAAATTTGTAAAACTACATTTACTTTATCTATTGCTCAGTTTATTATTCAAATAACATAATTTACAGCTGATTTTCATGCTAATTTTACAATATTCAAACTTGCTCAAAAGAAGTTTCAAAGTCATGTTCAAAGTGTTTTTATAGCTCAGAATATGCTTCATAAAACAGTATTTATGATTATATAAATAGCCTGAAATCAATTTGATATTGCCATTGCTAAAAACTTAAATATTTTGAAATTGTCTTGAGCTTGTTTTTTATTTTCTCAAGTTAGTATTCAAAATGCCTCAGTAATTATTTCAAAAACACTCATAAATATTCCAGCAATAGCTTTTCAGATATTGATTACATTTGTTGCAATATCACTTCAAAAATCAATTATTGAAGACATATTATTTTGTAAAAATCAGTTTATACTTCAAATAATTCATTTTAAAGAATCCGATATTCACATTCACATTTTTGCTCAAGCAATTTGTACATTATCTACTAAATTACTCCACATTCAGCTTAATGTTTTACTTTGTTTTTCCATACTTCAAGCAAACCTTTCATTTAAACCTGTAAGTATAGCATTTATAGCAGTTGAAGAACTAATTCATTGATTTCATAAATCTCAAAGTTGTTTTTTTGTTAGTCATAACTGTTCTTCTAAGATCTTAAATATTGGCAGACCTCTTTCAGCCATTTGCAAAACTTCTTCAGTAGATAGTTTTCATTTAGCTTCAATTTGTCATAAGGCTAAAATAACTCAGTTCAAATCATCTTGTCATCTACCTACAGCACTTATTGAATCTCATAAAACTTTTGTAGTAGCTAGGGCTTTTTCTCATTCAAATCAAAATCATATAAGTTGTTGTATTGAGCTTGTTAAACCTAACTTATTAAATGGAGTTTTAGAAGCTAATTCATCAATGTCATTTAACATTTGCAAAGCTTTTTCTTCAGAACCAAGCAGAGTTTCGAAACTTATTTTTGATTGCTCTACTTGAGCTGATAAAATACCTATTTGTTTTATAAAATTTCAAACTGCATAAATACTAAAAGCTGAAGCAATAGCTCATCAAATTCATTTAAAAAATCATCATAATTTTGATGTATTATTTGAAACTTTACCAAGTTCAGTTTCAGTTTTTTTGATTTCATTTTGAAGTTCTTTAAATCTTTTACTTCATATTTGTGTTTGATTTAATTCATCATTTAAACTTTTTAATTTAGTATTTAATCATCATATTGTTTTTACTGCTTTTTCTGATTCAGTTTTTATATCTTTTAATCATTTACTTCAAGAATTTCATAAACTTTTTTCAACACTTTCTCAAGCTTTTTGAAACTCACTTTTTATTTTCATTGTTGTTGATCTAATAGTATTTTCATCTACGGAAAGTCATACTCTTAGTTCTCATAAATTAGACATTTTATTTTAAATTACTGAGTAAATTTTTTAACTTTCTTTTTTCTACTTTGCTTTCATTTCTTTTTGGATCATATTTTTCCTCTCATGCTATAATTTTTATATCTTCAAGTAAATTATTAAAAATTTCTAGAGGAGTTTCCATCGTTTCTAGATAACTATTTCAAAAAAACTTCATGAAAAATCACACTTTAATATGAAAGTCTTTTAAAATTTCAGTATTATCTTTTTTCTTTTCAAAAAGTGTTTTAATTTCTAAATCTTCTATGTTAAATAACTTTTCTATAATTACTCTTGTTTGATCTTCATCAAGATTTGGAATATCTTTGTTGAACTCTAAAAAAATATCTTCTATAAACTGTTCTATATCAGTTAAAGCAAGATAATATCATCCAAGAGTTAATTCTCAGATTTTGTATGTTTTGTTTCATACTTTTACTTTTATTTTTCTTCTCATAAGCAATAAAAAAGATTTAATCTCAAATAGACTAAATCTTTTTTGCTTCCCCTCAAGGTCTTTTATACTAAGTAAATTTAAAAGTAAAATAGTGTAGCAATGAATAAATATCTTCTTTTATTATTACAACGATTTCATTTTGCTTTGATAAAATTTTTTTAAATAATCATTTTAAAATTTCTATGATATTTTGTTTTTCTTTTATGTTTTTTATGGTTTCATAAAATAAAATTTTATCTTCTTTTTTGAGAGAATAACTATATTCTAATCATCCAAGTGTAAAAATATCTACACTTTCTTTTTTATAAATATCTAAGTTTATGGTTTCCATTATATAGCTTGTTCATCAAATATTTCAAAAACTTTATTATACTGATCAGGATATCAAATAAACTCTACAGGAATACTTGAAACTGATTCTAAGTCATCATCTTCAGGAAAGTCAAAAGCTAGATTACTCGTTGAATATCATTTATAAATTTTTATTCAAAATTTCTTTCCATTTTCATCAGTATTTTCAAATGTCACTTCATACAAATTAAGTGCTTTCAAAATTTCTTCATAAGTTAAAGTTTTTTTAGTTGTTGGAATATAATTATATGTAATTTCAATTACTCAAGTTTGAGCTGATTTAAAAATTAAATATGTAAATCAAAATTCTCAATTTATTCCATCTCAAACATAAGTTGAGTAAGAACTCGATGCAACTGTAGTTCATCATGCTTTTACAGTTGTTAGAACAATTAGAGAATTATCTCCATTTTTATTCTTTATTTTTATAGGATTATAAGCAGATCCTACTTCCTGGTAATTTTCATTTGTTACCGTTTGAGAAGTTCCAGGAGTATTTGAAAGAGTTCAGATTCAATCAATTTTAGCTAAATTATCTAAATACAATTCAACAATTTCGGCATTAAATTTTACCTGATCTAGTTTTTTTCTTGGTGGAAGTTTGGTATTTGCAAATTTTAATTGAGCTAATAAAAATGATACTTCAAGTCAGGCTCATTTTAATGCTCAAATATTTATACCATCAATTTTTAAAACACCATTTCACATTCTTATAGATTCAGATTTTTGAACAGGAGTTTGCATAGAAAAATAATTAAAAAAATAATACTTGCATAGATTACAAGTATTATTTTTCCCCTCAAGGTCATTTCACTATTTAAAACTTTTGATCTTTAAATACAAAACTAAAAGTTAAAGGTTTATGTACATAATTTTTTTCAGGATTTCATAAATCAGGTCAAAAACTCATGAGCTTACATTTCACACCATCTTCAAAGGATCTATTAAATAATCAAATTATTAAATCTTTTATTTCTTCCATTTCTTCCATATTTGTAGCCCAAATATCTATTTGATAAACTGCTTTTCTAATTCAGAGATTATTCGTATTTCATCAAATTTCACTATAACTTATAAAAGGTTTATCTACTCATTTTATTGATTCTATATCTCTACATTTTATATTTTCTACTCATCAGATTTTCTGAGTTAAATTTATGTAGTTTTTCATTTTATCATAAATATATGCTCTTATATCTATGAATCAAAGTTCACTATGTTTTATCATGAGAATTCTTATTTAATAAAATCTTAAAATTATTTTTCATTACTGATATTAATTCTTTTTCATTATCAACAAGTCATTTTCTTAAAAAACTTCTTTCTTCCATTGTATCAGTTCAAAATTCTAAATGTTTTCAATATTCTTCAGTAACTCATTTAATTATTCAGACAGCATAATTTCAGGATCAAACTTTCTCCATTCATATACTTCTTTTTAGGTTTCAAGTAACTCACTCATACCAATGTCAGTTTATCTGAACTGGTTTAAAATGAGAACTTCTAAAAGGTTTCTTACCATCTTTTCTATCAATAGTATTTTTTGGTAATCTCTTTTTATCTCTCGGTGTATTTTCTCTTACTTTAACTACTAAAATATTTGATGCAATGGTTAAAGTTTCATCAATACTTTTTTCTATTGCTAAAGTATCCAAACTAAATTCAGCCATATTCTAGTTTATAAATCTTAAAATGCTTTTATTATGATCATGTTCTTTATTCATGTAAACTTTACTCGAGAATACAACATCAAAGACATTATCATCTAAAATGATTTTATCTCATTTTTTAGGAAGTAAATCTCTACTACTATAAAGCTCATAATCTTTTGATGTAAAACCTAGAAGTTTTGCAGAATCTAAAAAATTATCTCAAATATTAAGTCATTTTTCTAAAATTATTCATTTAAAACTTACTTGAGATGATGATGACTTCACATCTTCTCAGTATTTGTTTGCATTTTTAACATAGCTCTCAAGAATTATATATTGAAAGGCAAAGCTAAAATTGTCTATAAAAGCCATAAGTTTTTAGATTATTCATTTAAAAGACTTATACTTTGAGATTATCATATCAAAATTTTCTTTAATAGCTATGTTAAATCTATCTTTAATGTAAGAATCTTTTTCATCATTTGAGAAGTATGTTACAGAAAGGCTTCAAAGCTTCTGATTCTTTATATTTTTATTCTCAAATTTCTCACTATTAGCTCATTTAATTCATAAATCAAGACTCAAAGATACGGCTAATTCCATACAAATACTTTCTATATCTGCAGGTACTGTATCAAATCAAATACTATAGCTTATTTCTATATTTTTACTTCATTTTTGAGCTTTTTCTTCAAGATAGACTATATAATTATCTATGTAATCTAAAGTATAAAAATAATTGTTATTTTTGTTTTTAATATAGATGATTTCATTTGCTTTATGCTCTAAAAATAATTTGTTAGTTCATGTTCCATCTATTCTTTGTAAAATATCTTTTTTCTCTAGGTTATATCCAATTTTTCTATCTATTAGTTTTGTAGCTTCTTCAATAATTAAAAGAAGCTTTGAATCACTACTTGTATCTGTAATTCAAAGCTTATCTTTTAAGCTACCAAGAGTGGTATAATTCATAATTTTATATTAATCAATTATCGATAGCTAGTTGTTTTAGTTCTTTTTCAGATTTTCATTCAAGTTCTGATTCCTCAATAATTCATTCATCAACTAAAAGTTCTCAGTAATTTATATTATCTTTAGTTTCATCATCAATTGTCTTTTTTGATTCCAAACTATCGACAAGCTTATTCAATTCAGCAACTTTTAGTTTTTTATCATACTCTATTCCTGCATGGTCTAGTATATCTTTACACTCTTTTGCAGTTTTGAGATTTTGTGATTCTAAAACTATATTTTTCTTTTCAATTTTTTCTTTTACAACCGAGAATCAAGCTCTTATATAATCGTCTAGTTTTGATTCATCAACTTCTAGAATTTGTCACTTTTTAGCTCAGTTGTAAATTCTATTTCTATTGTTTATAACTCTAACCATATTAAATTTATATTAAAAATTAAGTAGTTTTATTGTTTTTTACAAGCACTGTAGCTTCAGGATTTTCAATCAAGATATCCAACTTCATTTTATACCAGAAGTTATATCCATCAGGAGCAACTCTTTCAGGTTCTAATTTTAAATCAGTTTGAATTCAGATGATTATATTTTTAGGATTCGTTCCTATAATATCTGCACCGTCTAGAGTTACTTTATCAATTTTTACTCAAACTTCTAAATCATATAAAAGTGGTGTTGTAGTTGAAATTGAACTTGCATCTATAGAAGCAATTGTGTAAAGTAATTCTTTAGAATTACCATAATCAACAGCAATTGTATCTCCAGGAGAAATATTTGATCTTAAATCTGTATCTATAAATATTCAATTCGTTCATGCATCAGCTGGAGAAGTAATTGAAGCAGTAACTCAAACAACTTTTACAGGATTTTCGTTCATCATCAGTGACACTTCATTGATATTTGTTCCTGCAATTCTATTTTTCTTAGTTTCTCAATCTCATCTATTACCGTTTGGATCATTATATAATTCATCTAAGTCAATTTGAGTGTCAGGATCATGGAAGAACTCAAAATCTGTTTTATATTTGTTAGCTAAAGATTTTTTAGCTTGAACATATTTTTTTCTTGTAATATCTCTATTTGGAAATATTAAAGAATCTGAAGCATCAAGTACATTACCATATTTCTCAATTTGGTATTTTATACCATCAAAAACATTTAATATTCAATTTTCAGCCGATGGATCTTCTACTTTTCTACCATAAATAGCAGTTTCTACTAGTTCATTTGCTATCTTTTTTGCAATAATTCTTTTCAAATGTTCTTCAAAACTTTTTCACTCAATGTTATCATCTATTTCATCATCAGATAAATAAAAGAATCATTCAACTTTTTTAGAGCTTAGGAATATTGAATCGGTTTTGACTTTGTATCATGGTTTACCTGTTTGACCATAAGTTCTTTTTCAAGCACCTCAAGGCATCAGGAATTTTCCATCAGCAATAAGTTTTGCAATTTCTTTTGTAGGTCATGTCATCGTAATAACTCTAAATTTCTTTAAAAGTCATTCTGATTCATCTTTTACAAAATCAATAAATTCTTTTGCTTCATCATTTTTCCAATGAAAATTTACAGGAACTCAGTTTCAATCTAGAGTAAAAGCCTTTTTTAGATCTTCAGTTTTGTGAGTTCTTTTTTTAAGTTGTATAGGCATTTTTTATAATATTAAAAATTAAATTAATCTATTTTTGAGATCCTTTGATCTGTTAAAACTTTTTCTATACTTTCAACTCTATCAATTGTAGAATCAAGAGCTTCAGATACAGTTTTGTCATCACTTTCTTTATCTTTTTTTATTTTTTCTATATCTCAGGTAATTTGTTTTATCTGATCCATAAATGAAGATACATCATTTGATGATAAATACATATCTACATATTTTTTTACAGCTTCTTTTCCACCATCTGATTCAAAATATTTATTAATATCTTCTTCAGATAAGCTTTCTTTTGAAGCTTCTTTTGTAATTGAAGCTTTCATTTCTGATGCTTCTTCAAATTTTTTTATAGCTTCATCTGATTTATCTTCTTTTAGTAAAGATATTCAATCAGTGAAAACTCAAAAAAATTTTTCAAGTAGTTCTTTCATAAATATAAAAGATTAAAAATTAAAACATTTATAGACTATTTTGTTTATCTTTCCCCTCAAGGTCATTTCAAATTCTTGAGTATTTTTTCAAGTTTTTCTTTTTTCAAATCCTTTTTTACTGTTTTGAATAATGCAAACTTATTCTCAGCTTGTTCTACAGCAGGGGTATTGTTTTTACTTACTAGACTTATTCAATCTACAAACACATTTTTTATATCTCTAGGCATTTTTATTTAATTAAACTATAAAATATCATTCCATCGATACTCAGACAAACTCTCAAGCTTTTACACTTTTATAAAGTGATTCATCAAGGAATTTGATTCATACATACCAACTTCATTTTTTAACGATAGTATCTCAAACTATTATGTCATTTGGAGCTATAAAATTTTCTACAAAATGATATTTTGTTTTTTCTATATGAGTACTATCTTCATGATCTATGTTTAAGAATTTATTTTGCATATTAGCTCAAAAATCGTGAGCTGTTTTTATTATTTCATCAGTAGTTATTACATCTCAGTTTCTATCCTCAATATCAGGAGTTAAAACACAAAAACTCACAGTTTTATGATTATCATCTGTTTTTAAAAGTTTTATCATTGCAGATTTTTAGGAAATAAAAAACACTACTTTTATTTTAGTAGTGTTTGTATTCCCTGAAAGGTCTTTTATCTTAATCTTCAATAATCTAATCAAATACTTTTTGCATATATTGGAAGTATTTCTTTATCAATTTTTTCAATCATTTCAATTCTTGCTTCAAAATTAAGTAAAGTATTATCAATAGTTAGAATATCTCATTCTGATTCAATTCAAAAAAAACTTTTAATTTTATTCATTTTATTCTCAGTTGATGGGGTATACCAAATTTTTTGCTCTTCAATAGAAATTCTAGAATGTCATAATATATCTCTTAATAATAAAATTACAGTATATAATTTTTTATCTTCTTCACTTAAATTATAAAGAGTAGAAAATTCATCAATAATTGCCTGATTAAAACTTTTCTTAAAAATTATTTTTCTTTCATTATTTAGTTTATCAGAAATTATTCATATATTAATTTCTTCAATAAGGTCACTATTTTTCTTAAAAACTATAAGATCTTTAATTATTCATTCAATATAAACATTTGCTGAGAATAATATTCATATTTTTTCTAAAAAACTCATTTTCATATTTGTTAAAATTATATTAAATTAATAATAACTAAATATTTAAAAAAATCTATTCTAATTCCAAACTCTCAGGATTCACAATACTATAATCAGTATAGCACCTACAATTAAATCAATGTGGGGCATGGTCTGTTTGAGTTCCTGGAAATAATTCATCTTTTGGAATCCATCAAGCTTCTTCGTTGATTATATGAGTTTCTCTAGCATTACTATCTCACTGAGTAATACTTCTTTTGTATCAAGTTACTCAAAAATGTTCAGTATATCTGTCATGTTGTTTTCTTGATCAGTATTCATATGCATTTCAGACTTCCATTACTGCTATTAAACTTGATCTATAAGTTGAATATTTTAAGAACTTTTCATCAATTTTTTTAGCAATTTCTTGCAAAGTATTTCATTTTGAGATTCAATACTGAATAATTTTTGAGATTTCTTTTTGTGTAGTTTCATCTACTTCACTTATAAGCTCTCAAGCTCTCGTTTTTGCATATTCTAATTGATACTCGTTGCTTATTCAAATATCTAGAGTTACTCAAATGCTTTCTAGTTCTTTTCTTGATTTTGATTCCTGCTCTAGTTGTCAAAGTAAAACTATAGCTGAGAGTTTTTCTATAAGTTTTTCAGTAATCTTTGAATTATTAGATTTTATAATATTTTTGTTATCTTTTAAATCATTTATGTATTTTTTAGCTTCATCATCAAAGTATTTATTAAAAGTTTTTATAAAATCATAGAATCGTTTCATAAATTCTTTTGATTTTACTTTTTCAAAATCATCAACGATTTTTTTTATTAGTTTTAGTTGTTTTTTCATAATCATATTTTTGATAAAAAATTTCACCACTTACTTGTGTAGGTTTCTTCTAGTTCTTTTTCGATATCAGCAAGTTCTGAATCTTCTTTATTACTAAATTCATTTCATCATGATGTTTGAAGTTCATCTCATCAAATAATTTCTTCAAATCATAGTTTAACTCTTTCTTCATTAGCAGTAGTGATTCAAGCTTTTTTGTATCAGACAGCAATTCTCATTTCATCAACTAAATTTTTTAAATCAATTTTATTGAATTCAATTTCATTTATTTCTTCTTCAGATATTTTTGATAAAAATAAATCTTTTTCATCATTTCTTTTCCAAGATAAAATTTGAGTTTTAAATTGTCTTAGGATCTTTGATTGAAGTGGAAGTATTATATCAGCATAAAGAGTTTCTAGTGCAACTTCAGAGTTAGCTCTATTTGAATTTTTAGAAGATAATAAATCAAACGGAATATTTGTTGATATTGATATATCTTCTTTTAATTCTCTTTTTAGTGCTATAAATTTATCAGGATCTATCCTTGTTGATAAATCTATTTTTCATATTTTTCAAGTAAGAAAAAGAGTATTATGAGAATTATCTATTCACGATATTTTTGTTTTTATCATCTCTTCTATTTTTTCTATTTGCTCATCTGTTAGATTTCAAAGCTCATCATACAATATATTTGGCTCTATATTACCTCCAGCAAAAAAGTTTTTGTAATATTTTGTAATAAAAGCAAGTAGTACTACTTCATCAATACAAGAATGGAATAAACTATCTCAATAATGTTTATCTCAAAGTGATCATCTCTTAAAAAATAATATTTCATTACTTGAAAATGGAACTTTCTTGATTCACTTTTTACTTCTTTGGTAGTAAGTAATATCTTTGGTGTTTTTTGATGCTTTTCTGATGCTAGGAGTTAGTATAACTTCAAACTCCAATAGATTCTCAGTTTTTCAATTTTTAAGTCTTTCAGAGAAAGAATTTCAAAAAGTTAATAAATTTTGAGCTATAATATCTATATCAAGGTTTTTAAGCATATTATCTAACTCTTCATTATCTGTTTTTATAAATCCAGCATCTACTTTTGATGCTATCTTTTTTACGATTCAGGAAATAATAGAACAATTATCATAAGCATAGAGTAACTCTTCAAATCAAACTTCAGGTTCTATTACTCAATCATTACTACTAAATAAATCATCTGATTTATCATCTATCTGTTTTGAGGTTCAAGTTTTAAATAAAACTATTTTATTTTTATCTGACATAATTTTGATACAAAAAAATAAAGACTAGCATTAGTATCTAGTCTTTACCTTTCCCCTCAAGGTCTTTTATTTTATATTCCTGTTTAGTTCAATGATATCATGCAGACTTGCTACATACCATCTTATTTGGTTTGATTCACTTTCACTAAAATCATATAACTTTAAAAGTTCTCTTAGGTAGTATGAATTAAACTTTGGAGCAACATCTCAAGATTCTATTCTTGTTATTTCTCTTTCAGTTCATTTTATAATCTTAGCAACTTCTTTTTTTGAAAGTCATTTGCTTTCTCTTTTTTTCTTGAATAAATTTCAAAGTATACTTTCATCACTCTTTAACCATTTTTTCAGATTCTCATTATAAAATTCATCTTGTTTTATGTCAAAATAATCATACAAAGTATCAAGAGTTTGTTTGGTATACTTTTTATTTTTATATCAATTCTTTAATGAGTAAATTGCTTTACATCATATTCAGGTTTCTAATCTCAGTTTATTTATAGTATTATTACTCATAAACTCGACTATTTTTTCTTGTAATAAACTCATAGATTAAAATTAAAAAGTTCTAATTTCTCATCATGAAAATGGTTTGAAACTAAAAACCATACTATCAACCAGATCATCATGTTCATCATTCGGAAATGCCAGTAATTGATTCTCTAACTTAGATACTTTACTATCATCAGAGTTAAATTTTATAAGTCATCTTTCAAATTCTCACTGATATTCTCTAAGTCTTGTAACCTTATCCTTTTCTGAGTTTAACACTATTACTGCTAATCATCTTTTTTTAAGCATTCTAGCAAGTATTAGTCATCCATTATTTTGTTCTATATAAATCAAACTACACTTATATTTTTGGTATAAATCTACAACTTTATTGCAGAATCTATCTTCATCCTTTTCTTCATCTTCAAAAGCTATTGATTCTAAAATATATTTATGTATTTCTCAGGCATATTTTTCTTGAGCTGTTATTGTTAATCACATTGCATCAGTTCAAGTTTTTTCAGAGAAAGCTGGATCTATTCAGAATACAACTCTATAAACTTTTGGAAGAGTATAAAAATATCTAATATCTGATTTTTTAATAATCCTTTGTCAGTTTTTATATGCTATCAAATTAAAGTTTTGATTATATCAAATTGAACCATCTCTTCTTTTAGTTTGAAGTGATATAAACTTATAAGCATCATCAGTTATTCATTTATTTTTTTTCATTGCTTCTTCATCAGTAGCAACAAATCTATCCCAAGTTATTTTTCATTGTATTCTGATTGGAATCCAAAATATTTTAAAATCTTTATTTCACTCAAAAAACTTTTTAAGTCTAGGAACTCTACCATCTTCATTAATAACATTTCATAAAAATATCTTTTGAGCAAAAGCATTTAATCAACCAAACACTTCTCAAGTTAAAAATCTTATATCTGATTCTATCAGATCAGGATTTTTAGTATTTTTATGAGTATCTATATCATCAAATCAAACAAGGTCAGGTCTATGAGTTCTTCAATCTCTTCAGAGAAATTTCTTTCATCTAGGACTTTTTCAGATACTCATTGCCTGAACTTTTATATTTCAATCAATCATAAATTCTCAAATAGTTTTTTTCGTTGGTTCATTTTGCTTTCTTCATTCGGGTGGAATGTATAGATGTCAAAAATCGTGTATCAATAACTCATTGGTTTGAAGTATAATTATCAAATCAAGGAGTATTGATTTAGCTTGTTCTATTTCTGAGTTGTAGTGCATTATGTATTTCTTTTTATTATAAACTATACAGTAAATATAATAATAAGTTAAAAACATTGTTTTTGCACATTCTCTAAATCAAACAAAAAATATGTTTTTCATAGCTTGTAAATCATCAATGTATTCATGATGAAACAAAGCTAACGGATGTGTAAACTCATTTGGGAAATAATACAGACAAAAAGAAAGAAAATCATTTTTAAAATATTCCTTTCTCAAAAATGTTTTATCAAGATTTATGAAAAGATAATGTAGTAATTCTTTATTTCTTTTCATCTCAACTAATATTATTTTTTAATATTTTTTCATAAATAACTTTATCTTCATCAGATAAGGTAAGTGGACTTCATCATTGAAGTTGAAGTTTGTTTGTAAAATCTTTATCTCTCATGGTAAGCCACCATTTAGAATCAGCAGAATCTCATTTTTTTATATTAGCTCAAATATTCAATCTAGCCTGTAGAGAAATACTATTTTTAAGCATCTCTTTTTCCTCCAAAAAGTCAGGATATTCTTGCTGATGTTGGTATAATTTACTGGTAGATATTTGGCTAAAGTAACAGGCTTGTTCGTCTGTCATACCTACTGCAAAACATAGCTTGAGTTTTTGGAGAGTCATATCTGTCATAATTGGAGGTCTTCACATTCATTTATTTAGATTTTTTTCTTCTTCTGCAGGTAAATTCTTTGAAATATCTTCTACTACTGATTCTTTTTGTTTTAAGGTAACTTGAGAGAGTTTTTTCTTGAGCTTTTTAGTACTCATTTAAAATATTGTTAATATCTAAATCTCTTGTGAGAGATAGAATTTTCTTTTTTCAGTTTGTCACTTCATGATATCTTTTGATTATAGTTTGAACAAATACAGTATCTAACTCCATTGTATAGCAAGTTCTTTTTCTTTTTTCACAAGCTACAAGAGTAGATCCACTTCATCAAAACAAATCAACAACATTATCTCAAATTTTACTAGAATTATTCAAAGCATATTCTATCAGCTCAACTGGTTTTTGAGTAGGATGTACATATTCATTTACATTTGCTCTTCTCATACTCCAAATTGTTACTTTTCATTCAGCTTCAGCATCACGAGCTCTTTTTAAAATATTTAAAAGCTCTTTATCTGTTTTTCATTCTAAGGTTTCAATTACAGTTGAATGAGTTCTATCTCAATAAAAATTTGTTTTACTTCATTTTACAGAGCAATAAAAAAATGGTTCATGTTTCCATCTGTAATCTCACCATCAAAGTGCTGAGCTTGGCTTATTCCATATAAGTTGATTTTTTATATCAAATCAATTATGTTTTAGTGCTTTTTCGAAGATAGAAGCTGTGGAAGTGGAATGGAAGACATAGACTCAAGCTTCCTTTATGCAAATTTGTTTGTAAACATCAAAAGTATCATTTAGAAAATCTAGAAAGTTCTCATCACTCATGTTATCATTCTCAATTTTTCTATTGGTTCATGTGATTTTTCATTGTCATTTATAATTTACATTATAAGGGGGATCAGTGAATATCATCGATGCAAGTTCTTGATTCATAAGTTTTTTAACATCATCAATCTTTGTAGAATCTCAGCACATAAGTCTATGTTCTCAAAGTTGAAATATATCTCAAAGCTTTACTATGATTTTTGTTTCATCAATAAATGGAACTTCATCTTCAATATTTTCATTATAATCCTCAGATTCAAATAAATTAAAATTCAAATCAAAATCTAGATGATCTATCAAATCAATAGAAAAATCTCATAAACTCGCTAACTCAATTTTAAGATTTTCAATATTAAAATCAGCTAGTAAATTTGTTGTATTATCTCTAATCCTATAATCCTTTTTTTGCTCTTCACTTAATCAAAAGACTCTAACTACTTCTATCTTTTGTATTCAAATTTTTTCAAGTGCTAGAGCTCTTCCGTGTCATGCTAAGATTATATTATTTTCATCTACTACAATCGGAGCTATGTATCAATCCTTTTGTATAGATTTCACGATTTCTCATACATCTTTATCTGTATGAATCTTGTTATTATTCTCATAAGGAATAATCTCAGTGAGTTGTAATTCAATAAACTCTTTTTTTAAGTTGGTATTAGTCATATTTTTTTCATAAAACACTATTAATCATATTTGTTAAAATTCATGGAGTAAGTTCTTTATGTTTGTTTTTCTCTTTCCATCATCAAGCTATTTCTCTCAATTTTCTTTTTTGATCTGAATTTAATTCAGTACTCATATCTTCAATCATCACTTTTTCTTTATTAATTCAAACAATTGGGGAATGAATAAAACTTTTTAATTCTCAATAAAGATATTTAATACTGTTGCAATTTTTTACTTTAAAATCATCATCTAAAATGAGCTTTAATCTTTTTATAAACTCTTCTTTTCATTTTGTTTTTATAAAATTTACAAAGTGTTTTCAATAGATTCTTTGCCATTTTTTAGATTCTTTAAAATCATCTATTCAAATTCATCTATATAAAAGTGTTAAAACAGCATTAATTTCAGTATCTCAATAATCTCAAATTTCACTCAGTTCAGAACTTACATCATTTTTTTGTAACTCTTTAGAGTTATTATTACTTGTATTATTAATACTTGTAATATTATCTTTGGTGTTTTTGCTAATGGTCGATTGGCATTTTTGCAATTCCACGGTTGGTGTTTTCGCTAACCGTATTTTTCTATCTATAACCTCACATCATCTATATTTATATTCTAAGTTTATGTATCATAAATTAGATAATTTTTTTATCTTTTTACTTACACTCGTTTCATGTATTTTTAATTTGGAAGCTAGATGGAAGTTACCTGCAAAACAATAACCTTTTTCAGCAGTTAAACTCGATATATATAATAACAAAGGTAACTCTGATTTTATTTTATTATCAAAAATCCAATCATTATCACATATTGCATATCAATTTTTTAGCATATTAGATCTTGTTATTGTAATATTCGAGCATCCTTTTTTCTTCAGGATCAGGAATATCTAAACTCAAGAAATCTCTAGCCCATACTCTTATTTGTTCAATAAAAGAAGTCATCTCTTTACTATCTAATTCTTTGGTTGGTTTTATATAGTTAGTTTTAAATTTATAAGAATACTTTCTCAAAAACTTAGCTTTAAAAATTTCTTTTAATTCTTCAGCCGTATGTCATGTATCTCAATAGTCAGCGATAAATTCAAATATTAAATGCAAATAAGAGTTTTGAGGAATTGAACGGGAACGAGAAAAGGCTTTTACTTTGTAAAGCCTTTTTCTTGCAGTTTTTAGATATTCTATGAGTTCCTCATTCGTACCTATTTTCATAGCCTAAAACTGAGAGTGGATGACACCTCAGGTTCATTTTTTTCCTCAAATTCTTGTTTTAATATAATAACTTCTTGAAGCTCTTCTTTAAACTTTTCATTAATAGTTTCTTCTTTAGATATAATATCTTCAGGATAATCCCATTTTTTCTTTTGAATATAGTAAAAACTTCCAATTCATTCTTGTTTATAAGTATCTACTTTTTTATCTTTCATCTCTTTATCAATTTCATCTTTTAATATAGCTTGTTTATCAAGAATATTTTTCTTTTGTCTTTCAAGTTCAGCATACTCTTTCATTTTTGAAGTATCTATTTCAAGTTGTCATTCCTGAGATTCTAACCATTTTTCATACTCATCATTCATTTCTTTGAAGATTTTTGGAATCCTTTTTCTTAATTTTTTAACTTCCTTTGGATCTATGTTTACTTCAAATGTATGAATATTTCAAGTTGGTATAATATTACCATTTTCATCTTCAGCAGTTTCTAGCCAATCAAGATAAGCTTTCTTAGGTAATATTCAAGACTGTTCTTCTATCATGATTGCATAAAAATATAATTGTCAGTGATTTTCAGCTCTTTGCTGATTCCATGGTTTTTTTCAGGTTTTAAATTCTCTAAATTCATGTAATCCATCACTTACTATATCAGGACAGTTATCCAAAAATCCTAGACAGCAAATTCAATCTATAAATTGTTGTAGTTTTTGCTCATATACTGGGAATAGATCAAATTGGAAGTTTAGGAGTTTTTCTACAAAATCTTCGTTTTCTGATATCCTAGAAATTATCTCTTTATATGTTTTAACTTTCCAAGCTTCAACATCTTGAATCTCTCAGTTTCTATCTTTTGATATAGCTCTTATGATTTCATCTTCATCAAAACTTCATAGTTCTATAATAGTTCAGAGTATTTTTCAAAATAGTATTTCTTTAGTTTCGAAGAATGGTTCTTCTTCAAAATATGTTTTTATAAACTGTGATCTAGATGTTTCAAAAGAATTTATCTTAGACCAACTTAAACTTTTAATTTTTCACATGGTTTTTATAGTTAGGAATTATTATTTAGATTTAATAGGTTCTTCAGGTATGATTTCAGCATCAACTATATTTTCATTTATTTTTTGCTTAATTTCATCTTTTAGACCTACAAGCTCTTTTAATTGATCTTCGGATAAATAATCCTTAAATTTTTTCCTTTCTTTGTTTAGATCTATAAAAACTTTTCTTAATTCATCTTCGTTTTTTACAGCCATCATTTTATCATAATACACTCAGAAGTTTTTTTCTTGATCTTCATTATTTACTCAAGGTTTTTCAGGAGATTCTTGATTTTGATTTACTGGAATCTCTTCACTTTCATCATAAGTTCATGCAAATAACTCCTGGAATGTTCATCTTAATCATTGAGCTTCAGCAACTTTTTTAATCATAGTAGCTGGTTTTTGTTTCCATACACTTTGATTAGTGTTGTATTCCTTTATATCTACAAAGTTAAACATTGTTTTTGAAGCTCATTTTCTTTTTACTATACAGTATGCTCATGCTAAATCTCATCTATTTGTAATACTATATTTATGTTTTACTTCTCAATTTTCTACTTCAAAGACATCATTTGAATATACAGCATCTACAGTATGGTAATCATATTCTTTATTTGATTGAGCTGATTTTCTATATCAATCTCTACCTATAAATATACTCGCAGGTAATCATTGATATTTTACAGCCCATATTTCTCTTAAAAATGGATTTAATGAAGTTGCTTTCCCAATTCATACAAAAGTGTTAAATTCATCTTCAGTAAGTTTTGGGGCAAACAATTTCTTAACCTCATCTAGTTTATTTTGGTCTTTCCAAAGTTGTAAATCACTCATAAGTTTGATTTTATTAAATAAATTAGTATGATGTTAAGTGCTAATTGACTTTTTTAAGTTGATTAGTTCTCACGGAAGAGTCTCTTTTTTAAGAGGCTTTTTCTTATAATCATTTTTCATAGCCTTAAAATTAGCATTTAACATAAAATTGTTTTTATTGAGGTTTACTCCTCAGTAATTCCATACTCATTTTCCATTGTTATGATCTTATCTCACAATTCTAGGAGTTTTGAGTATTCTTTATCACTCATTTCAGTTTCATTTGAAAGTTCGTAATAAATTTTTCTAAGCTTTTTAAAAAGCTCTATTTTTTTCTCTAAATTTTTCATGGTTCTATTTTAAATTGTAAATCTCTATACTTTTCTAATTCCATTTCAATAAAGGTATTAATGCAATACTTAGTATTTACCTTAGCTCTAGAATCAGAAAGTCTGTCTACAAATTCTACAAACCTGCAAAATTTATCATTTTCAATAGCTTTGAGAACTTCAAGTTCTCTTTTCATAGACTCATATTTATCATGGTCTACTGTTATGGTGTGTTGCATAGTCAATTGTTACAATATAAATTAGCTTGATACTCTAATTGTTCAACACAGTAATCAGAGTGTCATACCAATCAGATAATTAGTATTATCAATATTAGTATCCAGACGATGCAATGATCTTCTTTTAACCTTTTTCTCATATATTTTCTTCATTACCAAATAAATCTAAAATGCTATACTTATTCTTTTCGGTTTTTCACTCTATTTCATTTAGTGCTTTAGTGAGTTCCCATTTAGTATTCCATCTAGGATTTGTGTATTTGCTAATGTGGAATCTTATAAGATAAGGTTTTTTCTTTAGTTTTTTAGCGAGTAATTCAACTAAAGTTTTATCTTGAATTTTCTTGTCAATTAATCTCATATATAAATGTTAAGTGGTATTAAGTATCAGGTTGTTTTAAAATTTCTATTAATCTTAATAGATCTCTTTTTACAAACTCATTTTTAAAAGCATTTCTTATCTCGTTCTCTTCTAGAGGTTCATCGAGATAAAAAGCACAGTTAATCCACTTCCATTTTCTATCTTCAGTTTTCATCTTTTTAAATTTATTACTAGTATAACTTAATTAGGTTATAGTTAAATTCAAAAAAATATTAATTGTCTGTATTCAGGTTATTTTAAAGAACATTGGCATTTCCGTAACATCAATATAACCATATTTGTGTATAATGCAAATGATTTTATAACTTTTTTATATCTTAAAGCAATGCTTTTATTAAAAAAGTATTGACTTTTAAGTAAATAAATATATCATATTACCGATATTAGTTATAATAAATAAAAAATGTTTAAAGAAAAAATTGTTAATGTTGATGCTATCTGTAAATATTTAGGGAATCAAATATATAGAGAGCTTGAAGAAAGATGAAAAACTGTCATGTCATTAGCTGAACAGCTAGATAAATCTCAACCTTATATTAGTGATTTATTAAATGGAAAGAGAAATACATCAAATTTAGATATTTATAAAAAAATGGCTTTAACTATCTGAATTACAGAAAAGGAATTTGAGGAGATGTTTAAAAAAGCTAAAAAATATGAATATGAAGTGACAACTTGAGATACAATATCTGATCCAATAGATGTTTTAAAAAATCTTAGTCTAGCTGATCTTAAACTGGCTCTTTCAAGAGAATTTGGGACACAAGATGAAGCTGTTTTAAATGATATAATGTCGTATGCTAAGTATAAAATTGAACAATGAAACACTAAATTTCTAAAAGATATATTAGACAAGTAATACTTGCTTAAAATCTAGGATTGAGGTGTTATTTTAGAACACTATTTTTAAATGCATTAAAAATTTCTTTTATGAGAGGATTTCTAAATGAATATAACAACTTTGAGATACCTGTTGACATTGAATCTATTGTATCAAAAGTTTGATTAAATATAGAATATTTTTCTTTTGAAAATATCAACTGACTATTTTCATGAAAAACTATTGTAATAAATAATAATCTAAGTTTAGCAGAGCAAAGATTTACTATTGCTCACGAATTAGGTCATTATATTGATGGAGAGATTTGAGCATCTACTGGTGTTTTTGCATGTACTGATTATAAAGAAAAGAAAGCAGATACTTTTGCTATGGATCTTTTATGTCCTACAGAGCAAGTAAAGGATTTGTGGAAAGAGTATGAGAACATACCTACTATTGCTCAGTGTTTAGTAGTTCCAGAATCTATTGTAATAAAAAAATTAAAACATATCTATTTATAATATGAAAGTAGTAATTTATTGTAGAAAATCAACTGATAGAGATGATATGCAAGTTCAATCTATTGATACTCAGCTTTCATGGTGTCTTGATTACTGTAAATTAAATAAATATACAGTAGTTGAAACTATTTTGGAAGCAAAAAGTGCAAAACAACCTTGAAGAGAATGATTCAATAAAATGATTATGATGTTTGAAAAATGAACAGCTGATATAATCATTACTCAGCATTTAGATAGACTTACTAGAAATGCTGTTGATGAATGAACTTTAAAGTGGTATGCACAATGTTGAAAAATTAAACAAATTCACTGTAAAGAGTGAATTTTTACTTGAGATCAAGTTTTAATGCTTTCAATTCATTTTTGATTTTCAAATCAATATATTGTTGATCTTAGAAAAAAAGTAATGGAATGAATTGAAACAAAAATTAAATGATGATGAATTGTTTGACCTGTACCTTTATGATATGTAAATAATAGAATTACAAGATGAGCTGATGTAGATGATTGAAATATGCACTATATTCAAAGAATTTTTGAATTAAGGTCTGATAATGTACCTTTAAGAAAAATTGTAGATATTTTATTCGAAGAAGGTTTCAGAACTAGGAAATGATGAAAAGTTACAAAAACAGTAATGGAAAGAATGGTTAAAAATCCTTTTTATTATTGAGTTATAGAATATGCTGGAGAATTATATGAATGAAAACATCAAGCTTTAATATCTAGAGAATTATGGGAGAAAGTTAACAAAATATCAAGAGGGGTTACTTACATATACGATAGGGATTTATCTCCTCTTAAATGAAAAGTTTTTCATAAAGAAAGTGGTAAAAAATTAACAGTATCACTATGTAAGAAAAAGTATGTTTATTTTCATTTACATTGAGATCTAAAACAAAACTTGTGGTATAATCAAAAAGAAATAGTAAAGGTGTTTGATGAAAATTTACACCTATATCGTATTCCTGATGAATATAAGCAAGAAGTAAAAGAATGAATCAAAGAATATCATTTAGAGGAAATTGAAAAAACTCAAAAAACAAGACTTGGTTTAGAAAAAAGATCTAAAAAATTACAAAATGAAAAGACCTCATTAATTAAAATGAGATCTATGGGGGAGATAAGTAGTGAGGAATTAAATGATTCTAAAAATTCTATTGTTAATGAATTAATGGATATAAATGAAGAATTAAATAAATTAGATCAAAAAGATGATGTTCTTTTAACTAATTTAGACAATACCGTCGAACTTTTGGTTGAGCTCTATGACAAGCGGAAAAGCTACAGTTATGAGAAAAAGTTGAGAGTTATCAATTATATGGTCGTCGAACTCGTAATTGACAACAACAAAAGGCTTTGAATAGTGGAAAACCAACTCTTCAAAGCCCTTCGTAAGCTTAATGTTCATAAATGGTGGGACATCCGGGGCTCGAACCCAGGACCTTCTCCTTAAAAGGGAGCTGCTCTACCTACTGAGCTAATATCCCTTTTGTTATATTTTTTATATTATTACAAATAGTATAAAAAATATAAATATTCTCTTAAAGCTCGTGTATTTTATAAAAAAATTTAATAAATGCAAACTTTTTTTAAATTTTTATAAAAATAATTCGTTATAATTAAATTATACTATATATTAAACTCCTATTATTTGAAAAAATTATATCTTTTTTATTGGTATTAGGTATTCTCAATCATATTGCACGATATTTGTAACTTCATATCAATCATATACAAATAAATCTTGTCATATTTCATAATCAAATTTTCATATAATCTTTAATCAACTATTTATTTTATCTAAAATATTTTTTTCTAATGTAATAAAAACTTTATTTTTAAATAATTTTTTTATATCTAATGATTTTTCAATATCAAAATCATCTAATTTTTGTCATAAAAAAATATTTAATTCTCAAATCTTTGTTCTTCTAAGATTTATTATATATCATCATGTTCAAAAAAAATTACCTAAATCAAAAGCAATACTTCTAATATATGTTCAAGCACTTACTGTAGCTAAAAAATTAGCTTTAGGATAATTATAATCAAGTAATTCTATTTTTTTTATAGTTACTTCCCTACTTTTCATTTCAAAAACTTCTCATGATTTCACCATTTCTAAAGCTTTTTTACCTCAAAGTTTTAATGCAGAATATTTTGGAGGTATTTGCATAATTAATCATGTAAAATTTTGCTTTAATAAATCTTTAATCTTTTTTATTGTAATATTTTTTTTTGCTTCTTGTTGTTTTATTTTTGAAATATATAAAACCGTTGTTCATAAATCAAAAGATTCTGAAAATCAATCAAAATTTACACTAAATTCGTACTCTTTTATATCTTTTTCAAAATATGGTATAAGTTTAGTGTAATTTCAAACTGCAATTAAAAGACCTCATGTTGCAAGAGGATCTAATGTTCAAGTATGTCACATTTTTGAAAAATTAAGTTTTTTCCTAAGAATTCTTATAACATCAAAACTTGTAACATTTAGAGGTTTATCTATTAAATAAAATCTATTCATTTTTTAGTATTCAAAACTACTAGGTGAATTAAAAAATTTAGGCTTTGTATCTATTCAAAGTTCAGGCTGTATAAATGAAAAAGTTTTAATATTAAAATAACCTAAATCTAAAAATAATTTTCATGTTATATCACTTTTATTTATAAAAAAACTTCTACCAATTATAGCACAACTAGAAAAACAATCTCTTGCATCAGTTGAATGATTTCTATTATCTCACAATACATAATATTGTCATTCTCAAATAGAGTATTCATGCATTTCACTACTTCCTCAAACAAAAGTAAATCATTTATTTTCAGGATTTAAATACTTTTCATCTAACTCTTTATAATTAATCTCACCATTTTTTTTCAAATAAATTTTTCAATTTTCTATTTTAATATTATCTCATGGTATCCCTATAATTCTTTTTAAAAAATATTTTCTTTCATCACTAATATAAGGTTTAAAAACAATTACATCTCATCTTTTAGGTTCTACAAAACTATATGTAAGTCTATCTACTATAATAAATTCTTTATCATAATACGAAGAATACATTGATTGCCCATTTATTTGAAAAGGCATTGCTATAAAAGTTTTTATTACTACTACTACTACTACTATAAATATTAAATCTTTAAAAAAATCTATTATATCTTTTTTATCCATTATTATTTTTCAATTATTTTATTAAAATTAATATATATAGTATATTACAATATTAATAATTGCAATAAAAAAATACTATAATATATTTTTATAACTTTTTTATCTAAATTAAAACTTGATTTATTAGTTTAAGATTTATATGATTTTATCTAAGATTTTAAAAAAAATATCTATATCACTTATTGTATTATAAAAATATAAACTCATTCTAGAAGTATTATTAATACCTAATTTATTGAAAAAAGGATGAGCACAATGAAGTCATGATCTAATACAAATATTATTCTCAGCCATAATATCAGCTATATCATTAGAATGAATTCATTCTATTATAAAACTAAAAACTCATACTCTATTTTCTATTTTTGTACTTCAAATAAGTTTTATTTTTTTTCTTTCATTAAATTTTTTTAATGAATATTGTATTAAATCATACTCTATTTCTTCAATTTTTGAAAATCCTCAAATTTTTTCTATATATTCTATAGCTTTCAATAAACTAACTGCTCAAGTTAAATTTGGTGTACCTGGTTCAAATTTATCTGGTATTTTAGAATAAGTAAACGAACATTCATTAACTTTTCATATAGCTCATCATCATGAAAAAATAGGATTTAATTTTTCTAATAACTCTAATTTTCACCATAATATTCATATACCAGAATCTGCCAAAATTTTATGTCATGTAAAAAATAAAAAATCTGCATTTAAATTTTGTACATTTAAATCAAAATGAGGAATACTTTGAGAAGCATCAACTATAAACAAAGTATCTGGTCTTTTACTTTTTCATACTCTTTCTAAATCAAAAATTTGTCAAGTTACATTTGATACATGTGTAAAAGAAATAACCTTTACTTTTTCATCATATTTTTTTAAAAAATCATCAAAATCTAAATCATAATTTTCATTAACTGAAACATACTCTATTTCTATACCTATTTCTTCTTTTAAAATAAGCCATGGTACAATATTAGCATGGTGTTCAACAATACTAAGTAAAACTTTATCTCATTTTTTTAATATATTACTTATTCTAAATGATCAAGTTAATATATTTGAAGCATATGTAGAATTATATGTATAAATTATTTCTTTATATGATTTTGCTCAAATCATTTTTGCAACTTTTTCTTTAGACTTATTATAAAAATTTTCTGATTCTATAGCTATATCATAAATTCATCTATGAATATTTGAATAACTATTTTCTAAATAATATTTTATTCATTCTATAACCATTTTGGGTTTTTGTGTAGATGATGTTGAATCTAAAAAAACTAATCATTTATTGTTTTCAAATATAGGAAAATCATTCTTAATATCCACCTTTTTTCAATTAAATTAAAATATAAAATTAAAAATATTTTTTTATAAATACTTTAAAACTAATTCACTAACAATATTTTTCACAAAAATTATAATAAAAAAAGTCTAAATTACAAATTTTACAATGTTTATTTCTTATTCATAAAAATTTGTATAAAAATAAATGTCTATATTTTGCAAAAAACAAATAAATATACTAATATAAGTTATATATAAATTTATATTAGTATATTTATTTTATGGCAAATTATTTAGTATTAGACAATAAATTTGATGAGGTTAAAAAAAACAACTTTTTTAACTATACATTTGTATCATCTTTTGTTTGGATGTGTTTTCATTTTACTTTAGTATTTTTCTTTTTAATAGAATTAAAAAGTGCATTATTAGTATGACTATTTCTTTGACTTTGAAATTTTATTTCATTTTTGTCTGATAGTCCTATTTGAGTACTACAAAAATATTTTGATCCTAAAAAAATATTTTTATTTTGAGCTTATTTAATGTTTTTTGTATCTTTAATATTTTTATATTTTATATATCAAGCAGATTCTGTAAGTCTAAGTGATATTTCTCTAGATTTATCTTTAGAAACTATTAAAATCTTAATGTGATCTTTTTTTAATATATTTTTACTTTTAATTTCAGTTTCATTATATTGAATTATTAAAGAAATATGAGAAGTTACAAGTTACTCATATATGATGAATAACTCTGATCCAAGTGAATATTCTATGTTATTTTCAAAAAGAAATATTTATTATTGAATATGAAGTTTAGTATGATTAATAGTTTCAGGTATTATATTAGCTCTTAATATATTGTTAGCTATATTTATTTTGGTTATTTTAATAATATTTTTTATATATTTTACTATAAAATATTTTGATAATTCTGAAAATGAGTTGAATTTTAGTGATTTAAAAAATATAAAACTAATAACAAAAGATGAATTATTAAATAAAAAAGATAATATACTAAATTCAATAAATGAATATAAAACAACTATTTTATCAAATAAATCTGAAATATTAGAAAAAACTAAAAATATAAAATTTTTATTTTTAAAACCTATTGAATTAAAAAATTCTATAAATTATAAAGAAATCTATGATATTACTTTACTAGATATGAAAAGTTTTTATAATGTTTTATTTATTAAACCATATAATGTCAGATTGTTAATAATGTGATTTATTTTTACTTTATTTTGATTTTGGGATACTTTTGTAATTACATTTTTAATAGATTTTATAGATGAAATTTTAGTAAAAAATTCTACTGATTTAGAAAAATATAATTTAAATAATATTTTTACAGCATATGTTTTTATAGCTATTCTTGCTATACCAGCATATTGAGCACAAATTCCATTTATAGATTTATGAAATAGGATTTGAATATTAAAAGTATTATTATTTTGAGTTTTATTATCTTGAATTTCAATATTTTTATTTTGAATTTATGATACTTTGATAGGTATTTTAATATTATGA
Source organism: Patescibacteria group bacterium UBA6164 (assembly GCA_002422305.1). Classification (GTDB taxonomy): domain Bacteria; phylum Patescibacteriota; class Gracilibacteria; order BD1-5; family UBA6164; genus UBA6164. Next base: position 33,138 of record DIUG01000019.1, on the reverse strand, counting down.
ATATTAAATAGTTTATGATATGCTGCTAGTATGCCACTATCTCAATGAGAATTTTCCATGGAATACAATAATACTTATGCAGATAAAAACAATTTGAAACAAATAGATTCAAATGCTTCATCGGCACCAATAAAAATGCTATGAAATTTAGCAAATGTACTTTGACTTGTAGTTTGATGAATTTTGATAAATTTTTTCTGATATAATGGAACATTTTTTGTATTTGGTACAATATTAATATGAGTATTTCTTTTTAGTTTTTTTAAAAGAAAAGAATACAAACTTTAAGTAATAATTTTATATAATAATTAAATAAAAATGAACAATGAATTAATATGAAAGATATTAGAATATTCAATAAAGATTTGAGCTTCAGATATACATATAACAGAATGAAAAACTATAAAATTTAGAGTAGATTGAATTATAAATTCTTTAGATAAATCATGAGTTATAGAAAATCAAGAAATAAAAAAGATATTATCAGAATTATTAAATTGAAATGAAGAAATGCTAAAAAAGTTTTCTGAAAAAAATGATATAGATTTTTCATATATTCATTCTAATTGAAATTCTTTTAGAGTAAATGCATTTTATACATTATGAAAAATAGCTTTTGTTTTAAAACGAATTTCAAGTAATACTATAGATATGAAAACTTTAATGATGCCACCAGCTACATCGTTATTTACACAATTAAAACAATGATTAGTTTTAATTACTTGACCTACTTGATCATGAAAATCTACTTCTATGATATCTATTATAGAAAAAATTAATCAAGAAAGATCAGAACATATTTTAACTATTGAAGATCCTATAGAATTTTTATTTACTGATAAAAAATCTACTTTTTCTCAAAGAGAAATATGAAGAGATGCAAAAAGTTTTTCATCTGCTTTGAAATCTGCACTTAGAGAAGATCCTAATGTTATTATAATATGAGAACTTAGAGATCCTGAAACAGTTAAATCTGCTTTAGAATTAGCAGAAACAGGTCATCTAGTAATATCAACCCTTCATAGTTGAAGTGCTGTACAATCTATAAATAGACTTATTAGTTTTTTCCCCCTAAATACTCAATTTTTAGTAAGAGAAAAATTATCATTTACATTAAAATGAGTAATATCTCAAAAATTAATTCCAAAAATTGGTTGATGAAGAGTTGGAATTTTTGAATTATTAATTGTAGATAATTGAGTAAAAAATTTAATTAGAAGTTGAAAAATAGAGATGATTCAATCTATAATAGAAACATCTAGTAAAGAATGAATGATAACAATGGAAAAATATGCAGAAAAACTAAAAGAACATTGAATAGTTGATGAAAAAGATTATATTAATTTTTTTAAAGAAGATTAAAAATATTGTAAATTAATTTTTGACTTAATTAACAAATAGATTACAATTTATTTATTAATTAAAAAATAATAAATTATATGAAATATATATTTTCATTTTTTATGATACTTGTATATATAATTGTAGGATTTTTTCAAAGTTCTATGATTACTTTTGCTATACAAGAAAATTTAAATCATGAAATAAAAAATCATAATAATAGTTCAAATTTTCAAACAAATTGTTGTGATAATAAAGTATTAGAACAAGATAATTCAGATTGTAATCATGAATGTTGTTTTAAATCGAAATGATTTATAGTATCAAGTGTTTCAAATATATCAAACTGAAATAATAAGATTCAAAAAATAAATTTTATAAATTTTATTGATATTTATGCTATTTCTTTAAATTCATTTTCAAATAAAAATTTAGTTAAAAAAACATCTCCTCCTTTATTTAATCGAAAAATAAAAAATTATTCTTATAGCAATCTTATTAAAATCATTAAATCAAATATTTAATAAACTATCTTTATTTTAAAGTTAGGCTTTTTAGTCTTTATATTTTAAAGATAGTTTTTTAGTATTTTAAAAATTTAAAATGAAAAAAATAATAAATGTTAAATGAATGCAGTGTATTAGTTGTGAAATAATTCTAGAAAAAGAATTAAAATCTCTTAATTGAGTACAGTTACTAATGTTAAGTTACAAAAAATGAATAATAGAAATAGATTATGAAAATAAACAAACATATGAAAAAGTAGTAAAAATAATAGAAAAAAATTGATACAAAGTTGTAGAACATAATAAATACTCTAATAATGATTTTATATGAAAATTTATGTTAAATATAATAGTATTATTAGTAATAATTATTTTATATATATTTTCATGACTATTTGATTTAAATAGATATTTACCAGATACCTCTACTATGAGTTATTCATGAGCTTTTTTAGTATGATTAATTGCATCTGTTTCTACCTGTTTAGCAATAACTTGATGAATTATTATATGATTTTCTAAATATATAGATAGTACTCATTCACCAAAGTGACATATAAAAGTACAGTTATGATTTCAATTATGAAGAATTATTTGATTTTTTATTTTATGATGAATACTTTGAATTACTTGAAAAATATTTAGTTTAAATTTTTCTTTTTCATCTATTCTTGCATTTTTAGTTGGTATATTACTTTTATATATGTGATTAAATCTATTATGAATAATCCCCTCACTTACAAAATTTTGACTACATATGCCGAAAAGTTTTGCTTCAAAAATAGAAAGTATATGAAAACCTAAGTATTCACCAATTGTATGAGTTTTGACTTTTTTCTTACCGTGTTGATTCACTCAAACTATACAACTTATAGCTATTAGTAGTGGTAGTTTTTTAGCTTGATGATTAGTTATGTTATTTTTTGCATTATGAACTTTTCCTGTTTTATTTTCTATTTGATTAGGTTCTAGTTATTTTGAATGAAAAAATTTTCCAGTATTTAATAAAATAATAGCAGCTATATTAATTTTTTTCTGATTAACAACTATTTCAAATTCATATAATTTGTTGTGATTTAATAATATAAATAATAATTCAAATCAAATTGTTAATAATATTAATACTGAACAAAATATTATTTTTGAACAAGTTATTGTAGGACATGATTGATATCAAATGGATCCTAAAGAATTAATTTTAGAAAAATGAAAAAATTATAAAATAACTATAGTTCCAGATTCAAATTGAATATGATGTATGTCTACTCAATTGATACCAAAATTAAATTCAAAAATATCATATATTTTAAAATGACAAGCTATTGATTATGAAATACAAAATGCTAAAGTTTGAACTTATGAAGTAGTGTGTGGTTCTATGTGAATGTTACAAGGGAAAATAATTATTAAATAGCTTTAATAATACCTTTTTTTTAGCTTCTCAAATTATCAAAAAAAACTAAATAATAATAATAATAATAATAATAATAATAATAATAATAATAATATATGAAAAAATCAAAATTAAATATTTCTTGAATGCATTGTTCAAGTTGTTCTAAAATAATAGAATCAAATTTATCTAACAATCAAAATATTATCAGTTCAAAAGTAAATTTTTGAAATAATAAAGCTATGATTGAATATGATGAAACTAAAATAACTGAAAACGAAATAATAAAAATTATTGAAAAATCAGGTTATAGAGCTAAAAATGGTGAATTAAAAGCCGAGGATGAAGTTAAAATATGGCTATACAAAAGTATGTTTTGATTTATATTATCTATACCATTGATTATTTTTATGGTATATGATTTTATAAAATGATTGAGTTACAATGAAATAATAATGCCTTATATGGCTATTATTTCTTTATTAATAGCTACGATTATACAATTCAGTTTATGATTAGTATTTTATAGATGATTTTATGCTGCACTTAGACAAAAAACTGCTAATATGTATAGTTTAATAGCTATATGAACTACAGTAGCTTTTGTTTACAGTATATATTCTTTTATAAAATTTTATCTAGATACATGAAGTATTATATGATTAAATGGTATGAAAATAGAATGAATATATTTCGAGGTTTCAGCTTTATTAATAACATTTGTATGTTTTTGAAAATACTTAGAAACAAGTGCAAAAAATAAAACTAATGATGCAATTACAAAACTTATATCATTAGCTCCAAAAACAGCTTTTGTAAAAATAAATAATAATTTTATAGAAGTAGATATAGAAAAAATAAAAATTTGAGATACTATTTTGGTAAAACCATGAGATAAAATACCAGTAGATTGAAAAATAACTACTTGATTTGCATCTATAGATGAATCTATGCTTACTTGAGAAAGTTTACCAGTAGATAAAAATATATGAGATAAAGTACTTGCTTGAACATTAAATAAACATACGAGTTTTGAAATAATATCAACTCAAATCTGATCATGAACTATGCTGTCTCAAATAATTAATTTATTAGAGGAAGCTAGTTTATCAAAATCAAATATAGAATCTTTTGCAGATAGAATATCTAAAATATTTGTTCCTATAGTAATTATTTTATCTATTTTTACATTTATAGTTTGGTATTTTGTATTATCTTCTACTTTTGAAAATGCTCTACTTCTGGCTTGTAGTGTAATAGTTATTTCTTGTCCTTGTGCCTTATGATTAGCTACTCCTACTGCTGTTATAGTTTGAAGTGGTATTTGAGCAAAAAGTTGAATACTTATAAAATGATGATCTGCACTAGAAAAAGCAAATTATATAACTGCAGTAGCTTTAGATAAAACATGAACAATTACCGTTTGAAATCCTAAACTACAAGATATAAAAATATTTTGAAAAATAAAAGAAAATGAATTATTAAAAATAGCATATTGACTAGAAAATAATTCAAATCACCCTATTTCAAAATGTATAGTTGATTATGCTAAATGAAAAAATATAGAATTAGTAAAAAGTAGTGATTTTAAAATAATTAATTGAAAATGAATTAATTGAAAAATAAATGAAATAGATTATATAATTTGAAATAAATCTTTAGTAGAGGATTATAAAATAGGTATAAATGATATTATTTTAAAAAATTATGAATTATTAGTTAATGAATGAAAAACAGTTTTATTTTTATGAAATACTACAGAAATATTAGCTTTAATATCTGTAAGTGATGAAGTTAAAGAAACTTCTATAACTGCTATAAATACTTTAAAAAATATGTGAATAGAAGTGTTTATGATTACTTGAGATAATAAAAAATCAGCTAATTATATAGCAAATAAAGTATGAATAAAACTTGAAAATATATATTCTGAAGTATTACCTCAAGATAAATGAAATATAATCAAAGAAATACAAAAAAGAGGTATAAAAGTAGCAATGGTATGAGATTGAATAAATGATTCTATAGCCATGATGAATAGTGATTTAGCAATTGGTATGTGATCTGGAAATGATGTAGCGATTGAAAGTTCGGATATTGTACTTATGAAAAATGATTTAAATGATGTAGTAAAAGCTATAAATTTGAGTAAAGAAACTGTTTCAAAAATAAAACAAAATTTATTTTTTTCATTGTTTTATAATTCTTTAGGAATACCTATAGCAGCATGAATATTTATTAGCTATTGATTATATTTAAAACCTGAACTTGCTTGATTAGCTATGGCTCTAAGTAGTGTTTCTGTTGTTGTAAACTCTTTACTTTTAAAAATAAGTGTTAAAAATAAATATTTTTCTTATGTAAGTATTTCATTATTAGTTATATTTTTTCTTTCTATTTTTATTTCTTTTTCTAGTGTAAGTCAAACTTATAATTTTGAAAAAGTGTATACAAAAAATAATGATAAAGTATTAACTAGTATTACAAATTTTGTAGTTAATTCAAAAAATAAAATAAATATAGAAGAAGACTTAGCTCCAAAGATATTTATATTTAATGATAATATTCCACAATATTTTAAACTTTCATCTTGAATAAATTCACTTAAAAATGATGAAGTAGTTATATGATATATGGAAGCTAGAATGATGATAGAATTATGATTAATAAAATGAGTTTGAGATGAACTTAAAAATTTCTTTTGACTTGAAAAAGTAAAAGTAGTATGAATTTTATCTAAGACTGATACTTTTTTGGATGATGTGCATATTTTCAATTCTAGTAATTATGATAAAGTTATTTGAGATAATTCTAGTTTAGTATTTTTTGCTACACCTGATAAATTATGAATTAGATCATTTTATTTAATGGATAATACGAACATACCTAAATATTTTATAAATCAAATTGATACAAATACTTTTACTAGTAATTGAGTCATTAATATGTATGTATGATTTACTGACACTAATATGATGTTCCAATTAGGACTTATAAAAAATATTTGAGATAAATTATCTAATTTTTTCTGAAATGATGTAATATTTTATAAACAATTGAAAAAAACTTTTACTAGTTATGATATGATACATTTTGTATCAAAAGAGGATTTTAAGATTAGATAGTTTAATATACTTGTAGGGAAATAATTTTAAAATTANNCTCCCTTAAAATAAGGGAGAGAATTAGGCCTTTAGGTCATCCTGTGAACAAGAGTGGGTTATTTCCCTACAACTTTAATAATAAAAATTAAAATATGAAAAAAAATAATATAATAATAATTTTAGTGGTATTATTAACTTTATTTTTATGATATATTATTTATTTATATAGTATAAATTATATGAATATGTGAAATATGCATTGAAATATGAATAATAGTACAAATAATAAAATTATAAAAAGTGAATTAATATATTGAAAATGACAAGAAGCAGTAGAAGAGAAAAAACAAGAAATTGTAAATTTGAAAGATGGTGATAATTATACTATTGAAATAGTAAAAATTAAAAAAAATATATGATGAAAACAAGTTGAAATGCTTGCTTATAATTGAAGTATTCCATGACCATTAATTAAAGTAAAGGAAGGTGCAAAAGTAAATCTAACAATAGTAAATAAAGTAGCAGATTTAGAAACTACTTTGCATTCTCATTGATTAAGACTTAGTGACATGTTTGATTGAGTTGTAAAAGATATGATGTGAAAACAAGAACCTATATTAGAAGGTGACAGCTTTACTTATGAGCTTAGTTTCCCTGATGTGTGAGCATTTTGGTATCATCCACATTTGAGAGAAGATATACAACAAGAATTATGATTGTATGGTAATTATATAGTGGAACCAACTGATGATAATTATTATTCAAAAGTAAATCGTGAAGAATCTATAATTTTAGATGATATATCTCTGAATTGAAATAAATTAAAACCTTTTTATAAAGAATTTACAAATTATGTTTTGATGTGAAGATTTGGAAGTACTATGTTTATAAATGGAAATACTGATTATGTTTTTAATATGAAAAAATGAGAAGTAGTAAGAGTATATTTGACTGATGTAGCAAATACAAGAATATTTAATTTCAAAATTCCATGAGTTAAAATGAAACTTATATGATCAGATATTTGAAAATATGAGAAAGAGACATTTATAGATAGTATAGTTATTTCACCATGAGAAAGATATATTGTAGATTTATATGCTCCAGATTCTGGAACTTTTGAAATACAAAATTCTACACCTGATAACAACTATGTTTTGTGAAAAATTTTAGTTTCAAATGAAGAAATAGATATTTCTTATAAAAGTGATTTTGAGTATTTAAATGTTAATTATGATGTAATTAAAGATATAGATAATTATAGAGAATATTTTGATAAAAAAGTAGATAAAAATCTAAGTCTAGAATTATGAAACTTATGAAAAAAATGATGAATTACTGATGAACAAATGTGAAATATGAATATGTGACATGGTATGATGTGAGATAATTCAAATCAAGATATTGAGTGGGATGACAATATGCCAATGATGAATCAATTATCAACTTCGTTAAATTATGAATGGAAAATTATTGATAAAGATACAAAAAAAGAAAATATGGATATAAATTGGCAATTCAAAAAATGAGATATAGTAAAAATCCATATTGAAAATAAAAAAGATTGAGCTCATCCTATGCAACATCCATTTCATATACATGGACAAAGATTTTTAGTTATAAATAGAGATTGAGAAAGACAAGAAAATTTAGTATGGAAAGATACAGTTTTATTAAAAACATGAGAAAATATTGATATATTGGTTGATATGAGTAATACTTGAGAATGGATGTCTCATTGTCATATTTCAGAACATTTGTTTTCTGGTATGATGATGCACTTTAGTGTAAAAGAATAATTTATTTTAAATATTAATTAATTAATATTTGTTTGATTATAATAAGAAAAGGTGGAAATTAAAATATAGCATTATAATAATAGCTTTTTATAATTAAATATAGTAAAATTATAATAATATTTATTAATAATAACTTATGCAAACAATAAAAATACCATTTTCAATTAAATTTTATTTCTTTTTTGTTCTAATGGGTATATTTTTAAGTTTATTAGGAATTGATTACTGATATTGATATTATTGATTAAATTATTTATTAAAAGGAGGAATTATTAGCTTATTATTATCTATTATTCAAGTAGTTTTAATATTTAAATATTTTAATAATCCTAAAAAGTATTCTAATATAAATATATACTTTATTATATTTATATTATTATTATACATATGATTAACTATTTATAAATCATTTTTTCTTATTATAATTATATTATATCATTTAATATTTTTATATAAATTTATCAAATTTAAAAAAATATTAAATTTGGATCAAAATAATGAAGAAATAGAAAATGAAACTAAAAAAGAAATTCCAAATATAAAAGATAGTAAAATATTTACTTACATAAAATATATATTTTTTACTATTTACCAATTAATCGTTTTCTTTTTTGTATTCATTATAATAATTTCCTTATTTTCTGAAGCCACTAATTATTATATTGCTTTTATTAAGGCAATTATATTAATAATAATTTTTATTGCACAATTTATATATATATTTAAAAGTATAAAAAGAAAAAATAATTATAAAATTACTAAAATAGAATATACAAATGAAAATCAATATAAAAATGTACTTATACTATATTTAATAATTATTATATCTTTTACTATATTTTACTTTGTACAATATAGTAAAGTAATTGATTTTAAGTATATTGATGATAATTATTTTAATATTCCTGAGCAATATAAAAACATTTCTGATAAAGAAAACTGATTTGGAGATTTAAAAAGATATTGAGAACATATAAATAGCTTAGATTTTATTGAAGATAAAAATTTTAGAAATGAAGAATATATGAGTAAAGTTATTTCCGACACTTGAATAAGTTTTAAATTTGATATAGATAGAGTAAAAGAAATTGATAAATTAAGATTATGAATTGATGAAATTATTAATAAAGAAGCTATAGTTTACAATTTTGATGAAAATTATCCTTCTTTAGACTGACTATCAATGATGACTAGAGAAAGTTTATATAATGCATTATATTATTTAGAAAAGTGAGAAGAAGAAAAAGCAATAAGTTATTTAATAGAAAATTATAAATTATCAAAATTATTAATATCCTCTTATTGAACTTTAGTTAATTTTATAGTTTGAATTACTATAAATACTATAACATTAAGTGATTTAGAATTTATAATGAATAATTATGAACTGAAAGATTCAACATTGAATTACATAAAAAATAATTTTGAAAGTAGTATTGATATTAATTCATCTTTTGAAATATCTATGAATTATGAATATAATTATATATTATCAGAGTTACTAATAAAAACTCCTGAAACAGTAAATATAAATTGAACTTTAATATTCTTTTCAGAAAGTTATCTTAAAGAATGATTAAAAAATGTTTATTATTGAATTTCTCAAATGTATAATGACATGGAGTTAGATTTAGATTGATATTATAATACTGAAAAATTAAATACTGATTCATTTGATTCATCTGATGATTATATCTGTAGTAAAAAAAATATAGATAAACTTAGATGAGATTGAATACCTAAATTATTTTTTAGGAAAAATACAGTTTCTAATATTTTATTAGTAATTAATTGTATAAGTAATCATTCATATAAGCCTGATTTAGAAAATATCATTTTAAAAGAAAAAAATATTTTAGATAAAATAAATAAAATATGGGAAAAATAAATAAGATTAAATTAGGTGATTTTAATTAAAGTTTTTAGAAGGTGAGTAAATAATAATTGAAAAAAATATAAAAAATAGGAACAACTAAAGTTGTTCCTATTTTTATTTTACTTATAATTTAAAAAATGTTTTTTATAATAACTTAAAGTATATTCTAGATTTTGTAATATCTTTTCTTCAGTTCAAACTCATAATTCACTTGGTTTTACTTTTAATGTAATAAATCAATTATATCAAGTTGTCTTTAATTTCATAAAAAAACTTTCTAAAGGTAAATATGAAATTCCTCAACCTGCTCATCAAGGTAATAATCACACTCTCACACCTTGCCTATCACTTAAAAAAATATTTTTTAAACTACCTCATAAAATCTTTTGTGCCTTTAATATATCCATACCTGAAGAAGGTTCTATATTAGATAAATCTAATGATGAACTTCATGTAATCTCTTTTATTTCTGATAATGTAGAATTTTTATATTCTGGTATAATGAAAAATAAAAACTTAGGTTCAACATTTTGTATTGCTATTGTTATATGTGTATCTCTTTTTGCTTTTAATAAATATTTATTAAACCAACTAGTTTCTTTATCTCTAAAATGAGGTGGAGAAAAAGTAACTATTTGAGTTCATAATTTAAGAGCAATTTTTATTATACTTTCTGCTTTTTTTTGATTCATTCAAATAGGTGGAGCAGTTATAGATAATACAGGCATATTAAAACTATCACTTAATTCTTTAATATAATCTTCATCCCAGTAGTCAAAATGTAATTTAGATAAAGATATATCTAATCAATCAAATCAAGCTTTATGTGCAAATTTGAAAATTCTATGCAATCAGTATCAATTCAAAGATGATGTAGAAAGTAAAATCACAATTTTAAAAATTAATTACTAAATATGTTTATATAATAACATATAATTATAAAAAATACAAACTTTTTTGGCTATTTTCTTGATAATATTTAAAAAGTTATAAATAAATTATATTAGTTTTTATTTAATCTCTCTCAATAAAACTTTTCAATTAATATTATAAAAAGAACTATCTATTCAATCATAATCAGGATTTTTTATTACAAAATCTTCTAGTAAAATTTTAATTTCCACTTTTTGTCATTTTTTTTCTATTATAACTATATTATCTAATTCAATAAATCAATTAGTATTTATATTATTAATATTTTGCTCATATATTTTAGATAAATCATCCTTAAGACTAAATTCCTCTAATAATATTTTATTTTTATATATAAATATTATTTCATTATCTAAATCATATTTTGTATAAAATAAAATATTTTCATCTACTATAGTTCAATTTAATCATTTATTTAATAATATATTATTTTGATTTATATCTAAAATAGGAAGTAAATAATCGTAATTTGATACTTCAAGAAAATTATTTCTTTTAGAATAATTTAGAAAAAAAGAAATATATTTTTGATTTAATAAATTTCATAGATAATACGGTTCTACTTTCAATATTTCAACTAATTTATTTGAATATCTCCATATATCAATTCATTTATAAGTTTCTTTTTCTAAATTAGATAAAAGTTTTTTATTTGAATTAAGAATATCCATATCTTCTCATTTATAATTAACAATTTCTTCTTCTATTTTTTTTATTCGTTCATTATGATTTTTTTCCCACTCTATTTTATCCTGATTTTTTATATCATCAAGTACATTTCAAAATATATTAAACATACTATCACAACCATGATAACTACATAAATAACTTATTTTTTCATATATTTTTCATGAAAGTTTAGCTTCAATATCTTTTTTATTTTGGGGTAAAATTATTTCGCCTGATTGAAATATTTTTGCTTCTATTAAATCATTTTTTAATAATTCTAATTGTCTTAATTCTGGAAAACTATAAACTCACCAAGGAGAAATTGAAATAATTATTATAAATGTAGTTAATAAAAAAGAAATTAATAATAAATATTTTTTCTTTGAAAAAATAAAGTAAATAGATATTAATATTAAAAATATTCAAAAAACTACGATAAGATATCTATTTATAGTAAAATCATATTGATTTATTCTCAAATAAATTGTATAAAAAAGCATAGGTGTTTGAAATAATACTGCAAATGGAAAAATTTTTCTAAAAATTTTTACCAATATAGATTTATTTTCAAATGCATAAGAAAATATATAAATTAAATATCAAAATAAAGAAAATAATATAACCATCCATGAAATAATTCATTTTGGCCAATCCGAAAAATTTAATAATACTTTTAAGGAATAAGAATATAATATAAAAAAATAAATTATTATAAAAGGAAGTGCTATATAATTACTCAAGAAATTATAAAATTTATTTTCTTTTATTTTATCTAATAATAATATATTAATATTTTTTTCTGGAAAAATAAATAAAAAATAAATTGGTGTAAATAAAGAGAAAGAGAAAGCAGACCAATATCAATAAAATTTATTTTCATCTAAATATGTTTTTAATTCAAATAAAGAAAAAACTGTATTTAAGGCTATAAATCAAAGTAAAGTTAAAAATCATCAAACTATTATAGACATTAATATTTTAGAAAAAAGTGAATTGAAATATGTATAATATTTGTCATTATCTATATTGTTATTTAATAATTTTTTAATAAAAGGTGATATAAAAACAAAACATATAACTCCTATATAGGTAATAATTATATATACAAATTGTTCTGAATAAAAATTATTAAATAAATTTTGTTCAAAACTAAAATAAAATAATACTCAAAAAAGAATACTTCCAAATTGAAATAAAAGAGTCTTTAATTTAGAAAAATTAAATTTTTCAGATAATAAATAAATTCATATGGAAAGAAAATATATAGTTGTAATAGATAAAATGGATTTATATAATATATTTTCAGTATAATTACTAATTATATTTCAATTATAAATTATGTATTCAAATATTAAAAATATTATAATACTTGAAACAAAAGATAACGGAAATCTTAAAAAAGTTTTTTTAAGATTTATTATAAAATTTTCTACAGAAAATTTAGAAAAAATATTTTTCATAATCTTAATAATTAAAAAATAAATTTTATAACATATCAAAACTATTAAATTATATACCTTTTTAAAAATATACAAGACTCTTTTGGATATTTTTTCGAATATAAAAAAGATGAATCCTGTATAATACAGAAATCATCTATTAAATAATTACACCTAATTTTATCTATTCCTATTTTTTGGTAGCAGATTAAAATAGTGTTTTTTTTATTTTTAAAAATATTTATTAAATAAAATATTTTTAAATAAATTTATAAAATAAAAATAGATATTATTAATAATAATTCCATCAATAATACTTTTTTATTAAAATCGTTTTTTCTACTTAATTCTATAAAATCTTTGTATTTTTTACAAACATATAAAAGTGCAAACAAAGATATAGAATCAAAATAAATTTGAACAAATTCAGGAAATCCAAATAAATGAATGAAATTCAAATCTTTTTCTGGCTGTAAGAAACTCCATAAAAAGAAAAAATAAGTTACCAAAAAATTATTAAAACTCCCCAAAAACAATAAATAATTTAACCATTTTGTAGGTTTAATTACTTCATTTTCCTCTAATATCACTAAAAAAAGTGAAAATAAAAGAAAAATATCAAATAATTCAGGTAAAGGAATAATCCCCCAATAAAATATATTTGATATTTGAGCAAAACTCAATCCAAAAATAACAAAATATTTTGAACAATTTTTCACTAAATATGTTCTTTTTAAGATAAGAACTGTTGCCATTTTTAATTCTCCTTTGTTTTTGTTTTTGTTTTGTAAAAACAAATTATATAATAATAAAATAAAAGTCAAGTTACTAAAAAAATAAAAAAGTTTTTTATTTTTTTTATATATTTAATAATCACTTTTTAAAAATCTTTAGTATTTTTCCTCTTACCTACTTATATAAGATTTTGATTTGTTATAAAATTTAATTTAAATCATTAATTCATTATAATTAATCCAAACTAAAGCATCTAAATGAAGCTCTGGTATACCTATTTTTTTAGCTAAATCAAAATAAAATCTTTTTATATCCTTAGTAAATATATTTTTTTTAAAAGAAGTATCAATAGATTCGTAATTCATATTATTATTTCAATATTTTACAAATAAATTTATCAATCTTGAATCAATAGGTATAGAAATTTTTTCTGGAAAATAATTTAATTTATCAAATACATTTCTAGATCAATAAGAAAACATTTTTATAGCAAAAACTATAGTTTTTGCATCTTTTTTTTGATTCATTGTTTTTACTATTTCATCTCTTAATGTCTCCATATTATCATAATAATATTCAGTATTTCATAAAAAATTTTCTAAAAATGGTTTCATTTTTTTTAATCTATTTATTTTTATATTTATAAATCTCCTATTATTTTTTGATTGTTTAATAAAATTTGATAAAAATAAAGTTATACTATCTGAATTTAAATTATTTATTTTTGATAAATTAAAAAAATCTACAAAATAATTACTAAACTCTTCCCAATAATCCTCTCATTTTCATGATAATTGATAACAAATAATAGAATTTGCTAAAATAAGTGATAAATAAATATCACCTTTACACATATTACAATCATAAGATAATCTATTTAAATTGTTCCATAATTTTTTTAAAGCTATATATTGCCTATCTGTTTCTTCTATTTTTATAACATCATATATAGAATATTTTTTCAATTTATTATATAATTCTTGCATAATATTTATTTATTATAATTCTAAAGAATTTTAATTTAATAAAATAAATTTATTTAAAAATTATTTTATTTTCAAATATAATAATGAAAAATAAAATTTGACAAAAAGATTTTAATTAATTAATAATTTAATGTTTGACATATTTATTCATTTATTATAATTTAAGAAATAAAATCCTATCAATAATAATATTAAAATATGTATATAGTAAATTTATCACAAGATAAATCAAAAATAAACTCTTTTTTATCAAATACTCTACTTAAAGAAATAAAAAATAGTTTATTAGAAAAGAAAAAAATAATACTCTACTTAAATAAAAGATGAGAATATTCATCTCTAATATGCAATAATTGCAATTATTTATATAAATGTAATAATTGTGATGTTTCAATAATAGTTCATAAATATCCTCAAAAATTAATATGTCACATATGTTGAGAAAATAAAGACATACCTATTAAATGTGAAAAATGTTGAAAGGAAAAATTACAAAAAATATGAATATGAACACAACAAATAGAAGATAGTCTAAAAAAAGAATTTCCAAATTATAATATTTTTAGATTTGATACTGATACAGTAAAAAATAAAACAGAAAAAAGTAATGCACTGAAAAATTTAGAAAATAGTGATATAATAATATGAACAAAAATGATTACCACAGGTTTTGATTTTAGATGAATATGACTTATATGAGTAATTTTATTAGAACAAGAACTTTTAGTTCCAAAATACAATACAGAAGAAAAAGTTTATTCAAATATAAAACAATTAATATGAAGATGATCTAGAAAATGAGAAACTTCTAAAATAATTATACAAACTTTTATACCTGAAAATGAAATAATAAAAAATATAACTAGTAATAATTATAAAAACTTTTTTATAAAGACTTTAGAAGAAAGAAAACTTTTTAAATATCCACCATATTATGAAATGTTTACTCTAGAATTTAGAAATAAAAGCAAGGAAAAAGCAAAATTATTTATGATAAATTTAAAAAATAAATTAGATATAGAAAATGAAATTTTCTATACAAAAAAAAAATGTACCACTAACAACTTTAAACAAAATATTAATTTAGAAAAAATAGATATCTTACTAGTTCCAAATCCAACAAAAAAATTTAATCAATATTATTATAAAATAATAATAAAATGAGATAAATTAAGGGAATTTTTACAAAAAATAAAACCTGAAATATTTAGAAACAGTGGACTTGTTATAATTTTTGAATCTTAAAATAAAGCTAAAAAATAACATTTCTAGTTTTTAACATAAAAAGCTTTTAAATAATTGATTAAAAAGTATTTTTTGATATAATTCATTATAATTAAAATTTACTTTAAAATAATAAAATATGAAATTTAAAATATATACTGATATATTGAAAGATTGATTAAATATAGTTAATCATGCAACTGCTTCAATTACAACTACTCCTATCCTGGAAAATATATTATTAAAAGTAAATTTTAACAATATTGTTCTTACTTCTAATAATTTAGAAATGGCAATAGAATATGTCATTGTTGATAATATTAAAATAGAAACACAATGAGCTTTTTGTATTCCTAGTAAGTTATTTACAAATTATATATCTTTAGTTCAAGATGATGAAGTAACTATAGAACTTTTAAATGATAATAGTATAAAAATTTGAACTTCTAGTTGAAAAATGAAAATTAAGTGAATAGAAGCATCTGAATTCCCCTTAATTCCAAGTATTAGAGAAGAAGTTAGTATAAATATACTATGAAAAATAATAAAAAAATCTATAGATAAAACTCTTTTTTCTTCAGCAGAATGAGCTATAAGACCTAATCTGGCTTGATTATATATGGAGGTAAAAAAAAATGAGGTGATTTTTGCTTCTACAGATAGTTTTAGATTATCTGAATACAAAACAATTTTATCTGAAAATGTAAAAAACGATTTTTTTCAAATTATTCCTAGCAAAACAGCTTCTCAAATAAAGAATATATTATCTGATAATGATGAAGTAAAAATTATTTCTTGAGATAATCAAATATCATTTATATTTTGAAATATAAAAATATTTTCTAGATTATTGAATGGTAAATTCCCTGATTATATAAATTTTTTTCCTACTTCATTTTTAACAAAAGCCGAAGTAAATAGAGTAGATTTAATGTGAGCACTAAAAAAAATAAATTTAATAAGCCGTGAAAATAATTATTCAATAAAAATGAGCTTATCTGCAAGTAGATGAATAGAATTAGAAACAGCTGAAACTCAAATATGAGAATGAGATGTAACTTTAGTTTGATTAGTTGAATGAGAAGATAATATAATATGAATAAATTCTATTTATTTTCTAGAAGTACTTTGAGTAATTGAAACAACTCATATTAGTATAAGTTTTGAAAATCCTCTATCACCTATATTAATATCCCCTATAACTGATCCTGAAAAAAAAGATAATACTGATAGTTTTAAGCATATTATAATGCCTTTAAAAATATAATAATTTATTATGGATAAAATAAAAGAAATAATACTAAATATAGAATCATTAAAAAATGATCAAAGATTTAATGAAGCAGTAAATATTATAGAAAATGCTTTAATAAAATATAATGGAGATTATAGATTATATGAAGAATTAGCAGATATATATCTATATAAATGAGAACTAGAAAAATGATTAAAATCTATAAACTATGCTCTTAGTTTAAATAATGAATCAGCTACTTGAAATTATTTAAAATGATTTATTTTATTATCTCAAGATAAAATACTTGAAGCTATAAAATATTTAGAAATATCAAATAAGATTTTAGGTAATAATTCAGAAGTTTTAAGAAATTTATGATGGGCCTATACTATGATATGAAATACTGAAAGATGAATAAGTATTTTAAATAGAGCTCTTATATTATCACCAAATGATGATTTAATAACTGAAGATTTAGCTATGGCTTTAATTTGAGCTTGAAAAATCAATGAATGAAATTGATTATTAAAAAAAATATGAAAACAAATAATGGCTTAAAAAAATAATATACCTCTCTCTTAAATTCTATCCATTATCAGGAGTAAGGATTAAGTTAAGAGGTATTTTAATAATTAAAATTAAAATTATATGAATTTTATAAAAAAAGAAATAAAACCAAAAATAATTTGAATAATAGATATATGAACATATAAAATAAGAGTATGAATTTGTAAGATTATAAATAGAGATGTTGAATTAATTTGATATTGAGAAAAAAGACAAGATGAAGAATATATTGAAATGCAAGAGATTAAAAATTTAAAATGAGTGTCTGAAAATATAACTTTAGCTATTAAAAAAGCTGAACAAGATTGAAATATAAAAATAAAAGATGTAATTATAAATATTCCTACAACAAATTTATTTTTTGAATTTTCACAAATAAATCATATAAGAGAAAAATATGAAAAAAATATAGATGAAAAAGAATTGTACGAAATAATGAGTATAATTGAAAATATAGCTTTAAAAAAACATTTTAAGAATATTAGAGAAAATTCATGATATAAAAAAAATGACTTAAAACTTATTATTAGTAATATATCAAAAATTACAAGTGATAGAAAAGAAACAAAAACTCTAATTTGAACAAATCCAAAAGAAATAAATATTTCTATATTAAATATTTTTATAGCTGAATCAAAATATGAAACTATTTCTTACATTAAAAAAGCTATTTGAAAAAATATATTAAATATAATTCCTAGTGAATTTGCACTTACTTGATTATTTAAAAACATAAAAGATGTAGTTATTATAGATATTTGAAATTCACATACATCCATAATAGTAAAAAAAGATGATAATATTGAATGAGCTAAAAAATTAGCTTTTGGAATAAATGATTTAATAAAACAAATAAGAAAAAATTATAATCTTACAAAAAATGATATAATTGAATCTATCGATTTAGATAGATTTACAATAGAAAAAGATAATTTTCTTTCTATATTTAAAGATATATTAATAATTACTTTAGAAGAAATTTTAGGAAAAAAAATATGTCCAAATAATTTTTTTATGATTTGATGATGATCAAATAAATTTGTAAAAAACTATATAAAAAGTATAGATTTAAATGAATCTAATCTAAAAATAATTTGAAAAGTAACATATATTAACCCAAAAATAGATTTTTTGGATGATAAAATAGAAAATAATGAAAACTGGATAGATTGAGCAAAATCAAATGTAAATATATTTGCTATGATTAAAACCACTTTAGATTTTATAAAAAAAGATAAAAATAAAATAGAAAAGATTTTGAAACAAGTTATTCGTGATTTAGATGCATAAAAATTTATTTTTTATAACTTTTTATTATTTTTTATAAAAAATAATAATTTTAATTGCATAAATAAAAATACTATTATAATAATTTATATATTATTTCTTAACATAATAATTTATGTGTTGAATATTTGCATATAATTGAACTAAAAATTCTATTCCTTTTTTAATTGATTGACTTAGAAATTTGGAGTATAGGTGATATGACAGTGCATGAGTTATGTGTGTAAATACATATTGAGAAATTTATGTAGAAAAATCAATATGAAAAGTTTCAAATCTTGCTACAAAAATAGAAAAAAATGATAAAAAATTAGATAATTATAATAGTTGAATAGCACATACAAGATGGGCTACTCATGGAAAAGTAACTGAACTAAATACTCATCCACATTATTCAGAAAATGAGAGATTTTATGTAGTACATAACTGAATAATTGAAAACTATATAGGATTAAAAGAAGAATTACAAAAAAAATATAATTTTTATTCTGAAACAGATACTGAAATAATAGCAAAATTATTTGAAAATCTTTTTAATTGAAATATAGTTACGACACTAGAAAAAGTTATAAAAAAGCTTGTTTGAGCATATGCTATTGCTGTTATTGATAAGGAAAATCCATGAGTAATAGTCTGAGCAAAACTATGAAGCCCAATGATAGTATGAATATGAAATCAATGAATATTTTTATCAAGTGATATAAATGCATTATGTAGAGTTGCTAAAGAATTCATTTACTTAGAAGATAATGAAACTATAGTAATAGATAATTGAAAATATTGTGTTTATTCTATGTGAGAAGAGATAAATAAAACTCATCAAAAAATAGATAAAAATCTAGAAGTTTCAGACAAATGAAAATTTGAAACATTTACAGAAAAAGAAATTTTTGAAGTACCTTCTGTTTTAAGAAATGCATTAAATTGAAGAATAGATTTCGAAACAAAAACTATTACAAATAAAACTTTAGAAGAAATAAATGAATTAGATATAGAAAATATAGAAATAATAGCAAGTTGATCTAGTTATTTTGCATGATTAGTATGAAAAAGTTGGTTTGAACAATTATCTTGAATAAAAACAGAAGCAAGAATTTCTAGTGAATTTTTATATGAAACATTTATACCAAATAAAAAAACTCTATATATTTTTATTTCTCAATCTTGAGAAACAGCCGATGTAAGAGAATGAGTTAAAATGGTAAAACAAAAATGATGTTTAACTTTTTGAATAGTAAATGTAGTTGGTAGTACTATAGCTAGAATGTGTGATATGTGATTATATACACATTCTTGAATTGAAATATGAGTTGCATCAACAAAAAATATAATAGGACAATTAGCAACTTTACTTATTATGTCACTAAGTATGTGATTAAAAAGAAATCTACAAGTTCAAGAATCAATAAAAATAATAGAAAAGCTATGAGAATTAGATAAAAAACTAGAGTGAATGCTTGAGCAAACAAATTATATAAAAACTTTAGCTAAAAAATATTCGAAATATTCTAACTTCTTTTATTTATGAAGAAATCTAGTTTATGGAACTGCTTGTGAATGTAGCTTAAAAATTAAAGAATTAAGTTATATACATGCCGAAGCATATTCTACTTGAGAACTAAAACATTGACCATTAGCTTTAATTTGACCTAATATTCCTTGTGTAGTTATAAATCCAAAATGAATTCTAAGAGAAAAAACTATATCAAATGTAGTAGAAATAAAATCTAGAAATTGAATAGTATTATGAGTTATAACAGCCTGAGATACTGTAAAAGATATATATGATGATATTATAGAAATGCCTAAATCTCATACTATTTTAACTCCTTTTCTACCATTAATACCACTATGGATATTTTCCGTAGAAGTAGCAAAAAATTTAGGAAGAGATATAGATAAGCCTCAAAATTTAGCTAAAAGTGTTACTGTTGAATAATACATTAAAAAAGAGTACCTAAAGAATATTAAATCTTTTAGTTACTCTTTTATATTAATTCTTTTTTTATATTTTCTCTTATATCTCAATTATGAAATTTTAATAAATTATTATTTATTATTACTCAATAAGGTTTTCATATTGAATTGTAATGTTTCAATGTTTTTTGTAAAAATATCATTTTAAATAAGTAATTAATTAATTTTAATACTTTATTTAAAAATTTTTCTTTATAGTTAAAAAAAACAGATCATTTTTTAATATCTTTTGTAGATTTTATAATAATGTTTCTATATTTTATATATTTTTTATTTTCTTTAATTATATTTTCATATTCACTGAAATTTGCCCAATTACTATTTTTTTTTATAAATAATTCATAAGTATTATCATAATTTAAAATAGGTTTAAAATAAATTATCCAAAAATATAAATAAATATCATTATCAATTTTCCATTTTGAAAAATCTAATCACTTTTGTGTTGCAAAAAAACTCAAACAAAATCTTCAAGCATGTTTTTTTGCAGTTTTTCTAACATTTAGTATTTTAAATAAAAAAGTAATAATGATTCTATTTATCCACATAGAATTATTTGATGTAACAATAAATAAATCTATATCAGATTTATTACTTGCACAATTCATAGATATGCTATTTCAGATTCAAATCATTTTTAATCATGGTATCCATTTTATATATTTTATATATTTTATAGTTTTTGAATAAAAATTTGTTTCTATTTTTGTTGGGTATTTTTTTATTCAAAAATAATTTATAAATTTTTCATGAATTTTTTTATTAAATTTTTGTTTCATTTTATTTTTTATTTATTATAATTTATTATATTATACATTTTAAATAAAAAATATGAAATATTTATGTACAAATTGTAATTATATTTATGACAGTGCTTTTTGAGATATAGAAGAAAATATTTCTATTTGAGAAGAATTAAATATTTGTCCTGTATGTGAAGAGTATGATAGCTTTCATTGAATAGAAGAAGAAATAAATTATATAGATGATAAAGTTTTAGATTCTATGGAAATAGATCATTTTCCAGAAGTAAATATAAAAGATAATAAATTAATAGTAACTGTTTGAAATGAAATACATCCTATGTGAGAAAATCATAGAATTGCATCAATATCATTGTATGATGAATATTGAGATTTAATAGAAGAAAAGTATTTAGAAATGGATATAGAACCAGTAGTAGAATTTGATTTCGATAATTTAGATGAATTCGAAATAAGAGTGAAATGTAGCTTACATGGTTCTTGGGGAAAAAAAATTAGTAATTTTTCTTAGCTAAAGTTTATAATAGTAAAAAACCATCTATAAATTGTAAAATTTATAGATGGTTTTAAGTTAATTTCAAAATTTAAATAAAAAATTTGATTTTTTATTTAAATTAAATAATATTTCATATATAACTGAAACTTATATTAAAATATAACTATTTTTCAATGATAAATGAAATACTTAAAGAAAAAATTTTAGAAAGATCTTTTTACAATACTTGACTTAAAAAATACTTGGGTAGCAATGTTATAAAAGTGATAACTTGAATGAGAAGAGTTTGAAAAAGCTATCTTTTAAAATACTTAATTCAAGATATTATAAAAACTGATTATACAACTAAAAATAATGTTTTTTACATAAATAAAGAAGATTTAGAATTTGATTTTATAAGAGATTATAATGATTTGTACTCAGAATTTAAAAATTTTTTACAAAACATAGATAAAGATAAAAAAATATTTGTTTGAATTGATGAGATTCAAGAAATAGTTTGATGGGAAAAATTTGTAAATAGCATTTTGGGGGCTTATCAAAAAGATACAGAAATATTTATAACATGAAGTAACTCAAATATGCTATCAAGTGAACTTTCAACTCTTATAACTGGAAGATATATAGAATTTGAAGTTTATTCTCTTAGTTATAGTGAATACTCTATATTCTCGCAAAAAACTAAATCTCGTGAACTTTTCTTAGAATATATAAAATATGGATGACTACCTTGAATTTTCGGTGTAAATTTTGATGAAAAAATCATCTTTGATTATTTAAAATGAATTTATTCAACTATTTTACTAAAAGATATAGTTGCAAATTTTTGACTCAGAAACATAGATTTTTTTGAGAATTTATATAAGTATATTTTTGCAAATGTTTGAAATATATTTTCAGCAAAAAGTATAAGTGATTATCTTAAATCACAAAAAGTAAAAATTTCACCTGAAACTGTTTTAAATTATTTGGATTATGGATTAAAAGTTTATATGTTAGAACTTGTAAAATCAGTAGAACCTGGTACTAAAAAGTATTTTGAAATTTATAATAAGTATTATATTTGAGATCTAGGACTTAGAAATAGTTTAGTTTGATTTGATTTTAAAAGAGATATTTGAAAATTATTAGAAAATTATGTATTTTTAGAATTAAAAAGAAACGGATATAGTATAAAAATTTGAAGACTTTCAAATGGAAAAGAAATTGATTTTATAGCAGAAAAAAATGGGGTAACAAAATATTTTCAAGTTTGTTATTTACTCGGCTCTGAAGATACTATTGCTAGAGAATATTCTTCACTTGAAGCAATAAACGATAATTGGGATAAATATGTCGTTTCATTTGATGATATAGATTTTTGAGTAAGCAATTGAATTAAACATATTAAAATATATGATTTAGAAAGTATTTTGTAAATCATATATTTTAATAAAGTTGTAGTGAAATAATTTCAAAATTAACCCTAACCTGAATCCTTTCCCTTAAATAAGGGCAAGGGGAACAATTGTAACCTCTCTCCCTTAAAATAAGGGAGAGAATTAGGCCTTTAGGTCATCCTGTGGACAAGAGTTGGTTATTTCCCTACAAGTCTAATAAAACTAAAAAACCATCTATAAATTGTAAAATTTATAGATGGTTTTGAGTTAATTTCAAAAAATGGTCGGAAACGCAAGACTCGAACTTACAACCCCGCGTTCCCAAAACGCGTGCGCTACCAATTGCGCCAGTTTCCGATGGTGGGTATAGATGGAGTTGAACCATCGACCTCACGATTATCAGTCGTGCGCTCTAACCAACTGAGCTATACACCCATTATATTAAATAAAAGTAGAAAGTATTAAATAATTTACTAATTTCTACTTTTATTACAAAATTTTAAATGGAGCGGGCAATGGGACTCGAACCCACAACCCTCTGCTTGGAAGGCAGATGCTCTAGCCAATTGAGCTATGCCCGCATATTTATTATAAGTTGCGAGACATATTCTATTAAAAAACTTTTTTAAGTCAAAACTTTTTTAAACTTTTTATGAAATTTTATATTTATTTGATTTTTTATAGCTTTTCTTTTTTATAAGCTTTTAATGTATTTTTTATAAGCATTGCAACTGTTAAAGGTCATACTCAACCTGGAACAGGTGTGATTTTGTGTCATGCTTTATCTATATTTTCAGTATCAGCATCTCAAATAATTTTTCCATCTATTACAGAAAATCAAACATCTATTATTATACTTCATTTTTTTAACATATCTTCTTTTAATAATTTTGGTTTTCAAGTTGCAATAATAATAATATCAGCTTTTTTTGTAAATTCTTTAATATTTTGAGTAGAGCTATTACAACAAATCACAGTTGCTCATTCATTAATTAATAATGCTATAACTGGTTTTCAAACAATATTACTTCTACCTATAACACATACTACTTTTCCCAAAAAAACTAAATCAAGAGATTTTAAAATGTTTATAATTCACATAGGTGTACAAGATTGAAATCAGGTTTTATCTCATATTAGCATTTTTCATTGATTTATAGGATGAAATCAGTCTATATCTTTATCAGAATTTATTGAATTTATTATATTATTTTTATTTATGTGTTTAGGAAGAGGTAATTGAATAATATATCATGAAATATTATTATCTTTATTAACTTTATTTATATATTCTAATAGTTTTTTTTCAGATATATCTTCTTTTAATTCTAATAATTTAAAATTTATTCATACATAATCAGCCCATTTTTTCTTTTGTTTAATATACCTAAGGCTTTCTGGATTATTTCATACTAAAATTGCTCAAAGTGTAGGTTTTTTATCAAAATTTATTAGCTCTGCTTTTATTTTATCATATATATCTAAAGCTATTTTTGTTCAATCTATTAACATATTATTTTAAATTAATTGTTATATTATTTTTATTTAGTATTTTTATTATAATATTTTTTGAGTAATTGCAAAAAAAGAATTTATTATGAGACTGTACAAAAAATCCATAAATCGTAAGATATATGGATTTTTTTGTAGAAAAAGTTAGATAAAAATCAAAAAATTTGATGATTTTAATTAAATATTTGATTTGTAAATTTTATTATATATACTAAAGATAACTATAAAACATTACTTCTAGTATATGGAAAAAATAATAGAGCTTTATAATTCAAAAAATACTATTTTTAGTTTAGATGAATTAAAAAATATTTTTTGAATATCAAATATCCAAGTTTTGAAAAATAAAATTTGATTCCTAAAATCAAAATGAATTTTGTATTCTCCTACGAGATGAATATTTTATTTAAAAGATAAGCAAATAAATAAATTTGAACTAGCAAATAAAATCTATTCTCCAAGCTATATTTCATTTTTCTCAGCTTTATATATTCATTCTATAATTTTCCAATATCAAGATGATGTATACTTAGCTTATAAAAAAACAGATACAAAAAAAATACTTGATTTTGAAATAAAACTAAAAACTTTAAAAAAAGAAATACTTCTAAATCCAAGCTGAATTATAAATAATGGTTTGTATTCAATTGCAACTCCTGAAAGAGCTTTTTTAGATACTATATACTTATTTTGAGATATACATTTTGATAATATATCAAAACTAGATTATAAAAAAATAATAGAATTGATTCCTATATATAAAAATAAACCTCTAGAACAAAAAGCGAAATCTTATTTTTTAAAATAGTTTTATGTCAGCAGTAATAACTAAACTTGATACTCAAAAACACAAATTTATTTTGATGAATTTACTTCTAGATATTTCAAAAAATAATATATTAAAAGAAAGTCTTGTTTTTAAATGATGAACAGCTTTGTTTTTACTTTATGGACTTGATAGATTTTCTACTGATTTGGATTTTGACTTAGTTTGAAGTACTAAAAAAGAAACTCTTTTAGATGAAATCAAAAATATAGCTTCAAGATATTGAATAATAAAAGATAGTTTTATAAAAAGAAACACCATTTTTTTACTTTTATCTTACTCAGATATAGAACACAATATAAAAATAGAAATTTCAACTAGATGAGTTTCTGGAAAATATTCTTTTAAAAATTTTATGTGAATAAAACTACAAGTGCTTGGATTGATTTTATAGTTGCAAATAAGTTTTTAGCTTTAATAAATAGAACTAAACTTGCTAATAGAGATATTTTTGATATTCATTTTATATTAAAAAATAATTTAGAAATAAATAAAAATCATATAGAAGAAAAAACTTGAAAAAAGTTTGATAGTTATATAAAAGAAATGATTGTTTTTTTAGAAAAGCTTTGAGATAACCATAATATACTTGATGGACTTTGAACTACATTAAGTGAAAAACAAAAAAAATCCGTAAAAGAGAATCTAATATCTGAAACAATATTTTTTCTTCATAGTTTGATATAGTTTATTGTTTAGTAAATATAATCTAAAAATTAAGATTTAGTTTATAGCTGAAAAACCGTATTGATTTAAATCAGATTTAAGAGTTTTTTAAAATAAATAACACTCTCTTTTAAAATTACAAATTTATTATTTGAATTTGTTATTTTAGATAAAAATTATATAATATATCAAATAAAAAATAACATTTAAAATATGCAATTCAGTGAATTAAACATTATAACACCTATATTAAAAGCATTAGATAAAGAAGGATTTAATATACCTACAGAAATTCAAGAAAAAGTAATCCCATTAGCTATTAAGTGAAAGGATATTTTAGCATGTGCACAAACTGGTAGTGGTAAAACCTTTGCTTTTGCTATACCTATTTTACAAATTCTTTATAATAAAAGATTATTAGAATGACTTGTGGAATGAAAAATTAAAAGAAAAATCAAAGCTCTTATAATAGCTCCGACTAGAGAATTAGCTATACAGATTTGAGAAAGTTTTTCTCTTTATTGTACTAATACAAATTTTAAACATACGGTTATTTATGGTTGAGTAAATCAATTTCATCAAGTTAAAGCTATTGAAAAATGAGTAGATATTTTGATAGCAACTCCAGGTAGATTAGAAGATTTAATAAGTCAATGAATAATTAAATTATCTTATGTAGAAATACTTACACTTGATGAAGCAGATAGAATGCTAGATTTAGGATTTTTATGAGATATAAAAAAGGTGATAAAAAGAATCCCAAAAGAAAGACAAACACTATTTTTTTCAGCAACAATGCCAATATCAATAAAAGAATTAGCATCATCATTATTACATTGTCCAGAAGAAGTTACAGTTAATAAAGTTTCATCTACTACATCTACTATTCAACAACAAGTTTATCATGTAAAAGCAAGTCATAGAAGACAATTATTACAATTTTTAGTAAAAAAATCAGAATATGATTCTATAATAGTATTTGTTAAGACAAAAGATGATACTGAATATATTATGGAATATGTACAATCAGCAAAAATAAAATGTGATAATATCCATAGAAATAGATCACAAAATGCTAGACAAAGAGCTTTGAAAGCATTAAAAGATTGAGAAATAAAAGTACTCGTTGCAACAGATATAGCTTCTAGATGACTTGATATAAATGAATTATCTTGTGTAATAAATTATAATGTACCAAGTGATCCAGAAACTTATGTTCATCGTATTTGAAGAACAGCAAGAGCATGAAAAAAATGAGTAGCAATTACTTTTTGTATAGAACAAGATAAAGAAAATATAATAAATATAGAAAAATTAATTTGAAAAAAACTTGAAATAATAGATGATGAAACATATAAAAATGAAGAAATACCAAAATGAAAAATATTATGATATACAAATTTTGAGGAATGATTTAAAAAAGATAAAGTTAAAAATAGAGGTAAAATAAGTAAAAAAAAGCATTATTGAAAAAAATCGTATTTTTTTTAATGCTTTTTTTTACTTATTGTCTATATTAATTTTTCTTAATTATGTTTCTTTTTCCACTTCTTCTTTATATATTTTAAGTCATTCAACAAATGATACTATTTTAGCTTGAATATTTAAAATATTTCTATGTTTTTCTATTACAAATACTTTTATAATTAAAAAATCTTTATCATACTTAAATCTGATTTTATATTTATATCATATATATGTTTTATAATTTCATATATTATTTATATTTTTTCTTGTTAATTCTTTTTCTAAAAATTCTTTCAGTTTTTCTAAAAACTCATCAAAACTTATTGTAAATAAATCATTTCTAAAATAAATTTCTATTTCTTCTTTTCTATACTTATTTATACTTAATTCTTCTCTTCTTACATTATCAACTATTAATTTAAAATTTGGTGTTGAATAAAATTGTCAGTTATGTTCTCAATTATCACTTTTTCAAACTATTCATACATTTAATATATTAATATAAACTATTTCTCATCTTATAAGATTATTTATATCTCCTAATACTAGATTTTCTCATATTTTATAATGAGTAGATATATAAAAAAATCCTATAAATGATAATATAACTTCTTTAAATGTTATTATAATTGCTCATAGAGCTATAGCTAAAAAATTAAATATTCAAGGTGCTTTAAATAATATTAAAAATGTACATAATGAAAAAAATATTAAAAATCTAATCAAATTTAAAATATTTTTTCATTTATAGTATTCTATATATAAATCTTGATCTAAATTTTCTAAATGATCTATTTCTTCTAATTGTTCAGCTGAATATTTTTTATTTATATCATCTTTTATTTTTTTTATATTTTTTCTCATATATATTTCTATAACAAAAAATCATATTATAAAAATAATTATTAAAAATATATTTAGATTTTCTCAAAAAAATCTCATAATTTCTTTTATATCAAAAAATTTATTTAAATTTAAATCAAGCATTTAACTTTTTATTATTTATTGAATAATAATTATATGTATTTTATACATAATACAAAAGAACAGCTACTAATATACCTAAAATACTTCAAGCAAATGCTTCACTTGGTAAATGTCAAAGAGATTCATTGAATTTTTTTTCTCAAAAAAATTCATTTATAGCTATAGCATGTTGTCAAGCTTCAAATCTAACATTTATAGCATCATATATAATAATAACTGTAAAAGCCATAGATATAGCAAAAAGATCTGATCATATTCAATGTTTTATAGCTACAGCCATAGCTAAAGCAACGACAACTGATGAATGAACAGATGGCATTCATCAACTTCATAAAGCACCTGCAATATCAATTTTTCAAGTTTTATATTTTATAGAAATTCATTTCAAAAAAACAGTTACCACAAATGCTACTGCTGGTACTAAAATTAAATTGTTATAATAAATATTATACATAATTTTATAATAAAAAAATAGATTATTTATTTTATACTAAGAATCTGATATTCAAAAGAATCTGATTTTCCTTTAACTTTAATTTTATCTCATTTCTTCTTTCATAAAAGAGCACTTCAAACTGATGAATCATTTGAAATCATAGGCATTTCTGCTAAAATATCTGATTCTGTAGATCAAACTATTTTAAACATTTCTATTTCTTTTGTATTTATATTTTGTATTTCTACAATTGATCACATATTTATTTTTTCAGTTTTATCATGTGCTTCTTTAATAATTTCAACTCTTTTTAATTGATCTTCTAAATCTGAAATTCTCAATTCTACTTGAGCTTGTTCATTTCTAGCATCTTCATATTCTGAATTTTCTGATAAATCTCAAAATGAAATAGCTTCTTTTAATTTAGCAGCAATTTCAACTCTCTTAATATTTTTTAGATTTTGTAATTCTTCTTCTAATTTTACTAATCATTCATTTGTTAAAAAAATAGTATTAGACATATTTTATATGGTTAAATTATATTATTCACTTTTTAATGATTTTAGCTTTTCTTTTACTAAATCATATTCTGTTTTTTTCATTTTCAATCAAAACACTACTCATTTATTTGTTATTACAATTCTAGTAAATCTATCATCTATATCACTATTTAAATTTATAAAAAATGATTTATCTCCAAAATTATTTACTTCTTTCAGCTTAAATGGTAATTCATCACTTAATACTGAAAATATATCATAAACTTCAGTATAATTTTTTGTTGGCAATAAATATAATGTTAAATCTTTTGAATAATATTCAAAATAATTATCTGGATATTCATCTGTTAAATCAAATAAATTAGAATTAATCTCTAGTTTTTTTATATCATATATAGAAAAAAGATTGATGATATCTATATAATTTTTTCATAATGTGATTTCTTCTTTTAATTCTTTATGTCAAGAATTATTTTTTTCTATAAATATTTCATCATTTTTATTACTTTTTTTTACAAATTCTTCATCAAATATTTTATCATCAATAATTTTATCATTAAATGATTTTTCTTGTAAATCTATAACATTATTCCCTTTTAATGTTTTTAAAAAAAATCTATAATCTTCAGATAAAAAATAAAAGGTTACATTTATAATAAAAATAATAATTATAAATAATATAAATATTATTACTTTTCTCATAATACTTTTTTAACAAATTAAACTTTTATATCAGAAAATTCCAATTCAATAGGTGTATCTCTTCAAAGTAAATTAACATTCATTTTTACTAATCATTTTTTATCATTTATTTCTAATATAATTCATTCGTTTCATTCAAAAGGTCATTTTGTTATTGTTGCCATATCTCAAACTTTATATTTAGTTTCAAAAGTTTCTGAATGTTCTAATATTTTTCATTTTAATTTTTCTAGTTCTTTACTAGATACAGGAACTGGTATATTTCATGCTCATAGAAATCCAGTAACATTAGGTGTATTTCTAACTATATACCAGCTTTCATTTGTAACATTCATTTGCACTAAAATATATCAAGGTAATATATTCTTTTTTTTAGTAACTTTAGCTCATCAAGATCTTACAGATACTACATCGTGAGTAGGTACAAAAACATCTAATATATAATCTTCCAATCAAAAACTCTCTCTTCTTTGAAAAAGTGATGAACTAACATTCTCTTCCGTTCAAGAAACTACTTGAATAACATACCATTCAGGTTTATTTAACATATATTTTTTATTAGTTAATAATATTAATTTTTAAAAATACCTCTAATTTTTAAAATTAATTCTTCAAAAATAAAATTAGCAAAAAATAAGTATACTCAAAATAAAATTAATATAATTAAAACAGTTATAAAAAAACTTTTAGTTTCTTCCTTTGTAGGCCAAACAACATGTTTTAATTCCCTAAATGAATCTTTAAAAAATTGTATCATATTTTAAAAAATAATTAATAAAAAAATGTTACAATATTGAAATCTTGCAACACTTGTCAATGGACATTATATAAAAATATAATTATTAGTCAAACATTAAAGGCTCTTTTGTAGAAGAAAAATTAAAAACTAGTTTTTTTCATCTTGTATATTATAATTTTCTAAAAAATAAACAAAAAACTCATTTTCATCTTTAAATGTATTACGAGAAAAAGAAACTTATTTTTTAAATGTTATCGTTGTCATAATTTCAAAAATTAAAAACTAAATTCACTTTTATTATACAAAAATTTAAAAATCTGCAAAAAATAATCCTTAAATAAAAAGTCCGAACTCCAGACTATTTAGCAATATATTAAAACAAAATTTAATTTATGCTATTTAGCAAAGAGTCCGGACTTAAAAACTCACATTTACTTCATACTTTTCAAAATCTCTTTATATCTCTCTTGCTCACTCACCATATTTTCTCTTTGTCACTCAATATTTTGAATTTGTTGTTTTTCAAACTCTTTGTATGACATAACTTTTCATATAGTTTTTAGAAACTCTTCTTTTGAAACTGGTCAGCAGTTTTTATTATTAGCTCAAGTTGTAGCATTAGCAGTTTCACATTTTTCTTTTAATTCTGCGATATCAATATCTTTAAAAGTTTTTAGATAATCTTCATATTTCCATAATCCTTTTTTATATTCTTCATATTCTTTATTAAAATCTTTTGGTATAGGAAATTTTTCTGCTGTATTTAATGATATATAGTTTTCATAGTAACTTTTTTCATATTTTCTTAGTAGTTCATAACATTTTTTAATAACATTATAATCCATATGTGAAGTATTATCTCATGGTTTATATCAAGTATAAAGAGATGTTTCACAGCCTAAATTCAGTAAAAATATATTTTTATGGAAAAACTTCATAAATATCTTTTCTATTTCTTACTCTAAGTAAAATGATTTTTAATCAATCAAATTCAAATCATACTCTATAATCTCGAATTCTGATTCTATAAAAATTATCAAATCCTTTCATTTTTTTTAAATTTGATACATCAAAAATATTTTTTATTTTCTCTATTTCTTCAATTTTTTTAATTATTCTCTTTTCTATTTCTTTATTTTTTAACTTTTTAAAATCATTTTTAAAAGATTCATCAACTTCTATAATCATAATTCTTTTTTAAAAGAATTAAAATCTTGAGTTTTTCAAGTTTTTCATTTTATCATATGATATCATAAAACAATATCCTCAAAATCTTCACTATTTATAAATTCTTCCAATTTTATATAACTAAATTTTTTTACAGTTTTATCTGTAAGTGTTATAGTTGCCATACTTTCAAAAATTAAAAACTAAATTCAATTTTATTATACAAAATTTTAGAAATTTGCAAAAAATAATCCTTAAATAAAAAGTCCGGATTTTTTACATTTTAATACTATTTTTCTTAAGTCCGGACTCAAATATAATCAACTTCACCAAATTTTCAATTTTAATTTATGCTATTTAGCTCATAGTCCGGACTTAAAACTCGCTAAACACAACAAAAAAAAGTCCGGACTTAAAAACTCAC